>JAHEJO010000181.1 GCA_024638805.1 Acidimicrobiales bacterium
CGATGAGCCTGCTCAGATCTGGACGGAACCGGATGGTTGAGAACGTCGCCTTTGCACCGATGGGAGATGTATGCATCCCGCGTCCCGAATCGCGTTGTCCGCTCCCCCGACGCCACGTGCGAAACCGCCACGCGCCCGAACCGAGACGCTGCTCCTGTCGGTGATCGTGCCCGTCTACAACGAAGCGGATACGCTACTCGACGCTCTCAAGACATTCCTCCAGGTGGATCTCCCGACCGAGCTCGAGATCATCTGCGTGGACGACGGGTCGACCGACGCATCCCTCGAGATCCTCAGCGGGTTCCAGGATCCGCGGCTGAGGGTGATCACCAGCGACACGAACAGGGGAAAAGGCGCTGCGCTCCGCCTCGGCTTCCTCGAGGCCGGCGGCGACTTCGTCCTCGTTCAGGACGCCGATCTCGAATACGACCCTCGGGATTGGCCCGAGTTGCTCGCGCCGGTGCTCCGGGGCGACACACGCGTGGTCTACGGCTCGCGGTTCCTCGGCAACCGCCAAGGTATGAAGACGCACAGCTACCTCGCCAACCGTTTTCTGACGCTGATGACCAAAGTGCTGTTCGGCTCGGGGATCACCGACATGGAGACATGCTACAAACTGATCGACGCCGGCCTCCTCGCCGAGTTGCCCTTGACCGCCGACAGATTCGATTTCGAACCTCAGGTCACCGCACTGCTGCTCCGGAGGGGCGAACGGATCGTCGAGGTCCCGATCTCCTACGACGGCCGGGACAAGTCCGAGGGGAAGAAGATCGGGTTTCGAGACGGAGTCGACGCCATCCGAATGCTGATCCGCTGCTGGCGAGAGCGTTCCTGACTGTGAATCACACCCGACCGATCATTCGTTCGACCGACACCTCGATCACCACCCGGTCCTCACGCTCCCCGGGGGTCCGATACCTCTGGGCATAGCGTCGGACACCTTCGGCGATGGCGTCGGGTTCAGCGGTGACGCTCGCCCTGCCGTACATCGTGAGCCACCGGCCACCGTCGACCGAACAGATCGCAACACGATCATCGTGACCGGCCCGGAGGTGACGGACCTTCCAGGAACCCTCCCATGTGATCACCCGAGCGAGCTGTCGCTCCGCTTCGAACGTGACCCCGATGGGGGTGACCCTCGGGCTCCCGTCCGGCGCGAGGACGGTCAGCGTGGCCAAGTGGCGCTCCGTCAGGAAGCTTCTGGCCTCCGCAGGTGGGTCGGCGGGGTCCATGGTCGAAGCCATGTGCCGAGAGTACGCTCACGACCCTCCGACTCCGATACTGGGCCGGCCCGCCCGCCTGCACCGACCGGCGCCGGCAGGTGATGGGCCAGCACCAGAACCGCAGCGGTGTACACCGGCGCGATCGCCCGGCTGTAGTCGAAGTTCTCGTTGGCCACGGCCGCGGTGAGGATCACGAAGAGAACGGCGAAGGGGGCGGTGGCGGCCGGCAGAAGCTCGGTCGTGCGAATCGCAACCACGACCACGATGACCAGGGCCGTGATCGTCGTCAGCGCAAACAGCAGACCGGCTGGTGTCCTCACCCAATAGGGAGCTGCTTCGATCAGCCCGACGAAGGGCGGTCCGAGGTTCTTGGCGACACCGGCATCGGTGTTTGAGACGATCTGGAGACGCAGGTAACCGGCCAACACCGCTGCCGCGGCCACCGGCCAGAGGACGAGACCGGCGTTGAGTCGGCCGGACCGCCGCCACTCTTGAACAGCGGTGCCGGCCACCATCAGCAGCATCACCTCTCGTGTCAGGACGCTGGCGATGAACGCCGCTGCCGCACGGCCAAAGCGCCGCTGGTCGGTGTAGAGGACCCCCAGAATGCCAGTGGCCAGCGCCAGGGTTCCGGCGCCGCCGATGTGCAGGCCGGCCCACACCCCGGGATTGAGCGCGAACGCGAGCCCCCACCAGGGGCTGTGGCCCTGACGCTCGACGAGACGTCCGGTGGCGGCCACGCCGATCCCGAAGGAGAGGACATGGATCATCGCCATCACCCACGGAATCGCCGCCAGCGGAAGCGAACCTCCCAGACCGGCGAGCAGGGGGTAGAAAAGACGCTGACCTCGGTAGACGGGGCGGTCGGTCTGGGCGGTGATGTCATCCAGGTAGAAAGGATCGCGGGCCTGAAGGAGGAACAGGGAGCCGTCGTGACCCGGTCCCGGACGCACCACGACCGGCCGGTCCAATTCCGATTCGACCAGGGTGCGCACGACCGGGCTGTCCTGACCGATTGCAGCAATCACAAAGGGGTCACCGCCAGATTCGACGAGCATCGCGGAGAACAGAAGGGTCCCGATCAGTGAACCGACGACGAAAAGGCGCACCCCTCATTCATCGGCCGTCGGCGATTCGGGCTGAGCAGAAAGTCAGCCGTGAGTTCAGCGGCGCTGACCGTCGAGCAGAGTCTTGAGGAAACGTCCGGTGTGGCTGGCACTGACCTCTGCCACCTCCTCCGGTGTTCCCGCCGCCACCACCGTGCCCCCGCCGCTACCGCCTTCGGGGCCGAGATCGATGACGTGGTCGGCGGTCTTGATCACGTCCAGGTTGTGCTCGATCACCAGTACCGTGTTCCCCTGCTCGACCAGACGACTCAACACCGTGAGCAGTCGACGTATGTCCTCGAAATGCAGCCCGGTCGTGGGTTCGTCCAGGAGGTAGATCGTGTGACCCGTCGAACGTTTGGCCAGCTCCGATGACAACTTGACCCGCTGGGCTTCGCCTCCGGAAAGGGTCGGTGCCGGTTGCCCCAGCCGAACGTAGCCGAGCCCCACATCGACCAGCGTCCGGAGATGACGGGCGATCGGCGGCTGATTTGCGAAGAAATCGAGCGCATCAGCGATCGGCATGTCCAGGACCTCGGAGATGTTCTTCCCCTTGAAGAGGATCTCGAGCGTGTCTCGGTTGTATCGGGCACCCTTGCAGATCTCGCACGGCACGTACACGTCGGGAAGGAAGTGCATCTCGATCTTGATCGTGCCGTCACCCGAACATGCCTCACAGCGCCCTCCCGCAACGTTGAAGCTGAACCGCCCCGGCTGATACCCCCGGATCTTGGACTCATTGGTCTTGGCGAACAACTTGCGAATGTGATCGAACACGCCCGTGTACGTGGCGGGGTTGGACCGAGGTGTCCGCCCGATCGGTGATTGGTCGATGTCGATCACTTTGTCGAGGTACTGCAGGCCGCCGAGCGAGGTGTGCAGGCCGGGCGGCGTCTTGGACCCGTAGATCTCGTGCATGAGCGCTTTGAGGAGGATCCCGTTGATCAGGGTGCTCTTGCCCGATCCCGACACGCCTGTGACGGTGACGAAGCAGCCGAGCGGGATCCGCACATCGATGTTGCGGAGGTTGTGTTCTCGAGCGCCGCGAATCGACAGGACCTCGTCGGAGACCGTTCGGCGTTTCTCGGGAACCGGGATGCACTTCTTGCCGGACAGATACTGACCGGTCAGGGACCGGCGACGCCGGAGAAGACCCTTCACCGGGCCGCTGTAAACGATCTCACCGCCGTGTTCGCCGGCGCCTGGTCCTATGTCGACGACATGATCGGCGATCATGATCGTCTCCTCGTCGTGTTCGACCACGACGACCGAGTTGCCGATGTCTCGAAGGCGTTGCAGGGTTTCGATCAACTTGGCATTGTCCCGCTGATGGAGCCCGATCGACGGTTCGTCGAGCACATAGAGGACACCGACGAGGCCCGAACCGATCTGGCTGGCGAGCCTGATCCGTTGCGCCTCGCCGCCCGAGAGCGTCGATGCCGCTCGTCCAAGGCTGAGATAATCGAGACCGACATCGAGAAGAAAGCTCAATCGGGAGTTGATTTCCTTGACCACCCGTTCAGCGATCATCAAATCGCGATCCGACAGGCTCAGACCCACGAGAACCTTTGCGGCCTCCCCGATCGAGAGTCCGCAGATATCGGCGATGGAATGGCCGTCGACGGTGCATGCGAGTGAGAACCGGTTGAGCCGGGCGCCGTCACAGGTCGGACACGGGATCTCCCTCATGTAGCCCTCGATCTGCTCGCGCTGACCGTCGGATTCGGACTCCCTGTGCCGGCGCCGGAGATAGGGCACGATGCCCTCGAACGTGGCGTTGTAGGACCGTGTGCGGCCGTA
>JAHEJO010000182.1 GCA_024638805.1 Acidimicrobiales bacterium
CCGGGCCAGTTCGGCGATGAACATCGGCGCCGACGGGTCCTTCTCCGATGGTTTCAGGATGTAGGTGTTGCCGGTGGCCAGTGCGTTGGGGATCGTCCACAGGGGCACCATCGCCGGGAAGTTGAACGGTGTGATGCCGGCGACCACCCCGAGCGGCTGGCGGACCGAATAGACATCGACGCCACCGGACGCGTGTTCGCTGTATGAACCCTTCAGCAGCTCGGCGATACCGCAGGCGTACTCGAGGTTCTCCAGACCGCGGGCCACCTCGCCGGCAGCGTCGCTGAGGACCTTGCCGTGCTCGGCGGTGAGCCGTTCGGCGATCTCGTTCTGATTCTGATCGACGAGATTCCTGAAACGGTACATCAGCTTGGTGCGACGGGCGATGCTGACCGTCCGCCATTCCTCGAAGGCCTGCGCCGCGGCGGCGACCGCGGTGTCGACCTCCTCGACCGATGCGAGGTCGAGCTCAGCGGTCTGGGCCCCGGTGGCCGGGTTGAAGACCGGTGAGCTGCGACCCGACGTCGAGGAAACGGCCTGGCCGTTGATCAGGTGACCGATGCGCTTCATTCGTTGTGCTCCTTGGTCATTGACTTCCTACATCAGGTACTGGGTGAGGCCGCGCCGGACGTACCGACCGTCGCCGGCGTTGCCGCTGAACTCACCGTCGGCGAGCACCACCCGGCCCCTCGAGATCACCGTGTCCACTTTGCCCTCGATCTCCAGGCCCTCGTAGGCCGAGTAGTCCATGTTCATGTGGTGGTTGTCGACGCTGATGCTCCACCTGGCCGCGGGATCGTAGAGGACGATGTCGGCGTCGGAGCCGGGCTGGATAACCCCCTTCTTCGGGTACAGCCCGAACATTCTTGCCGGTGTGGTGGCGCACAGCTCGACCCATCGGGGAAGCGAGATCTCGCCCTGCACGACACCTTGGTAGATCAAGTCCATCCGGTGTTCGACACCACCGATCCCGTTGGGGATCGCCCGGAAGTCCTCGGTGCCCAGCTCCTTCTGTTCCTTCATGCAGAACGGGCAGTGGTCGGTGGACACGACCGAGAGATCGTTGGTCCGTAGACCCTTCCACAGGTCGGCGTGGTGGTGTTCGTGTTTGCTGCGCAACGGGGTCGAACACACGTAACCCGCACCTGCGAAGCCGGGGGCGCCGAGGTGATCCTCGAGGTTGAGATAGAGGTATTGGGGACAGGTCTCGGCGAACACGTTGGCGCCGTCGTTGCGGGCCCGGGTCACCTCGGTGAGCGCCTCCGATGCGGACAGGTGGACGATATAGAGCGGAGCGGCGCCGACCTTGGCCAGTTTGATCGCCCGGTGGGTCGCCTCGGACTCGAATTCGGCGCGGCGCACGATCCCGTGATAGAGCGGGTCGGTCTCGCCGCGGGCGACCGCCTGTTCGGCCAGCACATCGATGGCGATGCCGTTCTCGGCGTGCATCATGATCAGCCCGCCGTTGCCGGCCGCGGTCTGCATCGCCCGCAGGATCTGTCCGTCGTCGCTGTAGAACACACCGGGATAGGCCATGAACAGCTTGAAACTGGTGATGCCCTCGTCGACGAGGATGTCCATCTCCTTGAGCGAGGCGTCATTGACGTCACCGATGATCATGTGGAAGGCGAAGTCGATGGCGCAGTTGCCCTCGGCCTTGGCCATCCACTCGTCGAGACACTCCCGGACCTGACGGCCGTGGCTCTGCACGGCGAAGTCGACGATCGTGGTCGTGCCCCCCCACGCGGCCGCCTTGGTCCCCGATTCGAAGGTATCGGAGGCATAGGTGCCTCCGAATGGCAACTCCATGTGCGTGTGGGCGTCCACACCGCCGGGTAGCACGTACTTGCCGGTGGCATCGATGATCTCGGCCGACTCGGCTGCGCTGACGGCCAAGTCCGAGTCCGGCGAGAGAAGCGCAACCACCTCTTCTCCGTCGACGAGCACCTCGGTTGCGGTGGCGCCGGTGGCGCTGATGACCGTTCCACCCTTGATCAGCATCGTCATGGTGTGAGGACCTCCTGTTGTGGTTTGTTCAATCGATTTCGGCGGCGGCGGCTGCGATGGCGGCGAGACCTTCGTCGATCTCGTCGGCGCTGACGTTCAGCATCGGGGCCATTCGGACAACGTTGCCGTGAAGCCCGCCCTTGCCGACGAGCAAGCTGTGATTCTTGGTCCCTTCGAGCAGGGCGGTGGCGTGTCCCGGTGATGGTTCGATGCCGTCGGGCCCCACGGTCTCGAGCGCCTGCATCAGTCCGCGCCCTCGAGCTTCGGCGATCCAGGGCGTGTCGCTGACGATGCGGTCGAGACCGGCCCGAAAGCGCGCCCCCATCTCCTTGGCGTTGTGCTGAAGGTCGTGGTCGATCACGTAGTTGATGGTGGCCAGCCCTCCGGCCGCGCTGAGCGGATTGCCGCCGAACGTGCTGAAGTTCAGCACGTTGACCGAATCCATGATCTCGGCCCGGGCGACGATGCCGGCCAGCGTGATGCCATTGCCAACACCTTTGGCGAAGGTCAGCATGTCCGGTACGACACCGTGGGCCTGGTAACCCCAGAAATGGTCGCCGGTTCGTCCCCAGCCGGTCTGTACTTCGTCGGAGATGTACAGGATCCCGTGATTGTCGAGCTCTTTCTTGAGCGCACCGAAGAAACCGTCGGGAGGTATGGCGAAACCACCGACACCCTGGATCGGTTCGGCGATGAGGGCGGCCTGATCGCCGGCCGAGGTCATGGTCAGCAGCTGGCTGAGGTCGTCGACGCACGCCTTGGTGTACATCTCGTCGTCAAGCTCGTGGAACGGACTGCGAAGCCGGTACGGGCCCTGGACGAACGTGACCTGAAGGCCGGACAGACTCGTCGACGACCACGACGAATGCGAGGTGATCGCCTGGGTGGTGAACGACCGCCCGTGGTAGCCGTTGCGCATCGCCAGGATCTGGTTGGACTTGCGGTACAGCGTGGCCAGGAGAATCGCCGTGTCGTTGGCCTCCGTACCCGAGGGTGTCAGAAACACCCTCGCATCCGGGATGCCCGACAACCCGGCGATCCTCTCGGCCAGGGCGATCATCGGTTCGCTGAGATACAGCGTCGAGGTGTGCATCACCTTGCCGGCCTGTTCCCTCACCGCCGCGGTCACGGCAGGGTTGTTGTGCCCGATCATCGTCGTGAGAACTCCACCGAAGAAGTCCAGATAGCGATTGCCGTCCTGATCGAAGACGTAACTCCCTTCGCCCCGGTCGATCGAGATCGGCTCGGAGTAGTACGGGCTCAGGAACGATGGCAGCGTCTGGCGGTACCGGCGCAGGAGATCGCTGGGCATCAGTCCTCGCAGATCCTGCCGTACATGTCGGGGCGTCGGTCTCGATAGAACGCCCACAGAGCTCGGACTTCGGTGATCATGTCGAGATCGAGATCGCGGACGACGAGTTCCTCGGTTTGGTCCGAGGCGGTCTTGTCGACGAACTGACCCCGGGGGTTGGCGAAGTAGCTCGTGCCGTAGAAGTCGTTGTCGCCGAGCGGTTCGATCCCGACGCGATTGATGGCACCGACGTAGTACATGTTGGCTACCGCCGAGGCGGTCTGTTCGAGCTGCCAAAGGTAGGCCGAGAGTCCCCGGCTCGTCGCCGACGGGTTGAAGACGATCTGAGCTCCGTTGAGGCCGAGCGCTCGCCAACCCTCCGGGAAATGGCGGTCGTAGCAGATGTACACACCGACCTTGCCGACGGCGGTCTCGAAGACCGGGTACCCCAGGTTGCCGGGGCGGAAGTAGAACTTCTCCCAGAAGCCCTTGACCTGTGGGATGTGCGTCTTGCGGTATTTGCCGAGATAGGACCCGTCGGCATCGATCACCGCGGCGGTGTTGTAGAGCACGCCCGGCTGTTCCTCTTCGTACATCGGGAGCACCACGACCATCCCGTACTTGGCCGCCAGCTCCTGGAACCGTTTGGTGGTCGGACCGTCCGGGATCGCCTCGGCATAGCTGTAGTGCTCGGCATCCTGGACCTGACAGAAGTACGGACCGTAGAACAACTCCTGGAAACACATCACCTGGGCGCCCTCGGTGGCGGCCTCGGCCATGCGTTTCTCGTGGAGCTCGATCATCGACTCCTTGTCGCC
>JAHEJO010000183.1 GCA_024638805.1 Acidimicrobiales bacterium
AGGGGGTTGGTCGGGCATTGGACCGAATGCGGGTGATGTGGCGTCGACCTGTGCCCGAAGAGCGTTCAGCTCGGACTCGAGGTCGCGAACGCGAGCCTCGAGTCGCTCGAGACGTGCATCGGAGGGCTCCTCCATGATCCGATGATGACAGCTCGGTTCCGCGCCAGCCCCTGCCTTAGTGCCCTAATCCCCAGAACGATGTCGCACCCCGGATCCGGGCAATACCCGTTTCGCGAGGTCGCCCTGGCTAGTGTCTTTTGATGGCCATGCATCTACAACAGTTGGAGTGTCTTGACGCTGTGGTGCGCCACGGCACGATGAAGGCCGCCGCCGACAGTCTGAGCGTGTCGAGGATCTCGGTCTCGATCCAGATATCCCGGCTCGAGCGGGAACTCGGTGTCCAGCTCCTCGTTCGATCCTCCAAGGGGTCGACGCTCAGCGCGGCTGGGCAGGAGCTGTTGCCTCACATTCGGGCCGTCCTACGATCCCAGCAGGCGCTCCAGCGCCACGCCGAGGGTGCAGCCCACGGCCGATCAGGTGTGTTGCGCGTAGCGGGGATCAACACCGCCGTGATCGGTTTCCTGCCCGCCGCCATCCGCCGGGTACAGATCCAGTTCCCGGACGTCGAAGTGCTCCTCTCGGAGCTTTCGGCGCCGGGGGTTGCGAACGGCCTGTACGACGGAGCGTTCGACCTGGGCGTTGCGGGAGGTCATCGAAGCAACCTGGGCACCCCGCCAGCGGGCCTCGAGGTCGAGGTCCTCTTCGAGAGTCCGCTCGTCTTCGTCTCCCGCGGTGACCACCCCTTGCAGAAGGCCCCGGAGATCACGCGAGAGATGGTCGCGGCCGAACCGCTTGTCGCCCTCGGGCGAGGCCACAACCTCCGCACGATTCTCGAGGACTACATGGACGACGAAGACCTGTCCATCGTGTGTGATGTCCTGACCAACGACACCGCCCGCCGGATGATCGGCGCCGGGCTCGGCGTCTCGGTCATGCCGGACATGAATCACCGCCTCGGCCAATCGATCGCCGACGACATCCAGGCGAAACCGCTCGCCGACTGCGAAGAAACGCTCGAGTTCTGGCTCATCCACAAAGGTGACGCCGCCTCACCCGCAGGAAAGGCGATGGCGGACGCAATCCGGACCGAGAGCGCCGCCGCCTACGCCGCCTACACCTCGGACGTGCTGATACTCTCGTGATGTTGGGCCCGCCACTGCAGCAGCTCAGGTCAGCGTCGTTGACCCCAGCGGGCTCTGAGTGACCCGATGTGGTCCAACAGTCGGTGCCAGAGCGGACGCCGGGCCCGCTCCGCGACCAGGTCGCAGGCGTCGAGGGCGAAGAGGGCGTTCATCTCAGGGTCGGTGAACGGGATGAGATGGCCGTCAGGAATCTCCAGGGTGATGGAGCCAGGGATCAGCTCTGCCAGCCGGCGCTGCGCCTCGGGTGCGATCACCTGATCCCGTTGGGTGACGATCACTGCGGTCGGCACGTCGATCTGCTGGATCCAGTCGCTCGCATCGTGTCGGTGAACGCACCGGGACGCCTCGAGGATCGTCCGTTCGTCATGGTCGCCGAGCGCAGCCATCAGATCCTGGCGAATGGCATCGTCGGCCACGAACGGCCCGATGATCGGTCGGAGGAACCGCGTCCGCAGCTTGCGGGGCACGACCCGAGTCGCCGGCGCAAGCGCTCCATAGGCCCGTACAAGGGGACCGAGATTGGAGATTCCGGTGAAGTCAGCAGCCGTTGCGTGGAACACCAGGCCGTCGACCCGATGGGGGTGCCGTTGCCATACGAGCTGGGCGATCGGGCCTCCCATCGAGTACCCGAGAAAGATCGCCGAGGTGATCCCCAGCGAGTCGAGCAGGGCGACCGCATCATCGGCGCAGGCCTCGAGGCTGAACGCGGTGCCGTCCTTGATGCCCTGTCCGTGGCCGCGGTGATCGAGGGCGACGACGTGATAGTGCTCGCCCAGTCGTTCGATCGTGCGGGCCCAGTTGAGCGCTCCTGTTGCGTTCCAACCGTGGAGCAGCACGATCGTCCGGGCGCGCTGAGGCCGGCGGTGCTGATAGGCCCGGGTCACGCCCCGACCCGCCAAATCGACTGGTTGCCACCCGGATACTGTTGCTGGAGCGGCGCCCGGGTGAGGGCTGGCCTCAGGGGCGGGCGGACCCGGATCGATCAGAGAAGCCATCGGCGAGTTTCTAGCACCACCCGCAGGCCGGCGGTCGGACCCCGTCGATCGCCGAACCCTGGCATCCTCTTCCAGCTGGGAAAACGTTGCCTTGCGTGTCGAATGACACCGTTGCCCACCGCACCGGCAGGGTCAGTACCAAATCGCCAGCCGCCGACCGGTGTCGTCGACCTCGGTCGAGGTCGGTAGGGCGAGGGCCTCGCCGCGGGCGTAGCGCCGTGCCGACCACCCAACGACGGCGGCGTCGAGTACATCGTCGGCCAGCACACCCCCAGCATTGCCGAGTTCGTCGGGAATCTCGATCCCGGCCCCGGCCAGGAGCGCCCGCCGCAGCGTTTGTCCGTTCCATGTCTTCTTCGACCACCTCACGTCGATGCCGGCCAGCGCGCGGAAGGACACCTCGGGATGGACCTCGATGATGCGGTGATCAGATCGCGCCACACCATCGGTTTCGGTC
Organism: Acidimicrobiales bacterium; assembly: GCA_024638805.1. Taxonomy (GTDB): domain Bacteria; phylum Actinomycetota; class Acidimicrobiia; order Acidimicrobiales; family SZUA-35; genus JABDIY01. The sequence continues at coordinate 2,655 of JAHEJO010000183.1, forward strand.
ACTCGTTTCCCGAGGGCCCATGCCTGGCGGGACATCTTGGGATGGCCTGTGGCTTCCAGTCGTCGGTTCACCTCCGCATAGGAGTCGCCCGCCAGACTCTCCAGCGGCGGTGCGTTGAAGACGCTGGAGCCTCGGGGCCCAACGAACGCCCGGGCCTCGCGATCGGCCAGCCGCCCTCCTCCGGGCAGGTTCCCGATCGGGATGTCGACCCCGATCACAGCGATGGGTTCGGCCGACTCGATCACCTCGGTCAACGAGCCGATGCTGGACTGCACGAAGCCGCCATCGTCGACGACCACCCCCACCCATCCGCTGGCGCCCGCAGCATCGACTCCAAGGGCTCGCACGCCGGTCATGGATAGGACGGTGCCACGCGGCGTCCGGTATTGCGACCCTCACCGCACTTCGATAGCCATTGCCGCAATAGCTATTGACACAAATGTCGAGCGCCGGTAACGTAATGGGAAGAGAGTTCGCAGAGTACGAGCTCCTTCCCGGATGGAGAACCCCACACCATGGCACTGGCTCTCGTCGAGCTGCTGATTCTGATTGCGCTGTTGGCAATACCGATCTTGATGCTCGTCGCACTGATCGACCTTCTCGGTCATCCGGCCTCGAGTTGGGACGCCACCGACCAGGACCGGCTCGTCTGGTTGCTGGTCGTCGTGTTCGTCACCATCGTCGGACCGGTCCTCTACCTGGCCATGGCGCGGCCGCGTCTGCGCACCGCTCGTGCGCCCCACGTTGCCACCGGAGGTCCGGCCCATGTCCACCATTGAGATGCAACGGCCCGTCCCCCCGCCCATCCCACCCCAAAACCGCCCCCGGCGGTCGGGCCTGTGGATCGTGCTCGTCATCCTGGGCGTGATCGCCATCGTGCCGATCCTGGCGATCGGCGCGCTCGTTGCCGTCAGGTCCGGCGGGAGCGAGGACATGGTCGTCACGGTCTCGTCGACTCCGGCGGACCCCGAGGTGTCGGCGCCGGAGAAAACAGTGCCCGACAGTCCGGCGTCTGGAATTGGGTGTCCGGTGTCGGGCGTGCCGATCCCCGGACCACAAGCCGGCCTGCCTCAGGCGGTGGCCGACAAGCGCGACGCCATCATCGACGCAACGATGCTGTGCGAGATAGAGCGGCTGGCCGATCTGACCGCACCTGGCTTCACCGCCAGCTTCGGCGGCGGCGATCCGGTCACGCTGTGGACAGATCAACAGAACAACGGCGAGGAGCCGTTCGGCTCCCTCATGGGCGTCCTCTCGCTCCCGTATGGCACCGTCGATGGCGAAGCGGGTTCGATCTACGTCTGGCCCTCGGCGCATGCCTATCCCAGTTGGAACGATGTTCCCGACGCCGACCGTGAGGTACTCGCACTGTTGTACGACG
>JAHEJO010000184.1 GCA_024638805.1 Acidimicrobiales bacterium
CGAGAGTTGACCAAAACGTTTGCCCATCGGCGAGCGGACAGCATCAATGATCACGGCTTCTGGCATCCGTCCATGGTGCTATGCGCTCCAAGTCGGCGCAAGATCGCTTTCAGCGAGCGTGTGCCACGTGCGGGGCGCACCGTTTCACGAAGTTGGAGATCATCTTCGGACCACCGATGGTGAGCACCGACTCGGGGTGGAACTGGACGCCTTCCACATCGAGTTCGCGGTGCCGCATCCCCATGATGATGCCGTCGGAAGCTCTGGCGGTCACCTCCAACGAGTCGGGCAGATCGGCATCGCTGACGATCAGCGAGTGGTACCGGGTCGCCACGAGCGGCGTCGCGAGGTCGCTGAACACGCCGACACCGGTGTGTTCGACCTCGGATGTCTTGCCGTGCATCAGTTCGGGGGCGCCGATGACCGTCCCCCCGTAGACCTCCCCAATGCATTGATGACCCAGGCAGACGCCCAGAATGGGGATTCGACCGGCGAACGCCTCTATGGCTGCTGTGCTGACGCCCGCATCGGATGGCCTTCCCGGACCGGGGGAGATGAGGAGACCTTCGGGTTGCAGGTCGAGCAGTTCGGCAATCGTCTTGTGGTCGTTCCGAACCACGACAGGATTGGCTCCGAGCTCGCCGAGGTATTGCACGAGGATGTACACGAACGAGTCGTAGTTGTCGATGACAAGGACGGCGGGGTCCACCGGATCGACCGTACCGCCCGGGCGGCCACGATCGACGGGCGACTCGACCGCAGCCGCAAGCCACAGGGCTCGCCGCCGCCCGGTCTAAGCTGGAGATCGTGGCACGATCCGACCCGAACAAGAGCAGAGTGACACCGAAGGGAACCAAACCCACCGGTCAGATCAGCGAGCGCTCCATTCGCCGTGAGCCGGCGCCCTTGCTCGGACCTTCACCCATCTGGGTTCCCATCCTGATGGTCGTCGGTTTACTCGGCGGCGTGATCACAATCCTCGGCAACTACATGTTCGAGATCGACGCCCTCGGGACTCCCAGCAACTGGTATCTCCTCGGGGGGTTGGGACTGATCCTGGTGGGAATCCTCGCTGCCACACAGTACCGATAGTGGGTATTTCTACCCACGGCGGTTGAGGGATCACTCAGCGACGCGGGCGAGGTCGATTCTGTCAGATTTCTTCAGATTTGCCGGTGCCGGGGGTGGAGAATGGAGGGCTGACCCGCTTAGGATTGTCAGGTCGCAATGTCACAACATGACAGAAACGTAACGTTTCAATTGCGAGCATGTGACAATTCACCGAGTTTTCCACAGCCGTGGAAAAACGGCGTGGATGTGCTTATCCACCGCCATCGTTCCAGCTCATCGGTGTTTTCCACAACGTAACGCACCTTCGAGGACCTTCGCTGCGCACGGACGTTCCCTGCCGTCGCCGCCCTCAGATGATGTCATCGAGGTTCGTGGTGAGAACCATCGGCTCAGAGCAGTGTTTGGGGGGCTCGGGCACCTGATCATTGGCCCGCGTGATGCGGAGTTCGGTTCCGCACACCTCGCACCGATAGGTCAGCTTGACCCGACGAAGCTCGCCCGGTGGGGGCGGGGCCGGCACCGGTCTGGCGAAGGCTCCGATGATGCGGAGGCCGAGCATGAACAGCCCGTACCCGACGACGACGGCCACGATCGTACGAATGAGCCCGAAGCCGGCGAACATCAGTCCGATCGCAGCGATGAGCGCCATGGCCCGCACTCGGTTACGCCGACGGCGCTGGACCTCGACGTCGTGTGTACTGGGCCCGCCCGCCACGGCGCGGTCGTCGTCGTCGATGTACTCGGGAAAGTCCGTCTTCGGCTGGAACTCGGATCTGTCCAGACGATCACTCACACTGAACAGCCTAGTGTCACCCGTCGTCGCCGGTCTCCTCCGGTGGGGCTTCGGTCGGGGGTGGCGGGGCCAGCTCGACGCCGACCCGGATCCTGACCGTCGAGCCGGTGACGAGCGCGGTATTGCCGGCCGGGTCCTGCGACAGGACCAACCCGGCCTCTGATGAGCCGTTGGGCACGTCCTGCAACTCGACGAAAGGAGCGAAACCCGCTTGTTCGATCGCAGCTTCTGCCGATCCCTGGTCGAGACCAACCACCGGTGGCACGATCGCCTCGGGCGGGCCGGTCGACACGACGAGCAGGACCACCCGATCGATCGACACCGCCGTACCAGCCTGCGGATCGGTGCGGATCACGAAACCTTCCTCGACCGTCTCGGAGGCTTCGTATACCAGCGTGGGATTGGGAAGACCGGCTCGTCCCAGCTCGTTCGAGGCCTCGAGAACGGTCAGGTCCGCCACCGCCGGGACATCGACCTGATCGGGACCGCTCGAGACGACGAGGTTCACATCGCTGCCCCGGTCGAGCTCCTGGTTCGGAGGCGGTTCGCTGCGGATCACGACGTTCTCGGGGATCTCGATACTCGGTTCGACGGAGAAGTCGACCGTGAAGCCGTCCTCCTGGAGGCGGCGGGTGGCCTCCTCCAGATTGAAGCCGCTGACATCCTGGAGGACGACCTTCTGAGACGATTGGGCGATGCTGATCAGAACCGTGCCGCCTTCTTCGAGCGGGCTTCCGGCCGGCGGCGACTGCTCGACGACGGTCCCCGGTGCCACCCCGTCGGGCGCCTCGACCCGGACAGCTTCGGCGATGAGACCAAGATCGGTCAGCAACCGTTCGGCTTCGGCCTGGGATCGGTTCGTGACCGACGGAACCGTGACCGTGCTCGGCCCCGCTTCGGTCGTCGAGTCCCCGAAGTTGACGTAGATATAGGCGGCGATCGCCGCCACTCCGACGATCATCATCACGAGCGCCAGCAAGAACAGCCCGTTGCGGCGAGGCGGCTCGACGTACTCGACCGAGGCCGGGCCGGCCGCGAGTCCCGACGCCGCCACCACAGATGCCGCGACCGGACCGGTGGCCGGCAGAACCGAGGTTCGGGAGTTGCTCTGCGGGACAGCGGCGGGAGAGGTTGGCGGCGGACGGCTGATCACCGGAGCGCCCGGACCCCCATCGGAGATTCGTCGGAGCTCGCTTCGAAGTTCCTCGGCTGAGGAGAAGCGTTCGTACGCTTGTTTGGCGAGGAGCCGGTCGATGACCGAGCCGAGCGCTCCGGGAACCGCTGGATTGACCTGGGCGGCGGTTGGCGGTTCGTCCTGAACGTGTTTGTAGGCGATCGTCACCGGCGAGTCGCCGGTAAACGGTGGTTCGCCCGTCACCATCTCGAACAGGACAACGCCCAGACTGTAGAGATCACTACGAGGGTCGACCTGCTTGCCCTGGGCCTGTTCGGGTGAGAAGTACGTGGCGGTACCCATCACCGAGCCGGTCTGGGTCAGGTCGTCGCCGCCACCGAAGGCACGGGCGATGCCGAAGTCGGTCACTTTGACCTGCCCGGTGGGGGTGATGAGGATGTTCCCTGGCTTCACGTCGCGGTGGATCGTGCCGTTCCGGTGGGCGAACCCCAGCGCTGCGGCCGTGTCGATGGCGACCTCCGTGGCCCGGTCGGGATGAAGCACGCCTTCGGACCGGAGAATGTCGGCGAGGCTCCGGCCCTCGACGTATTCCATCACGATGAAATACGTGTGGTCGTACTCACCCCAGTCGTACACCGCCACGATGCTCGGGTGATTGAGATTGGCGGCAGCCTGGGCTTCTCGCCGAAAACGCTCCACGAACTTCGGCTCTGAGGCAAACTGTGGGAAGAGGACCTTCACCGCAACGGGCCGATCGAGCAGGCGATCGTGGGCGAGGAACACATCGGCCATGCCCCCTCGAGCCAGACGCCGATGCAGTTCATAGCGTCCGTTGAGCACGGGGCGAGTAGACGAATCAGTCACAGCGAGTCAAGGGTAGTGAACGATTCATCATCTGCGTGGTCAGCTGTGCTGGGCATCATCACAGGCCGAAGTAGCTGTTCACAAGCTCCTTCGCTATCGGTACCGCCGTCC
>JAHEJO010000057.1:0-1929 GCA_024638805.1 Acidimicrobiales bacterium
TCGGCCCGATCGTGGCGTGGCTGGTGGTGGCCGCCATCGCCGCCAGGATCGTCCAGCACTCGAAGTGGGCGGCGTCGGGGTCGCCGTACAGCGGGTAGAAGTGGTCCCAGGTCCAGAGCGAGTCGACACCCAGCCCGTCGGCCTTGATCCACGCCTCCCTCAGGGCCGCCATCGACGTGGCCTGGGGATGGAGTTGGACGCCTACCTTGAGTTCTGTCATGTTGACACGCTAACAATCTCGGCGGATGGCCGGCGGATTGGGCTGGTCGGCTTCGGGTCGGGCCGGCGTTCTCAACGCCTCGGATCCTCGGCTGCCGTGATGATCAACTTCTGCGTGGCCTCGTGGAGTGCTGGGAGGACCTCATGCTCATGCTCCACCGCCACAGCTTCGCAAAGGCGGTGTGCGATGGACCGATCTCACCGATCGATCTGTCGAGCAGCCCCGACCGTTGACTGGGTTAGTCGTGAGAGTTGCGGGATACCCGTTGGCGTACCGATTCAACGACCGCTGAGCCGTTGTCGGTCAGACGTTTCAGCTGTTTGGAGCCCATGTCGGCCGACTTCGACAGCGTTTCGGTTTTCAGTCGGCCCAGTCGTTCCCGAACGCTCTGAGCGGGGGCACCAGGATCGAGCAGCGCCGAGATTGCCCGTTTGTCCGTCTTCTCGTATTCCAAATCCACCGGCTGCAAACCACCCTTGCGCGCCAATGAGATCTGGCTTGCATGAGCGCACGACAGAACCACCTCATCAGCCGGCAGCGACAGGTTGGCGCTGGCAACACCGGACCGGGTGACGAAGAAGCGAGCCAGACCCTTTGGGACCTCACCGGACACGGCAGCTGCTTTCGACTCCAGTGTGAGTACGGACACATCGACAAACGCGATTCCCGGGGCGACCGCCACCGCTTCGCTCGCAGTCCGCAACCCAGCACCCAACACATACTGCCGATACGCGTCCCGACGATCGGTGCCCGATGCCCGCACCACAGTGGGTGCACCCTTGCGGTTGGTACCCGGCCTCTTCCTGGGGATGGCACGATCCAACGAGGGAGCGATCAGTTCCAGGACCACACAGTCGCCCGCCACTTCAAGCGGACGGGCAGCCAGTTCGTCGTCCCGAAATGCGAGAGCCAAGACACCGGCAACCACATCGGGCTCATTGTCAAGCAAACGTTGCCAGACGTCTTCGAGCATGGACTGCTGGGACAGCAACGCATACTCAGCGTCCACCCGCAATGTGTCCAACTTCATGGCGGCCGCAGCCTCGGAGATCCTCCGGTCCTCTTCTTTCACACCCCGGATCCGGCCGGAGACGACACGCCGCTGAAAGAGATCCTCCTCAACCAACGATTCGAACTCCGGCAGCGGATTGGCCGGGGGAAGCACCGGCCCGGTGGCGGGGGGAACTTCGACCCGATGGACGCTGAGAACACGTTCCCATTCATACGCGACCGCGTCCACCGGGTTCTTGCTCGTTTGGGCGGTTGTTCCACGTTGGCTCGTGGCACCGTCTAGCAACTGGCCCACCGTGTAGGCCAACACCGACGACGCCGGATCTGACGCCAACGGGGTTGTCCCGTACTGAGGTTTGCCCACGATGTTCTTCACCGTGGGTTTCGAATCATTGTGTTTGGAATCGTCTACTTCCGACACGCCGCCAGTCTCGCAGGCTTCACACCCCTCGACCACCGCTGGCCGCAGCCCACCACCATGCCCGAAGCCGATCGGCACCTGGCCGGTCAGCGGTTCGATCGCCACCGATGAAGGCGGGCCTCAAGATCGGCTGGCGGATCCGTTGTCTCGACGACCTTCGTCCGGTGTGCCGGTGAGGTCCGATCTTGCGGCCCGAATCGACATCGGGACCCTTCTGTCGGGTCCAGTCCACCGAAAACGTGGGCTGGACACGATATTTCCGGGGGGGGGTCAGAGG
>JAHEJO010000057.1:1939-14845 GCA_024638805.1 Acidimicrobiales bacterium
CTCGATCCGATCGGCGCATCCATCGCGTGCAGCGTCGCCTCGATCGTGCCCAGGGTGCCGAGCACGTGGGGCGGGTTGAGATGGCCCATGTGGCCGATACGGAAGGCGTGATCCATTCCGCCCAGTCCCAGTCCCACCACCAGACCGGCGCCGTCCTCGGCCCGTTTGCGCATCTCCCGACCGTCGATGTGCCCGGTGAGCACCGTTGTGACGGCATCGGACCTGGCCGCCGGGTCGGTGACGTTGAACTCGATGCCGCCGTCGGTGGCCCACGCATCGATGGCAGCGCGGATGGCGTCGGCCAACGCCGCATGACGAGCCCAGACCGGCTCCAGCCCGCCTTCTTCGTCGATCATGTCCAACGCCTCGGTCAGGCCATAGAGATGCTGGATCGGCGGGGTCCCAGCAAAGATCTTGTACATCACGTCAGGGTTCCGGCGCGGTCCCCAGTCGAAGTAGCCGTCCTTGAGGCCGGCGGTGTCGTAGGCGGCCAGCGCACGCGGTCCGGCCCACACGAACCCGAGGCCGGGCGGCACCATCAGACCCTTTTGCGACCCGGCGACGGTGATGTCGACCCCCCATGCGTCCATCTCGTAGACGTCACAGCCGAGCGATGCGATGCAATCCACCATGAACAGGGCGGGGTGGTCGGCGTCACGCAGCGCCCGGCCGAGCGCGGCGATGTCGTTGCGCACCGAGCTCGCCGTGTCGGTCAGCACCACGAACACCGCCCTGATCCTGCGTTCGGTGTCGGCGGCGAGGCGTTCGGCGAAGACGTCGACATCCACCGGAGTGCGGAAGTCGCCGGTCAGCATCTCCACCTCGACGCCGCCGACGGCCGCCATCTCACCCCAGGCCGGGGCGAATCGACCGGACTCGAGCACGAGGACCTTGTCGCCCCGGCTCAACGTGTTGTTGATCGCCATCTGCCAGGCCCCGTGGCCGTTGGAGATGGCGATGAACGGATGGGCGGTGGTGGTGCGGGCGATCGCCGGGAGCCGGTCGAGAACCTCGTGGACGATCTCGACCAGCTCACCCTCGTAGATGTTCGGCATCGGCCGGTGCATCGCATTGAGGACGCGGTCGGGAATCGTGGACGGTCCGGGGATCGACACCATCTGGCGGCCGAATCGGAGACTCATGCCCGAGACGCTACTGCCTATGCTGTGGCGCCCAGCCACCGCACACCGGGGAGGACAGACGTGGACCTGGACGGGGCGACGGTCCTTCTTCTGCTCGTCGCAGGATTCCTCGCCGGCTTCGTCGACTCGATCGCCGGCGGAGGCGGCCTGATCGGCATCCCGGCGCTCCTGTTCGCCGGTGCCGGTCCACTCACCGCGCTCGGGACCAACAAGGTTCAGGCGATCTTCGGTGCAGCTGCGGCCGCCAGGACCTATGTGCGGTCGGGTCATGTCAAGACGGAGGCGGTCGCACGGCTGGTGCCGATCTCGTTCGCCGCCGCCGGAGTCGGTGCGCTCCTGGCCACGCGGATGCCGACGCAATTCCTCGAGCGGGCGATCCCGGTGGCGTTGATCGCAATAGCATTGTTCTTCGCGCTGGCGCCGAACGTGGACGATCTCACCCGATCCCCTCGCTTGAGCCCGCGTCTGATGACGGTGACCGCCGTGCCGATCCTCGGTTTTTACGACGGCGCGTTCGGTCCCGGGACCGGGTCGTTCCTGATGATCTCGTTCGTCGCCCTGGCCGGGCTCGGGGTGCTCGCAGCCACCGCCCACACGAAAATCCTCAACCTCGCAAGCAACGTCGGTGCCTTCTGTGTCTTCGCCGCAACCGGTGCCATCGAGTGGAGGGTCGGCATCATGATGGGATTCGCCCAGCTGTGCGGGGCCGGCCTCGGGGCGAGGATGGCGGTGGCGAACGGTGCCCGGCTGATCAGGCCTCTGCTAGTGCTCACCTGTGTGGGAATGGCGGTCCGGCTTCTCGCGTTCTGAACTGTGCCCGGATGTAACGCATGGAAGCTTGGAGATACGTTGATGGTCGTGCCAGCTGTAGTGACCGAAGGCCTGAAGAAGAGCTACGGCGAAACCAAGGCGCTCGACGGTCTCGATCTCGAGGTGGCCCAGGGATCGGTGTTCGGGTTGCTCGGACCCAACGGTGCCGGTAAGACGACGGCGGTGAAGGTGATGACCACCCTTCTGAAACCGACCGCCGGCCGGGCGGTGATCGATGGTATCGACGTCCGCGAGGACCCTCGTGCCGTGCGTACCCGCATCGGGTTGACCGGCCAATATGCCGCCGTCGAAGAACGTCTCACCGGTCGGGAAAACCTCGAGTTGATCGGTCGTTACTTCCACTATTCGAAAGCTGATCAGAAGGCTCGTGCCGCCCAACTGCTCGAGATGTTCGACCTGGTCGATGCCGGCGATCGCGTGGCCAAGACCTACAGCGGCGGGATGCGCCGCCGTCTCGACATCGCCATGAGCCTCGTCGCCAGGCCGTCGGTGCTCTTCCTCGACGAACCCACCACCGGCCTCGACCCGCGGAGCAGGCTCGGGATGTGGGACTTCATCGCCCGGCTCGGCGACGAAGGCACGACGGTGCTGCTCACCACGCAATACCTCGAGGAGGCCGATCGGCTGGCCGAGAAGATCGCCGTGATCGACATCGGCAGGAAGATCGCCGAGGGCACCGCTGACGAACTCAAGGACCAGATCGGAGGCGACAACGTGCGGGTGTCGATCATGCGCTACGAGAACATCGAACGGGCGAAAGAGGCGATCCGGACGTTGTGCGTGGGTGCTGTCGTCCAGGACCCGGAATCCCCGATGACCCTCACCGCTCCCATCCGGGCCGGCGGGGGAGTGGTGCCGATGATCATCCGCGCGCTCGACGACGCCGGGGTCGACGTGATGGACGTCGAGGTTCGCCGGCCCACACTCGACGATGTCTTCCTGGTCCTGACCGGACACGGTACCCAGATGCCGGCCGAGGAGGAGAGCCGCACATGACCACGACCCAGAGTTCGATCAGCAGCACATCGCCCACCCCGACGGTCCCGAGCGGTTCGGGGCGGGTCGCCAACATCGTGCTCGACTCGTTCACCGAGGCCGGACGGCACGTGCGGATCATCCCCCGCAACATCGAAGTCCTGATCTTCGCCACGATCCAGCCGGTCATGTTCGTGCTGCTCTTCAGCTTCGTCTTCGGGGGATCGATTCAAGTCCCGGGGTATCCCGACTACGACCAATACCTGATGCCCGGCATCTTCGCCCAGACCGTCGTGTTCGGTTCGGTCTTCACCAGCGTGGGTCTGGCCGAAGATCTCTCCAAGGGCCTCATCGATCGGCTGCGGTCACTGCCGATCGTTCAGTCATCGGTCCTGATCGGCCGCACGCTCTCCGATCTCGTCCGCAACATCATTACCTTCATTGCGATGCTGGCGGTGGCGTTCGTCCTCGGCTTCCGGTTCGAGGGGTCGCTGACGAGCGCTGCGGCCGCCACAGCTCTCCTGTTGTTGTTCAGCTACGGACTCAGCTGGGTCCAGGCGCTGATCGGTCTGAGCGTGGGCTCGGTCGAGGCGGCCAACTCCGCCGGGTTCTTGTGGATGTTCCCGATGACATTCGTTTCGTCGGCCTTCATCGACACCCGCAACCTCCAGTACGCCTGGCTTCGAACCGTCGCCGACGTCAACCCGTTCACCCAGGTCACCAACGCCGCCCGGGCGCTGTACAACGGCACCGATCCCGGCGACGCGGTGATGTGGTCGCTCGTGTGGTCGATCGGTCTGGTCGTCGTCTTCGCCGCCATCGCCACGAGAAAGTTCAAGACTTCCAGCGAGTGACGATGCGCGAGTGCACCGTTCGATGAGAAGGCGTCGGCGACGGTAAGGCCGCACGAGCCGGCTAGGATGTGAAGGCCGGGGAGCTTGCGATCGCAGGCTGAGAGGGCCGAGAGGCCGACCCGCTGAACCTGTCTGGGTAATGCCAGCGAAGGGAGAGACCGTGGGTCCGAAACTGTGCATACTCGTCGGGGCGGCCATGCTGGCGGCGTCGTGTGGTGGTGAGCCGGACACGATCGTCCTTCTGACCCACGAGAGCTTCGTACTGCCCAACGGCACGCTCGACACGTTCACCCAGGACACCGGTATCACCGTCGAGGTCGTGCAGGGAGGTGACGCCGGCACCATCGTGGCCAACGCCATCGCCACCGCCGGCGACCCAGTGGGCGACGTGCTCTTCGGCGTGGACAACCTGCTGTTGCAGCGGGCTCTGGATGCCGATGTGTTCGTCGCCCACACCGCCGAAGGACTCGACGATGTGCCCGATCGCGTCAAACTCGACGAACAGAAGAGGGTGACACCGATCGATTCGGGATACGTGTGCGTCAATTTCCGCCCCGATGCCTTGGGCGACGCCAGCCCACCTCAATCGTTGGACGACCTGCGCCGACCTGAACTCGCGGCGCGGTTCGTCACCCAGAACCCCGAGAGTTCCACCCCCGGCCTCGCATTCCTGTTCGCCACGATCGCCGAGTTCGGCGAGGACGGTTGGCAGGACTTCTGGCGAGACCTGCGGGACAACGGGGTGGTCATCACCGCCGGTTGGAGCGAGGCGTACAACAACTACTACGTGGGTGGCGATCCGGGGGGTGAACGAGCGATCGTGAACAGCTATGCCTCATCGCCGGTGTTCGAGGGTCTCTTCGGGGGCGAGGAGCCGATGGTGAGTTCGATCCTCGCCGAGAGTTGTTTCGAACAGATCGAGTTCGCCGGGATCCTCGCCGGCACCGATGCCGAGGAAAACGCCGGCCGCCTGATCGAGTACCTGCTGTCCCCGCCCGTCCAGAGCGAGATCCCTCTGAGCATGTTCGTCGAACCGGTGAACCAGCGAGCCGTCATTCCCGAGGAGTTCACGCGTTACGCAACGCCGATCGTGGCACCTCTGGCGCTCGATCCCGCCGTGATCGGTGCGAACCAGGCCAGGTGGACCCAGGAATGGCTCGAACTGTTCAGGGAGTGACCGATCCGCCCGGCGAATCGAGCGCGTTCGGGCGACTGGTCGGCGACCGGGTCTCCCGCGGGCTCGGCATCGCGGTGCTGGCCTTCATTGCCATCACCGTCGCCTACCCGGCCCTGGCCATGGTCCGCCGATTCCTCAAGGTGGCCGGCGAACGCAATGCCGAGACCCTCTCGTTCGGCTCCACGGTCGACATAGTTGGATTCACGATCACCCAGGCGGCGCTGTCCACGCTGCTGACGTTGGCGGCCGGGCTTCCCCTCGCCCACGTGCTGGCCGAGTACTCTTTCAGGGGCCGGCGAGTCGTCGAAGTTGCAACGCTCGTACCCTTCGTTCTCCCCACCGTCGTGGTTGCAATCGCCGTGCAGCGGGCGCTCATCTCGGTGGGTATGAACTTCGATGGGATCGACGGTTCCCTACCCGCCATCCTCATCGCTCACGTCGTGTTCAATGTGGCGGTCGTCGTGCGGGTGGTCGGCGTCTACTGGAGAGCGATGGACCGCCGACCCAACGAAGCGGCCGCGGTTCTCGGTTCCACCCCGCTGTCGGTGTTCTGGCGAGTGACCCTGCCCCGGTTGCGGCCGGCCTTGGTGGCGGCGTCGGCGGTCGTCTTCTTGTTCACGTTCACGTCGTTCGGTGTGATCGTGATCCTGGGTGGCCTGTCACGATCCACCATCGAGACCGAGATCTATCGATATGCGATCACCCGCAACGACTTCTCCGCCGCGGCGCTGCTCGCCGTCGTCCAGGCGGTGGCGGTCGGCGGGCTCGCCTATCTGAACCAGCGGCTGCAAGGGAGGGTCGGGGCGAGCGGTGGATCGCCCGCCCGACGACGATGGTCCCAAACGATGTCCTGGCAGCAGGTACTCCATGCCGGAACCGTGATCGTGATCACCCTCGGTTTCCTGCTCTCACCGTTTGCGCTGCTGGCGTGGCGCTCGGTTCGGGTGGACAGCGGCTTCGGTCTGGACCACTACGCCGCGCTGGCCCTTCGTCCAGCCGTTCTGCCGATCAGTCCCGCCCGGGCCGTGGTCCATTCGGTCGTCTTCGCCGCCGCTGCCGCCATCGTCGCCACCGTGATCGGCGTGGCTGCGTCGGTCAGCGCCCAGGTCTCGTCTCGGTTGGCCAGGATCGTCGAGACCGCTGTCCTCGTCCCGCTGGGTATCTCGGCGGTCACCCTCGGATTCGGCTACCTCGTGGGTTTCACGTTCCTCGAATTGCGACGGTCGCCCGTTCTCGTGGTGGTCGCCCATGCGGTGATCGGACTGCCGTTCGTCGTCGCCGCCCTCCTCCCGGCGATTCGTTCGCTCGACAACGGGGTGCTCGATGCCGGGGTCGTGCTCGGAGCGACCCCGGCTCACGTGCTCCGCCGGATCGCACTGCCTTTGTTGCGTCCGGCGATTCTGGCCGGGGCCGGATTTGCGGCTGCGGTCAGCCTCGGGGAGTTTGGTGCCAGCGGGTTTCTCGCCCGGGGACGATCGTCGTTCACGGCTCCCCAAGCCGTGTTCGGGCTGCTTGGCCAGCCCGGCGCCGACTTCCAGGGCCAGGCGGCGGCCCTGTGTATCGTGTTGGGGCTGTTGGTCGTGCTCGTCGTCCTGTTGATCGATCGCGGCCGATCGACATTGGGTCGGGGGTGGCTGTGAGCAACCTCCGGGTTCAGGATCTCTCGGTGCGGTTCGGTTCGGTCGAGGTGCTCGAGCGTGTGTCGCTCGAATTGGCCGGGGGAGAGGTCGCCGCCGTTCTGGGGCCCAGCGGTAGTGGCAAGACAACGCTGCTCCGTTCGATCGCCGGTCTGATCCGATCGGAGGGGTCGGTATGGCTGGGGGGAAGGTCGATCGGTGATCTGCCGACCCACGAGCGGGGCTTGGGTCTCATGTTCCAGGACCATGCCCTCTTCCCTCACCTCGACGTGGCCCACAATGTCGCCTTCGGCGTACGCGAACTCGGCTGGTCGGCCGCCGACGTCAGTGATCGAGTGGAGGAACTGCTCGACCTCGTGGAACTCGCCGGATTCGAGCGTCGCCGCGTGGACGAGTTGTCCGGCGGTGAAGCCCAGCGGGTGGCCCTGGCGAGGGCTCTCGCACCTCGGCCGGCTCTGCTGATGCTCGACGAGCCGCTCGGTGCACTCGACCGGCGGTTGAGAGACGAACTCGCGGCAGAACTCCAACAGCTTCTACGCGTGACGGGCACGACCGCGCTGTACGTCACCCACGATCAGGACGAAGCAGCCATCATCGCCGACCGGTTGCTCATCTTCGAGAGCGGTCGGCTCGTGGCCGACGGCTCTCCCGCAACCCTGTGGCTGCGCCCTCCCGACGCCGCTGTCGCCCGATTCCTGGGTCATCGCAACGTGACCGATTCGATCCTGATCCCAGCTACCGCCGTCGACATCGAACCGACCACGGCATCATCGCCACGAGATGGTGAGGTGGAGCGCTGTCGTTTCGTGGACGGCGCCTTTCAGATCACCGTCGCGCTGGGAGAACCGATCGAAGGTCTCGGTTGGTTGTGGGTCCGGTCCGGGTCCGGGATCGAACCCGGTAGCAAGGTGACGGTGCGACCGAACCCCGAACTCGTCCACCGCTTCTCACCTCCGATGTAGCCATGTTGGTCGTGAACACCGAGCACATTCCCGGTTATGTCGTTTCCGAAGTGAAGGGTCTCGTGCAGGGGAATACGGTGCGCACGAAGCACCTCGGTCTCGGGGCCTCGCTCAAATCGATGGTCGGCGAAGAGATTCGCAGCTTCACCGAGATGATGACCGAGGCCAGGCAAGAGGCCTTGATCCGCGTCCACGCCGAAGCCGAGGCGATCGGCGCCAACGCGGTGGTCAACCTCCGATTCGCCACCGCCGACGCGGTGGGTGCCGGCGCCGAGATCCTGGCCTACGGCACAGCGGTGGTCTGCTCCCCGAACCCCTGATCGTGTCCGATCGGCGCCCGGCGCCACATTCTGGGTACGGTCGGGATATGGGCGGCGGTGGCAAGGAACCGGAGCTGCAGCGCAGCATCACAGATCGGGTGGTCTTTCTCGATACCGGCGTTCCGGAGGGTGAGCGGGAAACGAGCCGCATTCGGCGCAGGACCGGGCGTAGCCTTCGGTTCGTCTTGATGATCGGCGCGGCGCTGTTGGTGCCGGCGGTAGTGGCGGGCGCTCTCTGGTCGGTCGCATCCGACCGCAACACCGGCTCCCAGGAGCCAGCGCAGGATGAAGGCGACGTCGCCGACCCCGAGCAGGCTGGACTGCTGGCCTCCGGTGATGGTCGGCTCGATGATGTCGACGACCCCGAGTTCCCGATCGACCAGCGCTACGCGCCGGTCGCCCGGGCCCTGTCCGAGGTGGTCGTTGCGGCCAGCCTTGGCGACGCCCAGAGCATCCTGTTCGGACCGATCCAGGGCCTCGAGTACGCCTGGGTCACCAGTGGTGGCGTCAATGACGTGCGCCTGGATGCGTCGGGAAACTGGATCGCTGCGGTCTACCGGAACAGCTTTCAGCAGGACGTGCTGATCGTTGGCGCGGCCGATCCCGATGTGAGCCGTTGGCGGTTCGAGCCGCTGGCGGTGGGCATCAACGGCTTCGCCTGGCACTCGAGTCGTCCCGGGCGGATCGCCTACGCCTTGCCCGACCTCTCGAATGCAACGCAGGTCGCAGACGTCGATCTCAACTCGGGACGCCCCGGGACGTTGCGCTATCGAGCTGATTTCCCCGGTCAACTCCAAGTGTGGGGAGACTGGGGATTCGCCTTCAACGAGCCGGGGCCCGCTCCGCTCACCAGCGTCGCGAGTGTGCCCGAGGGCGCCATCGGGAGCGAATCCACCCAGCTCGAGACGTTGGCGACCGGGAATCCGGGACGAGCGTTCGGGCTGATCGCCCCACAGCGCCTCCTGATCGACGGCGGAGAATCGTCGATCGTCCTCAACCTCGACAACGCGGTGTACGAACAGAACGTCTGGTACGACAGCAGCGCCGAGGTCTTCGCCTTTGCCGAATCGCCCAGCGGCAAGTATTCGATCGGTCTGGTCGGCGGTCGCGGCGGCGGCGCCGCCGATGGCGGCAAGGCCCTTCTTTTCGCAGCCGAACCCGTCTCGGTGAGTGATGCCGGCGAACTCCTGTTCACCACCGGGGGTCTCAGCACGTTCGACTGGAGTGACACTGGCCGGTTCGTCGCCGGCTTCCAGCCCGCCGTCATCGGCGAAGAAGGTGACCGCACGAGCAACGCCGCCGTGACTGTGTACGACCTCGATCGTGGGCTGTTTGTCGGCAGTGAGCTCAGAACTCTCGACAGCGGCGCCGTCGCCGATCTCCGGCTGTCGGTCGAGGCGCTCGCCTTCCGGGACCGGATCGAAGACTGATAGAACTAGATACGTGCTGATCCTCCTGTCTCCCGCCAAGTCACTCGACTATCAGCGACCCCTGGCGACCAAGAAGCACTCCGAGCCGCGCCTGCTCGATCGCAGCGCTGAACTGATCGACGTGCTCGCACCGATGAGCCCGGCGGGGTTGCAGAAGCTGATGGGCATCTCTCCGGAGCTGGCCGAGGAGAACGCCGCCCGCTTCAACGAGTGGTCGACCCCGTTCACACCGAAGAACGCCCGAGCGGCCATCCTTGCGTTCAACGGCGACGTCTACCGCGGCCTCGACGCGCCCGGTTCGTTCGATCAGCGAGACTTCACCCACGCCCAGAAGGTTCTGCGCATCCTTTCGGGCCTCTACGGCGTGTTGCGCCCTTTGGATCTCATGCAGCCCTACCGGCTGGAGATGGGCACCAAGCTGGCCACACCCGCCGGCCGTGATCTCTACACGTTCTGGGGCAGTGAGATCACCGACCTCCTGAACGCTGATCTCCAAGCCAGCCCGGGCGCCACCGCGGTCGTCAACCTGGCCAGCAATGAGTACTTCCGCTCCGTCGAGCCCGCCCGCCTGGCCGGCAAGGTCATCTCCCCGGTGTTCCTCGACGGTGCGCCGGGTCACACCCCCACGGTGAAGGGCTTCTTCGCGAAACACGCTCGCGGGTCGATGGCGGGCTGGATGATTCGCAATCGGATCGCCTCGATGCGTGGACTCCGCGACTTCGATGGACTGGGCTATCGGTACGATCCGGATAGATCCACTTCTCATTCGCCCACGTTCGTGCGCACAAGCGGCTAGCGCTTCTGCCGTGGCTCGCTACTTCACCAAGGATCTGTTCGACTACCTCGGCGATCTGAAGGACAACAACAACCGGCAGTGGTTCAACGACAACAAGACTCGTTACGAGTCGACCGTGCGAGAGCCGGCACTTCGGTTCATCGATGATTTCAGGGAGCCTCTGCGTTCGCTCAGCCCTCACTTCGAGGCGAGCGCCAAGATGGTCGGCGGATCCCTGTTCCGGATCCACAACGACGTGCGGTTCAGCAAGGACAAGACCCCGTACAAGACCCACGTCGGGATTCATTTCCGCCACGAAAGGGCCAAGGACGCCCACGCACCCGGTTTCTACCTTCACCTCGAACCCCGCAACTGTTTCACCGGCATCGGGCTGTGGCGCCCGGAGACGCCGGTCGCGTACACCATCCGGCAGTTCATCGCCGACCATGCCGACCGCTGGACCGACATCATCCACGAACCCGCATTCGAGGAATCCTTCACCCTCGACGGCGATTCCCTCAAACGTCCGCCCAAAGGTTTCGCCGCAGATCACCCGCTCGTGGCCGATCTGAAACGCAAGGATTTCATTGCGATCACCAAACTCACCCAGAAAGAGATCACCGGGCCGTCCTTCCTCGATCGGTTCAACGACCGACTCGAGGTGACCGTGCCGTTCATGCGGTTCCTGTGCGACTCGCTGGACGTGCCTTCGTAGCGACCGACCTTCACTCGGCGGTGGTCCGGAAGCTGACCTCCACTGGATCGCTGATCGTCCCGTCCTGGCGAACCGCCTGGATTCGGACGACGTAATCGGTGTTGGGCTCCAGCGGCGGCGAGAACGATGGGTCGCCGGCCAGCACGACGTGGTCGAACCAGCAGCGGTCCACGTTGGGGTAGCCCCCTCCACGGGGCTCGAAGTCGCCCACCTGGTAGCGCGAGCCGACGCACTCGGCGCTCGTCCAACGGATGTCGGCGCTACGGCTCCGGGTCTCGACGACTTCGACGTCGGTTGGCGGCGCCGGGGCCGAGCCGGGGGTCGTCGTCGGGGCGTCGGATGTGGTCGTGGACGTCGGCTCGTCCGTCGTGGCTGAGGTGGTCGGTGCGCCTGTCGTGGGTGTCGTGGTCGAGGGCTGTGTCGTGGCTGTCGTGGTCGTCGATGGCGACGCCAAGGTGGTCGCGGTGTCGGCCTCCGCAGCTTGTTGTTCTCCGGCTGCGGCATCCCCCGATGGCCCGAATCGGAGATAGGAGGTGATGGCCAAGCTGATCGTCAGGAGGAACACGATCGTGATGAGCGCAGTCCGGACCGGGTCGCGCCGCACCTCGCTGTCGTCGACCTCCGCATCGCTGTCCTCCGGAGGTGCTTCCTCAATCGATTCCCACCAGCTCCACTGGTCCTCGCCGTCGGGCTCCACCCCTTCATTGTGTCAATGCCCGCACGCATGTGGCCATCGGTAGATCGTCCCGACAGCGCCCGACGGTGCTCGCGACAAACACCGACCAAGGTCACATTGTTGCCAACAGTGTTGCTACCGACCGGTAACTTGATCTACGATCCCCTTATTACTTCGCAGTAACAACTGCCGACAGGCACACCGCAGACCTGTCCTCCACCGGAAAGCGATCCAGCGATGAGCGAGTTCTCCCTCGAACTGAACGAAGACCAACTGCAACTCCAGAAGTGGGTGCACGATTTCGCCGAAAATGTGATCCGACCGGCCGCCCACGAATGGGACGAGCGGGAGGAGACGCCGTGGCCCATCCTCGAAGAGGCCGCCAAGATCGGCCTCTACGGCTGGGAGTTCATGGCCGAACTGTTGATGAACGACCCGACCGGCCTTTCCAGTCCCGTCGCTCTGGAGGAGTTGTTCTGGGGCGATGCCGGCATCGGTATGTCGATCATGGCATCGGGGTTGGCGGCGGCCGGCATCGCGGCCTCCGGCACGTCCGAGCAAGTGATGGAATGGGTGCCCCAGTGCTACGGGGACGCCGACAATGTGCTGCTCGGCGCCTTTGCCGCCTCCGAGCCCGACGCCGGCTCCGATGTCGGTGGCTACCGGACCCGAGCGGTGTACGACGAGGCGACCGACGAGTGGGTCCTCAACGGCACCAAGGCATGGATCAGCAACGGCGGAATCGCCAACATCCACGTGGTGATCGGTGTCGTCGATTCTGCGTTGGGGTCCAAGGGTCACGCATCCTTCATCGTTCCGCCCAACACGCCCGGGCTCAGCCAGGGGCAGAAGTACAAGAAGCACGGCCTGCGGGCCAGCCACACCGCCGAGGTGATCCTCGACGATGTCCGCGTTCCGGGTCACTGCCTCCTCGGTGGCAAGGAAAAACTCGACGAGCGCCTCGCCAAGGCGCGCGAGGGTAAGCACAGCCACTCCCAGGCCGCCATGCAAACATTCGAGGCCACCCGCCCGGCGGTCGGCTCCATGGCGGTCGGAATCGCGCGGGCGGCCTATGAGTACTCGCTCGAGTACGCCAAGGAGCGCCAGGCCTTCGGTCGCCCGATCATCATGAATCAGAGCATCGCCTTCATGCTGGCGGACATGGCAGTGGAGATCGACGCGAGCCGCCTGCTGGTGTGGCGCGCTGCGCTTCTTGGACGGCAGAAGGAGTTCAGGTACGCCGAAGGTTCGATGGCCAAGCTCAAGGCCGGCCGGGTGGCGGTCTGGGCGACCGAACGGGCGATCCAGATCCTCGGCGGCTACGGCTTCACGCGGGAGTACCCGGTGGAACGCTGGCACCGCGACGCCAAGATCTACGACATCTTCGAAGGCACCGAGCAGATCCAGCAGCT
>JAHEJO010000058.1 GCA_024638805.1 Acidimicrobiales bacterium
GAAGCCCGTGATCGTCGGCCGCTCCGGTGTGCCGGAAGGGATATCGACGACCGAGCCGCCGCCACCACCGTCGAGAATGGTACTGGCGATGTAATCCTCGTCCCCGGTCGTGAAGTACCACGAGGCCAGGGTCACCGCCTTGTCGAGCGTGAGAGATCCTGTATAGGTCCCCGGAGACACAAGAACCACATCGCCGTCCTGAGCGGCGTCGATGGCCGGCTGGATGGACGGGAAGTCCTCGGGAACCCGAACGATCGAGGCTGTGCTGATGGTGATGCTCACCGAGGCGGTGGCACAGGCGCCCTCGGTGTCGCAGATCTCGTAGACGAAGCCATCGGTGCCCTCGACGCCCTGATCGGGCGTGTAGTCGAAGGTGCCGTCCTCGTTGTTCACCAGAGTGCCGCTCATCGGGTCCGCGCATGTTGGACACTCCGTCGTGGCGGTCGACGGATCCAGATCGCCGTCCGGGTCGGTGTCGTTGGCGGCCACGTCAACGGTCAACGCGGTGTTCTCCGGAGTGCTGACCGCATCGACATTGGCCACCGGCGGGTTGTTGGTCGGTGGGTCGCCCGCTGTGACCGGTCTGATGGAGATGCCTCCCAGTGCCCAATGGTCGCTGGAGCCCAGAGCGGCGCCAAGGGTCACCTGCGGGCTTGCGCCCTCCATCGTTGAACCTGCGCCGATCTCCCGGCCGCCTCCCGCGACGATATTCCATGCTTCGCCGGCCGGAGAGGAAAAGGCCACCGAGTCACAGGTCTCACAGGAGAAGACCCCGAGGACCAGTTCGCCGGGGGCCGATGCCACCGGGAGGCTGGCCGAACCACTGGTGGCGTTGGTTCCGGCGAAAGGCCCCACCGGGTTGATCTGATCAACCCCGGTGAAGGTGATCACGCCGGCGACTGCGTTGCGCATGAGGTTGCCGTCGAAGCTGATCACGGCATCGTGGGTGCCCAGGGGTGGATCGATCAGCCGCCAGATTTCGACCCGTGCATCGTCCGACTGGGTTTCGGAGCCAACGAAGCTGAGGGCGGTGTTGGCATAGGTGACCGAGGACACGGTCTCGTTGTTGTCGTTGTTGATCGAGACCCCGACGAGCATCAGGCGATCCGAGCCGGACGTCGAATGGGCAACGGTCAGAGCGCTTGCGCCGGTAGAGCCTGACGAGACGGCATCCACGACAGGGACCCGTGGGGCGGACTGCGCCCCCTCGGTCCAGATAGCCGGGAGAACGCCGGAAATCATCACCACGAACGAACTCACGGCGAGGACCCATAGGAAACGCTTTGCCGCCGAGGTCATCTTGGGACTCCCCTCCCATTTTGTGATAGGTGCCGAATCCGCACGCAGACCCGACATGTCATCGGTGCTTTCCCGCCGGTGGAGGCCACAATGCGTGGGGATTGGGTTGAAGTGTAGGCGTCGAACACAGAGCGCGGTAGTCGGGTTCGTCGGCGCTCACCCGTACCGGGCGGGTCCAAGGGCCGGGTTGGTCCTGTGCCCGGAACCACTCCAAGGCCCTGACCATCGTGTACGTCGGGCAGCTCACACATCGGCTCCACTCCCGACCGACGCCACCCGGTTCCTGGCAGAACACTGCCGCTGTAATAGCGAGACCGCACCGCTGCCTTCGCCGTGGAACCGGCGGTTCCCAACGGCCGTGACCGGTTCGACCATCGCCGGAATCTCGGCCACCCTGGAGCCATGACGATTTCCAGCGGTGACGGCGGTCTGCTCGAGGCTGCGCGACATCTCGACCCGGACACGATCGAGTTGCGTCGCCTCATCCACAAGGATCCCGAGCTGGGGCTGCAACTCCCGAGGACCCAGGCCAAGATCCTCGATGCGCTGACCGGACTGGGGTTGACGATCACCGTCGGCCGGGAGACCACGTCGGTCACCGCCGATCTCGACTCGGGCCGGCCTGGACCCACCGTGCTCCTCAGGGGTGACATGGACGCCCTCCCGCTGACCGAGGACAGCGACGTTCCGTTCGCTTCCGAGCGCGACGGGCTGATGCACGCCTGCGGCCACGATGCCCACGTGGCGATGCTGGTCAGTGCGGCGAAGTTGTTGAGCCAGAACACCGACTCGTTCAACGGCAGGATCCGTTTCATGTTCCAGCCGGGCGAAGAGGGCTTTCACGGCGCCGAATTCATGATCGACGAAGGAGTTCTCGACGGCGTCGACCGTGCATTTGCGATGCACGTGTTCACCCGTCTCCCCGACGGTGTCGTTCTCACCAGGGGTGGTTCTCTGATGGCGAGCGCCGACCGTTTCGAGATCACCGTGCACGGCCGGGGCGGTCACGCCTCGGCGCCCCATGCCTGTGTCGACCCGATCCCGGCGGCGGCGGCGACCGTGACGGGCCTCCACACGATGGTGAGTCGATCGGTCGATCCGACGCTGTCAGGCCTGGTCACCGTCGCTCACATCGAGGCCGGCACCACCAACAACGTGATCCCGCCGAGCGCCTTTCTGGAGGGGACGATTCGAGCGCTCGACGCAAAGACCAGGGCCGATCTGAACGCCGGCCTGGTACGGGTGGCGCAACACACCGCGCTTGCCCACGGCTGCACCTGCACATCGGATGTCATTGCCGGCTACCCGGTCACGGTCAACCATGACGAACAGGCGCGACTGGTGGGGGAGCGGGCCCGCGAGGTGCTCGGAGACGACCACTGGATGGAGATGCCCCGCCCGCTCCTCGGAGCCGAGGACTTCAGCTATGTGCTCCAGAACGTTCCCGGCGCCATGGCGTTCCTCGGCGTGTGCCCCCCGGGCGTCGAGCTGGATCAGGCGGCACCCAACCACTCGAACCTGATGGAGATCAGCGAGGCCAACCTGTCCCACGGAGTGGCGATGTACGCCGCGATGGGGATGTACCGGTAGTCGGTGCGTCACCCCCGGCGCCGGTTCTGTAGTTTGGGCGCCATGGATCTGAAGCCCTGCCCCTCCTCGCCGAACTGCGTGTCGTCCCGGGCCGAACCCTCCGACGCCGAGCACTACATGGAGCCGATCAGCTTCACCGGCAGCGCCGACCACGCGCTGGATGCGGCCGCCGCCGCCGTCGAGGATGCAGCCGGTGCCCGGATCACGTCCCGCACCGACAACCGCCTCGATGCGGTGTTCACGACGAGGATTCTTCGCTTCAAGGACGATGTGTCCTTCGTCGCCGACGACAAGGCCAAGATGCTCCACTTCCGCAGTGCGTCCCGCGTCGGAAAGAGCGACCTCGGCACCAACCGAAAGCGCATGACCGCCCTGATCCCCAAGATCAGGGCGCAGCTGTAGCGATCCTGGTCAGGAAGCTGCGCGGTCGGTCAACCGCTGCGGACGTCGGGAGTCGAGCGCACAGTCCTCGATCCGCCGTCACCACTGTGATCGGGGGATCTGTCTGCGTCGCACAGCGCACGATCTCGTCGTCGGCACCGTCTCGCACGTGGCGCCCGGCGAATCGGACCTCCAGGTTTCCTCCGGCCAGGACGCGCACATTCCCCAGCGTCGGCCCATCGAAGACGAGCGTCACCGGGTCGGAATGTCCCCGACACCAGACGGCGATCTGTTGGGTGAGCCGTTCCATCGCCTTGGGCCGGTCGTTCCACCAACCGTCGGGCCGAGTGCCCATCACGTTGTTGCCGTCGATGATCCACCGCACGAACTCAGGGTACGAGTGCAAGCGCGTTCGTCGAGGTGATCCGCTCGACGACGCCGTCGTCGATTCCGATGGACCGCAGGTCGGCCAGGAGAACTCGGACCAACCGTCCGGTGTTGGGGGCGTCGGATCCGAACAACAATCGGTCGGCGAACCGTTCGGCATCGGTGGCTGTCAGGGGGACCGGCTCGTCGATCACAGGGGTGAGATCGGCGCAGAGGTTCGGGTGCCGTTCCAGGAGACCGATCGCCTCTGAGTAGGCGTCGTGCCCGCAGTGGGCGAGCACGAACGTCGTTTGGGGGTGGGCTTGCGCAGCTGCGTCGATCGGGTGGAGCTCGGCCGCCGTGGTGTGACCGGTGATCGCGTGACCGGCGTGAACGGTCACCGGCACTCGTAGATCAGCAGCCATGTCGAGCACCGGTCCGAGGCGGGGATCGGTCAGCTCGTAGTTGCCGACCGAGCAGTGCAGCTTGAGAACCCGGGCGCCTCGATCGTGGGCCCGAGCGACGATCCCGGCAGGGTCGTCGTCAGCGGGGTGGACGGTGCAACCGCTGACGAAGCGGACCGGATGCTCGGCGAACTCGGCGGCGATCTGCATCATGCTGTCGTTGAGCTGGGCGGCCATCCCCGCTCTGTGGGCATACGGAAGATTCCAGAGAACCGAGATCCCGTCAGCGGCGTGGGCGTCCAGGAGCGATCGGTGATCGAGTCCGTAGGCGAGAGCGTCCTCGGTCAGATGGCGGTCGAAGAAGCCACGGATCTTGCGGGCGAGACGCAACGGGAAGAGATGGGTGTGGCAATCGACGACCATCACCGGTTTCGACCGCTCGAGGTCGCAGGGGGTTACCACCCGCCGGAGCATCGACATGATGTGGTCGTTGCCGGTCGGGAGCACGGCAGGCGGCTCATTCTTGGTTCGTCGATGACCACCGACGCCGGCGGGCGAGCCGAATCGCAAGACGTACGCGTTGGGGGGACAGGTCGAACCACTCTCCGTTCAGCCGGTGGGCGGCGAAGCGGACGTGCAGGGCCCGCTCGACGGCCCGCGCCTCGGACTCGGTGCGCTGTCGGATCGCCCGTGTCAATACCAGCTGTTCGGGATGACCGGTCTGCAGACTGGTCATCCGGTGCGGCGGGTCGTGTGAGATTCCGACTTTGGTGGCACCTCTTCCATCCTGAATGAAGTACACGTACGTGCGGTCGCGAGCGCCGGCCAGAAACGGCAGTCGTTCCACCGTCCGCATCAACTCGGCTCCGGTGCTCAGCAGTCCGCAGTGTCCGACGGCCAGTCGGACAAACACGCCGGCCATGCCGACCACGAACCCGGCGACAAGGAGGAACGCAGCCGTCACCAGCACCAACGGGAGGACGAGCAGCCGTACGATCCAAACCACAACGCTGTAACCATCGGCCGTCGACCCGAGAATTTGAACGGCCCTCCCGCCGATGTCACGGAGTGAGTGCGGCGCTCGTGTCGATCCGGGGCTCCGTGGCGGCCAACGCAACCCCGTCGACGAGGTCGATCATATGGGCATGACCGACCCCGACCGGGCGGCGTTCGACCGTGTGTCCTCGATGCTCGAGTCCCACGACCCACTCGGGCGGCGCCGACGGTTCGAGGATGACGTGGGCGCGTTGCGGGTCCCTCCATGTATCGAATCCGTTCGAATCGGGCGGCTGCAGTACCCAGCGGGGAGCGGCGAGAATCTGCGAGGGTGACTGGCCGTTGTGCAACAACCTGGCCATCATCTGCAGCACGATCTGGGGTTGGGCGTCACCCCCCATCGTGCCGAGGACGGTGCGAAGCGAGTCGTCGGATCGGGTGATCAGGGCGGGTGCCAGCGTGTGCGGCGCCCGTTTGCGAGGCTTGTACTCGGCCGGATGCCCGGGCCGGAGGTCGAATCCCATACCCCGGTTCTGCAGGAAGATGCCCGTGCCCGGCACGACCAGATTGGCGCCGAACCCGGACGCATTGGACTGGATCAGGGACACGCCGCCACCACGGGAATCCACCGTCGCCAGGTGGATCGTTCCTCCGCTGCGGTAGGTGTCGCCGAGGATGGCGGCCCGATCGGGCTGGATGTCGTCCCGCCGGCTCGACAGGCGTTCGGGGGCGATCAACGCGAGACCATCGGCGCCGTCGAAGAGCGAGTCGATGCGATCGAACGCGGCTTGACGGGCCGACTCGACCAGGAGATGGGCCCATCGGTCGTCGGTGACGGCGGGGAGATCAAGGCCTGCTGCAATCCAGGCTGCGGCCAGCGACAGGTAGCCCTGCGAGTTTGGTGGGACCGTCCACAAGCGATGACCCCACGCCTCGAGCCGGAGGGGTTCGACCCACTCGGCATGGTGGTGCTCGAGATCGAACTGGGTGAACTCACCGTCGCCGAGTGCGAGCAACGATCGACCGAACTCGCCCAGGTAGAAGCCGTCCCTGCCGTCGCGGGCGATCGACTCGAGCATGCGCGCCACGTCGGGCCGTCGCATGGTGTCCCCTTCGACGAGATCCTGGTATTCGTCGGCTCCTGCAACACCTTTGACGCGGACCCAGGAGGCGGCCAGGTGGGAGGGAATACCGAAGCCATCGCGGGCGTGGCCGACCGCAGGTGCGAGGAGTTCGGCCAATGGCAGCCTGGCATGACGTTCGGCCAGCGCCGCCCACCCGTCGACACATCCGGGCACGGGAACCGATCGGATATCGCCGTGGAACGGCATCGCGGAGTGTCCGTCGGCTCGCAGACGGTCGGGGTCGGCTCCACTGCCGGCCCAGCCCGAGGCGTTGAGGCAGGTGGGTGCCCCGCTCGACAGATGGACCAGCGCGAACAGGTCCCCACCCATGCCGCACATGTGCTGGGTGGTGACGGTCAGGACGGCGGAGGCGGCGATGGCCGCGTCGACGGCGTTGCCGCCCCGGGCGAGCATCTCGATACCGGCCTGGCTGGCTCGTCGATCCACGGTGCACACCGCCCCGGTCGTACTCCGGGCGGTGATGTGTCGCATCGTGGCAGGGTAGGTGTACGGGTTGGGATTTCGAATGCAACCGTCCGGTGAGGACACCTACCATCGAGCGACATGGCGACGAACCCTCCGCTCGTAGCGATCGATTCAGGGCAGCTGGGCGTCGAAGAAGTCGAGGACCTGTTCGAGAGCGGCGTGGGTGGGATGGCCGGGCACGTCGATGAGGTCTTCGGTGAGGACTGAGTGGGCCGACCTCTTGATGCTGAGGGATCGATCGGGGCTGTCGATCTCGACCGCGATGAAGCGGTCGCCCAGGGTGTCGCGCAACGTGGCGAACCGCTCGGCGGGAACGGCGAGATCGCCGGTGAATCGTAATCCCATGACCTGACAGCCGTTCGCCATGATCGCCGCCACATCCTCGTCCGACACGTGAATCGAGCGGCTCCGGCTACGACCGAGGGCGAAGGGTCCTGCCGGTTGGGACAGCACCGGTGCCTTCACGACCGGATCGGCGGCCATTCCGAGTGCGAAGCCGCCACTGAAACACATGCCGAGCGCGCCGACGGCCCTTCCCTCCAGTTCTTGGCTGAGGGATCTCGCCAGCGCCCGTAGCCATTCCACCACCGGTGGTGTCTCGTGCGATGCCCAGGCCGCGAACTCCTGGGCCACACAGACCTTTGCCACGGTCTGGGCCAGGTAGGCCACGTTGCGTCCCTGCCCCGGTGTGCCGAGCAGTGAAGGCAACCATACGGTGGCGCCCCGCTCGACCAGCCGTTCGGCGAAGCCCAGGACCGCCGGCGTGATACCCGGCACCTCGTGAATGACGATGATCCCGCGAGCCGGTTCGCCGGCGGGCGAGTGCTGCAGCACGGGGCGGGTCACACCATCGTGGGTGAACGAGGTCTGGGTGTAGTCGGCCAGTTTCATCGGCCGAACTCTAGCCAGGCCGCCTCGTTGGGAATGTCATGTTCGGCTGCCCGGCGACCGACGAGCACGACGGTACGCTGGGCCGGGCCGAGCCGGCCAACCGTCAGTTGTCCTCGGCCAGTGCGATGAGGGCGGCGTTGACGATGTGGGCTGCCGAGATCCCCGCGATCGAATGGAGGTCGGCGATCGTACCCGACTCGCCGAAGCGGTCGACGCCGAGGGCGTAGTGCCGTACGCCGATCGCCGACCCGATCCAGGCCAGCGTGTGACTGGCGGCGTCGTGCACGCTGATGATCGGCCGGTGTCGTTCCGTCTCCGGCAACATCGCGTGGAGGTGGCTCCGCCGTCGCAACACCGTCGCTGCTCTTGCCCCCGCCGCAACGACCCCCTGCCAACTCCGGTAGACCCGATCCGGGCTCGTCAGATGCACAACCGAGGCAGTGACGCCTTCGTCGTCGAGTTCGGCGGCCGCTTCGATCGCCTCGGGCGCCATCACTCCGGTCGTCACGATCGTGATGCCCGGCCGCCCATCGGCGGGCGCATCGATCAGGCGATAGCCGCCGGTCAGCACATGGCGCCGTAGCTCGTCGGCGCCGTAGCGTTCCAGAGCGTGGGCGAAGGGGCCTTGGTCGATCGGACGGGTCGAGAGGCGGAGGTAGGTGGACTCGCCGTCCGGGAGTCCGAGGGACTCGAGCGCTGCGCACAACAGCCAGTCGACCTCTGTGGCATAACACGGTTCGACGTACCACAGACCGGGCAGTTCGGCGCCGACCGACGCCGTGATCGTCGACTGATGGGCCCCACCCTCGGGGGCCAGGGTGACACCGGCCGGCGTGCCGGCGACGACGAAGCGACTGTCGTTGTACAAGCCATAGATCAGCGCGTCGAGTCCTCTCAGAACGAACGGGTCGTAGACGGTGCCGACGGGGAGAAGGTGTTCCGAATGGTGGTCATGGCTGAGGCCGAGTTGTCCGAGCAGCATGAAGAGGTTCATCTCGCTGATCCCGAGCTCGATGTGCCGGCCCGATGGCGAGGGCGCCCACCTGAGAAGGCGCTCCGAACCGCCGTGGTCGTCTCGTTCGGTGGGGGAGTAGACGCCGGTCTTGTTGATCCACCCTCCGAGGTTTGTGGAAATCGACACATCCGGAGACGCGGTGACGATCCGCCGGCCTACATCGTCGATGTCGGCGAGCGCGGTCAGGGCCCGACCGAACGCCTCCTGGCTCGACAGCTTGCCGGTCGTGACCGGTGGTCGGGACGCATCGGGAATCGCCAGCACCGGCCGGGGCACGGGTGGAGGGTTGTTGATGGCACCGCCGACCGAGGCGGTCAATCGGCCTGCCGACGTCGACGGTCCGAATCGGTCCCACTCGGTCGCGACGGTGAGGCCGCAGTGCGACCGCACGGCGTCGATCTGTTCTGGGGTCAGGAGGGCGGCATGGTTCAACGGGTCGCCCGCCATCGGCAGCCCGTAGCCTTTGATCGTGTAGGCGAAGACGACGCTGGGCTGGTCTTCGTGGCGGTCACATTCGGCGAACGTCTCGAGCAGGAGACCCAGGTCGTGGCCACCCAGATCGGTCACGAGCTCGGCCAGCCGAGTCTCGTCGAGATGCCCCACGGCTCCGGCGACGGCAGGGTCGGCGCCGCGCAGGAACTTCTCCCGGAGGCGGTGACCGTCCAGTGCGAACAGCGCCTGGTAGGCCTCGTTGGGCATGTCGTCGATGTGGGACCGGAGCGCCTCGCCGCCGGCGGTTTCGAAGGCGCGGATGAGCCGGCGTCCGTACTTCGCTTCGGCGACATGCCACCCGGCGTTGGCGAAGAACTGCTTGAGTCGGACGGCTGCGATGTCGGGAATGACCCGATCGAGGCTTTGGCGGTTGAGGTCGACGATCATCGTGAAGTTGCCGAGCCCGGCTGTCGCCGGGTCGGCGATCGCCTCCCACACGTTGCCCTCGTCCAGTTCGGCGTCGCCGACGAGTGCGATGAATCGAGCGTCGGGGCGTCGATCGAAGTGGGCGTCGACGTAGCGTCGCGTCAAGGCCGAGAACAGAGGGGCGACGGCGCCCAAACCGACCGAACCGGTGGAGAAATCGGCGACATCGGGATCCTTGGTTCGTGACGGGTAGGCCTGCAGTCCGCCCCGCTGACGCAGGGTGGTCAGATAGGAACGGTCGAGTTCGCCGGTCAGATACTTGATGGCGTGATAGACCGGCGACGCGTGCGGTTTGACCGCCACTTTGTCGTGGGTGTCGATGTGGCCGAACCACAATGCGGTCATGATCGACACCACGGAGGCACACGACGCCTGATGGCCGCCGACCTTGATCTCGCCCGTGCCCCTCCGATTGGCTTGGTCGATCATCCGGGTCGCCAACCAGAGCACCCGTTGTTCGATCTCGCACAGAGTGTCGAGATCCGGCTGTTCCCTCACGATCCCAGTGTGCCCGGTCCTCGCCGACCAGTTGTCACCGGCGTCGTCAGATCGAGCTCAGCGCCGCGTCGAGGTCCCCCCACAGGTCGTCGACCTTCTCGATGCCCACGCTCAGCCGCAGGAGGCCTTCGGGGAGGTGCTCCTGGCCGGGAATGGATGCCCGACGTTCGATCGTCGATTCCACCGCACCGAAGCTGGTGGCGTGGGCGATCAGCCGAAGGTGACCGAGCAACCGTTCGGCTGCTGCCGCCCCGCCGACCACGTCGAACGAGATGATCGTGCCCATCCCCTGAAGCTGCCGTCTGGCCAGCTCGTGTTGAGGGTGGCTCACCAGCCCCGGATACCGGACCAGCTCGACCGATCCATGGGTGTGGAGTCGCTCGGCCAGCACCCCCGCGTTGTGTTGCCCGGCGCCGAGGCGGAGGGCGAGGGTGCGCGCCCCTCGACAGGCGAGAAACGCCTCGAGGTTGCCGGGGGTGGCCCCGTTGAGCAGCCGGGATCGGCTGATCCGCTCGTGCAGCGCCCGGTCGGCGGTGACGGTGACACCGCACAGAAGATCCGAATGACCACCGATGTACTTGGTGGCCGATGTGACCGAGATGTCCGCACCCAGTTCGAGGGGGCGTTGGTTGAGAGGTGTGGCGAGGGTGTTGTCGACCGCCATGATCGAATCGGCAGACCGGTCGGCGTCACCGATCGCTTCGAGGTCGGCGATGCGAAGAAGGGGGTTGGACGGCGACTCCAACCAGATCAGATCGGCGGTTCCGGCGGCGTGGATCCACGCCTCGGTGTCCGCCGTGGCGACCCGGTGGCTCGTCCAGCGTCCGTTCGTCTCGCCGGCGGCGATGATCCCGGCGACCCCCTGGTAGCAGTCCTCGGGCCAGACGATGTGAGCGCCCACGCTGAGCTGATCGAATACCGCCGCGACCGCGGCCATTCCGGACCCGAAGCTCAGAGCGTGTCCGCCTTCGAGGTCGGCCATCAACCGCTCCAGCGCAACCCAGCTGGGCGTGCCGTGGTCCCGGGCGTAGCCGAACTCGCCGCCGGCCAGGAAGTTCGACGCCGGAACGATCGGCGTGTTGAGCGGCTGGCCCGCTTCCTGGGGTCGGGCCCCCGCGACGAGCCGCGACTCCCGTGACCACTCGCTGTCCGACGGCATCGCTTCAGTATCGGGTCCGCGGGCGGTGCTCACACCCGCCCGGACCGGCCGGCACCGGGAGCCGCCTCGGCATCTCGGGCCAGAGGGGTTCCGTAGCGGGGATCGAACAAAGAGTGATAACCGCCTGTGTGCCAGAACACGACGGGTCCCTCGAGACCGCCGGCGTTCACGAGGTCGAGGAATCCCGCCAGACCCTTGCCGGAGTAGACCGGGTCGACGAGGACACCTTCGGCGCGGGCGAGCTTGCCGATCGCTGCGTTCCCCGCCTCGGTCGGTACCGCATAGCCATCGCCGACCTGTTCGGTGGTGATTTCCAGATCAGCCTCAGACGAGCCCAACTCGAACCCGATGAGATCGGCAGCACGGTTGGCCAGATCGGCGAGCGTATCGGCCGGGTTCTCGTGGATCGCCCCTACGTCGACACCGATGATGCGGGTCGTGCTCTTTGCGAGTGCCCTCCCGACCAGCAGTCCGGCGTGGGTGCCGCCCGAGGTGGAGGTGTGCACGATGGCCGCCGGTTCCACACCGGCGCGGGCCAACTGGGCGTGGATCTCGAGAAACCCCAGGGCGAACCCCAGAGCGCCGAGGGGAGAGGAGCAGCCCACGGGTGCGGCGAACGGCTTGCGCCCTTTCCGGTGCAGTTCGGCAACGAGGTCGTTGACGCCGGCGTTCAGTTCGTCCCAGGACGCCCGACCGGCATAACGAACCCGCGCTCCCACGAGCCGGTCGATGAGCAGGTTGGCGGTCGGGGTGTCGGGCTCGTCGCCGGAGAGCAGTAGCCATGCGGCAATCCCGGTCGCGGCCGCTGCCGCTGCGCCGGTTCGGGCCGAGTTCGACTGCAGCGCGCCGGTGGTGACGAGGGTGTCCTTGCCTCTGGTGAGGGCTTCCCCGATCACCAGGTCGAACTTGCGGAGTTTGTTGCCGGCCAGCGCCACCCCCTGGATGTCATCGCGCTTGATCCAGACGTCGGTGTCGATCATGGTGCTGAAGCGGTCGAGTCGGTGCAGCGGCGTTGGCCAGTGCCCGAGGCCGGCGCGGGGGAGCTGGGCCAGCCGTTCGATCGGTTCGAGGTTCGCCATCGGTCAAAACTAGGCGATGGCGCCGGGACCTTTGCCACTGGTCGCGGCACCACCCCGGTCTTAGTTTCGACCTGGGATTCATGGGAGGAGATACCGATGTCTCGACCGACGACCCGGGACGAGTTGCTCTCGGCGATGGATGACAGGTTCGACAACCTTCTCGAGCTGGCGGCGACATTTCCCGCGGCCGAGCGGGAATCGCCCGGTGTGTGTGAGCTGTGGTCGCTCAAGGACGTGCTGGCCCACCTGCGGTCCTGGCATCTGATGTTCCTCGGCTGGGAGGAAGAAGGTCGTCGAGGCGTCAAACCCGAGAAGCCGGCCCCCGGGTTCACCTGGAAGATGACACCGGAGCTCAATCGGGCTCTCTACGAGGAGTGCAAGAACGAGCCGTGGGACGAGGTCCTGCTGGGGTTGCAGATCTCCCATCGGGAGGTTCGCGAGGTGGTCAGCAGCTACGGCGACGATCTCTTCGAGAAACGGAAGTACCCGTGGACCGGCTCGACGTCGGTCGGTTCGTATGCGGTCTCGAACACGTCGAGTCACTACGACTGGGCGGCCAAGCTCATCCGCGCCTTCCTGAGGACGCTGCAGGCCGCCTGAATCCGACCGCTCTCGTTAGCGCCGGGATCCGTAGCCGGGTCGCCAGCCGTCCTCTGTGGGTACACCCAACCGTTCCAGCCTCTCGTAGACCCCGGCGCACGCCCGATCGATCGCATCGAGCGGGGGCTGTTCCCGGTCGGCGGAGGCCCACGCCGCCAGTCGATCGGCGAGTTCGTCGAGCGTCAGTGCGACCGCGACGAGTGGGGCCGCTTCGATCTCGGCGTCGTTCAACGGGAGGTCCGAGCCATAGCGGCGGACCACGTCGGTGATGTCCACGCCGGATCGCTCCGACAGCACAGCGAGATCGACGACTCGGGCGTCGGCGATCCCTTCCGTCGACGGCGGGATCATACGACCGGTGACGACGGCATGTTTCTGGAGTGTTCGAACGAAGGGTTTCAGCGCGGCGTCGAGCCGTCTGACCAGCCCGAGGACCGCCTCGGCTCGAAGCGGATACGGTTGGGCCAGTCGTACCAGGGCCGAGCGTAGGGTCCATTCGCCGATGCGGGGCGCCTCGGCGTAGTTGAGCAACGAGCGAGTCTCGTCGACCTCGACCGGGTCACGGTGACGTGTGACGATGTCGGCCAGATCGTCGGTGGACCCGGTCATCGCTCAGGTCGCTCCTTGGAATCGGCGGGCGATCAAACGGTGGCGGGCGAGCTTGGCCCCGAGGTCCACGGCCACGGGCCGGCCCTCATCGACGACGATTCGCCCGGCGACGATCGTGTACCAGGCTGAGATGGGCCCGCACCGCAACCAGCCCTCGATGAGGTCGTCGACGACCCCGGCGAAGGCCGGACCGTCGAGATTCCACACCGCCACGTCACCGACAGCGCCGACGGACAGTTCGCCTATCTCTCCGTCTCGTCCAAGGCAGGCCGCGCCACCCCTGGTTGCGATCTCCAGGGCATCCCGAGCGCTGATCGCACCGGCCCCGGAGGTCAGCTTGCCCTGCAGCATCGCCAGTCTGGCCTCCTGCCACAGCGACGCTGCGTCCGCCGACGAGGAGCCGTCGCATCCGAGCCCGACCGGGCAGCCGGCCCCCCGCAGCGCAACGACGGGGGCGATCCCCGAGGCGAGAATCATGTTCGAGCTGGGACAGTGGGCCACGCCGACGCCGGCCTGTCCCAGTCGGGCGATCTCCGATCGATTGGGCCGTACGACGTGGGCGCCCCAACTCCGGTCCGACAACCAGCCGACCTCGTCGTAGAGGTCGATCGGGCGCATCCCGAACGTCTGCTGGGCGAACTCGTCGTCCTCGCTGTTCTCCGCCAAATGGGTGTGGAGTCGCACGTCGAGGCGTTCGGCGAGTTCAGCGGTTCGCCGCATCAGGTCGGGTGTCACCGAGAACGGTGAGCACGGAGCCAATGCGATCCGAATCATCGATCCGTGGCTCGGGTCGTGCCACCGGGCGACGTGCCGCTCGGACTCGGCGAGGATGTCGTCCTCGTCACGGACCGCGTCGTCGGGTGGGAGGCCTCCGTCCTTGACCGACACGCTCATCGACCCGTAGGTCGGGTGGAAGCGCATGCCCAGTTCCTGGGCAGCCGTGATCTCGGCCGCCAACAGGTCGCCGGCCCCGACAGGGTGGATGTAGTGGTGATCCGACGTGGTCGTACATCCCGACAACGCGAGCTCGACGAGACCGACAAAGGCTGCGTGGTACACGGCTTCCTCGTCGAGATTGGCGGTCCACAACGGGTACAGGGTCTGGAGCCAACCAAAGAGCGCGACGTTGGTCATGGGTGTGTAGGCACGGGTCAGGTTCTGGTAGAGGTGATGGTGTGTGTTGACCAAACCCGGCGTGACCAGGCATCCGCTGGCGTCGATGATCCGCTGCGCCTCCGGTGCTGGATCAGCCGGTCCGCCGATTCCTGTGATGAGTCCGTCCGTGATCGCGACCCAGCCGCTGGCGATCTCGCGTCGGCCGGCATCGACGGTTGCGACGAGATCGGCGTTGCGGATGAGCAGGGTGTCCACGGCTTCAGTCTGCCAGACCGGCTCGGATGCCTGAAGTGGCC
>JAHEJO010000059.1 GCA_024638805.1 Acidimicrobiales bacterium
GCGCTGCGCTTCTGGCTCTGCTGGCGGCCGACCCGGGGCGGGGGTAGGTTCCACCCATGACCAACGGCCGATGGGATACCGACGTTGTCGTCGCGGGCGCCGGAGCGGCCGGACTGGCTGCGGCGATTCGAGCCGCTGACGGCGGAGCTACCGTGGCCCTTCTCGAAGCCAGTGCCACCTTTCGCCAAGGGTCCAACACCTCGATGAGTACATCGATGATTCCGGTGGCCGGCAGCCGATGGCAGGCCGAGTACGGGATAGACGACGATTCGCCCGACCGGCTGTATGCCGACATCATGGCCAAGACCAAAGGCCGGGCAGATCCGGAAGTCGCTCGGGCGCTGGTGGACGTCGGGGTCGAGCTGGCCGACTTCCTCACCGACGATTGCGGAGTGCCGCTGGAGTTGTTGACCGACGCCGAGTTCCCCGGGCACTCCCGCAAACGGCATCTCTGCGTTCACGATCGAGCGGGGCGGACCCTGCACCGCCACCTGCTGGAAGCAGCCGACAAGCGCAATCGGATCACGATGGTCATGCCTTGGCGCGTGAAGGACCTGAGACGGACCGATGACGGATGGCTGGTTGTCGCTTCCTCTCCCGACGGCACGATTCAGGAGCTGGTTGCCGGATCGGTGGTGCTGGCCACGAACGGTTTCGGCGCCAACGCCGAGATGGTGGCACAGCACATTCCCGAGGTGATCGACGGTCTGTACTTCGGCGGTGACCACAGCCTCGGTGATGCGCTGGAGATCGGAGGGCGACTCGGCGCCGACACCGCGTTCCTCGACTCCTACCAGGGCCACGGCTCGGTTGCCACGCCTCACGGTGTCCTGGTGACGTGGACGGCAATCATGAACGGAGCGGTGCTCGTGAACGCCTCCGGCGAACGATTCGGGAACGAGTCCACCGGGTACTCGGAGGCCGCGGTGCAGGTGATCGCGCAACCCGGCGCGGTCGCCTGGATGATCTACGACCAATCCGTGCACGAAGGCGCCCTTCCGTTCGCGGACTATCAACAGCTGCTCGAGGTCGATGGCATTCGCTGGGTCGAGAGCTCCGCCGAACTAGCCGATGTCATCGGCTGCGACGACAGCGCCATCGGCCGAACCCTCGAACACATCTCCGCCTGCGCCGCCGGTACCGACACCGACCCCTTGGGGCGAACGATCTGGCCTCGTCAACTACAAACCCCCTACGCGGCCGTGAAGGTCACCGGAGCGCTGTTCCACACCCAGGGCGGATTGAAGGTGGATGCCCACGCCAACGTGCTGAGCGAGGGCCGACCGCTACCGGGTCTCTACGCCGCCGGAGGAGCAGCGGCCGGCGTGTCCGGGCACGGCGCCTCCGGCTACCTGTCCGGCAACGGGCTCCTGTCGGCTCTCGGTCTCGGGTACATCGCCGGCAAGGCGATCACCGATGGCTGAAGCGGACCTCGCCCTCAGGCGTCCACGGATCGGCCGGATCGGCGTATGGACCGGACGCCTGCAGAAACGACCGAGCGGCGAGGCCCGGGAGGTCGTCGCCGAGCTCGAGGAGATTGGCTACGGCTCGGTGTGGATTCCCGAGTCTCCCTTCGGCAAGGACGCCCTCACGTTCGCAGCCGTGCTGCTCGGAGCCTCGCGGTCGATCACGGTGGCAACCGGCATCGCCATCACGTGGGCTCGAGATCCGGTAGCGATGATGAACGCGGCGCGGACGATCGGCGATGCCCACCCCGAACGGTTCGTACTCGGAATCGGCATCAGCCACGACAGCACGGCCACCGCCCGCGGCCACACCTACCGTCGACCGGTCGAGTCGATGCGCAACTACCTCGATGACATGGGCGCAGCAGAGTTCGATGGTCACGGTCCGGCGTGGCAACCGCCGGTGGTCATCGCTGCGCTCGGACCTCGAATGCTCGAGACCGCTCGCGAACACGCCGACGGCGCCCACCCTTTTCTCACCACCCCGGCTCATACCCACCGGGCTCGGGGAATCCTCGGACCGGGGAAGCTGCTTGCGGTGGAACAGGGCATCGTACTCGGCGTCGGCGACAGCGCCCGCACAGCCGCTCGGTCCAACCTTGCTCGTTATCTCTCCTGGCCGAGCTATCGGCGGCACTTCGAGCGACTCGGCTTCGAAGAGACCGACTTCGCCGGCGGTGGAAGCGATCGGCTGATCGACGCTGTCTTCGCCATCGGCGACAGTGCGGCTGCCGAGCGCCGCGTGCGGGAACACATCGATGCAGGAGCTGACAGCGTCTGCCTTCAGGTCGTCACCGATGACCTCGACGAGGAGCTCCGCGGGTTCCGCCAGATCGGCGAAGCGCTGACGCTGACCTGATGGCCATCAGCACCGGTTCTGCGTCCCCGAGCACGTGAACGAGGCCTGGCGTGGGCCGAGTCGTCCACGGCTGATCGAGGCGCAATCGACGAGCTCCCGCCACCGGAGTAACCCAGCAGGTTTGACATCGTGCTCCTCGGTTAGTGCCTCCAGGAGCTTGCGCGTGGTGAGATCTACCCAACACCATGTCTGGATTCCACCGCATCCGCGCTCCAGGATGGAACGTAGGGTCCTTGCATACTGGTGGGAGAAGACTGCATGGCCGAATCGACAAACGACCAGGTCGTGGTGCTGAGGGCACAGGACATCGCCACGATCATCCATGGCGTCGGGCTCGATCGCCTCATGGACGAGATGATTCTTGCGATCCGAAACGCCGCCGGGAACCTCGATCCCGACGTCACGATGACGATGGAACGGGCCGGGTTCCAGTACGACAAGCCCGATCTCGGGCTGGTCGAGTGGATGCCGGCCATGGAACTGGGGCGGACCGTCGCGATCAAGACCGTGGGCTACCACCCGTCGAACCCGATTCAGCGATCGATCCCCAGTGTCCTGGCCACAACGTCGCTCCACGACACCTCGACCGGCGCGCTCCAGGCTCTCGTCGACTCCACCTTGCTGACCGCCATGCGCACCGGCGCAGCATCGGCGGTCGCCACCGACATACTGGCAGACCCGAAGAGCTCCGTGGTCGGTGTTGTCGGGGCCGGAGCTCAGGCGGTGACCCAGATCCATGCCATCTCACGGGTCCGCCCGATCGACCGGGTGCTCGCGTACGACACCGATCCGATCGTTGCCGGGACACTCGCCAATCGTCTACCGCTGACGATTCCGGTCGACAACGTCGATGACATAGGACACCTCGTCGGCGGCTCGGACATCGTCTGCACGGCCACGACCGTCGACATCGGTGGAGGCCCGGTCATGCCTGATGTCGTCCACCGGCCCCACCTCCACGTCAACGCCGTCGGATCGGACTTCCCCGGCAAGACCGAACTGCCTTTGAGCCTGCTGCGACGGGCGATGGTGGTCCCCGACGACACCGAACAATGCCTCCGGGAGGGCGAGAGTCAGCGTCTCCGTGCCGATGAGATCGGCCCTGATCTGGCCCAGCTGGTCAAGACAGCGGACGCCTTCGAACCGGCTCGGGGACGGCTCACCGTCTTCGACTCGACCGGCTGGTCGTTGGAGGATCTGGTGGCCGCCGAACTGATGATCGACCACGCCAACCGCCTCGGCGTCGGACTCCGGACCAACCTTCAGTCGTTGCCGGACGATCCGTACAGTCCCTACGGCACACTTCTCGGCGTCGACCAGCGAGACTGAGTCCACCGACGGCCCAGCCGCCGCCGAGTTCGCCACTCACGAACTCCAGCTTGGGAGGCTTCCAGGCACCCAACTGCCCCTGGACCGGCCGACGCGCCTGCGCCGTCGCCCTGATCGGTAGCGTCGTGCATACCGATCACGAAAGGCAGCGACGATGAGAACCGAGATCCAGTTCAGCCCGGCCTTTGCCATGGCCACCGTCCATCTCGACCCGGGCGAGGCGGTCAAAGCCGAAGCTGGAGCGATGATGGCGATGTCGCCAACCGTCGACATCGCGACGAGCACCGAGGGAGGCCTGCTCAAGGGACTCAGGCGGTCCGTGCTCGGCGGCGAGTCCTTCTTCCTCAACACGTTCACGGCAACTGGCCCCGATGCGCACATCATCCTGGCCCCCGCACTTCCCGGTGATGTCATCACTCTGCCCCTCACCACCGGCACGATGTACCTCCAGTCCGGCTCCTATCTGGCTTCACCGGGATCGATCGACATCGACAGCAAGTGGGGAGGGGCGAAGACCTTCTTCAGCAAGGAAGGCCTGTTCATGCTGCGCTGCACCGGCTACGGAGATCTCGTCGTGTCGAGCTACGGCGCCATCCAGGGAGTCGATCTAGCGCCCGGACAGAGCTATGTCGTCGACACCGGCCACATGGTCGGTTGGGAGGAAGGCATCACCTACGAGGTGAAGAAGGTCGGGAACTGGAAGTCGACCGTGCTCGGAGGTGAAGGTCTCGTCGTGCGCCTCACCGGACCCGGTCGGGTGTACATCCAGAGCAGAAGCCCGCAGGACTTCGTCAACTGGCTGGTCCCGAA
The DNA here is from genome assembly GCA_024638805.1 of Acidimicrobiales bacterium. GTDB lineage: Bacteria > Actinomycetota > Acidimicrobiia > Acidimicrobiales > SZUA-35 > JABDIY01. Next base: position 4,465 of record JAHEJO010000059.1, read on the forward strand.
GCTCCCGACACAGCGCTCCTGACGATCTGGTCGAGCTGACCGCGCCCGAGGGTGCGCTTGTGCCAAGAGCTACCATGGCGCCCAACATCGTCGATCAAGGGCCGTGCAGAGAACATGATTTCGAAACCGATGCAAGCGGCGCTGTCCCAGCAGCTCAACCACGAGTTCGGTTCTTCGTATCTGTATCTGGCCATGTCGGCATACTGCAGTTACGCCGACTTCAACGGAGCGGCATACTGGTTCAAGCTCCAACACGAAGAGGAGCAGTTCCACGCGACCAAGGTCTACGACTACCTCATCGAGCAGGGTGTGCAGGTCGCATTGACTCAGATCGCCGAGCCGGACGCCGACTTCAGCTCGCTACTCGCCGTCTTCGAGGCATCGCTGGCCCACGAGCAGGAGATGACCGCCCGGCTCAACGATCTGAGCGACCTGGCGCTCAAGGAGAAGGACCACGCCACCTACAACCTGCTCCAATGGTTCGTGAACGAGCAGGTCGAGGAGGAGGCGTCCATCGGTGCGATCATCGCCAAGCTCGGAATGGTCAAGGACGACGGCTACGGCTTGTTGATGATCGACAACGAACTCGGTCAACGTGCCGATCTGGCGTCTGCCTAACGCGCCACTGCGGACAGCGGCCCTTGATGTCGTCCGACGTTCACCCGGATCCACCAGCATCGTCTAGACCCGTGTTCGCGGGCCAGAGCACGGCTGACTTCAGCAGCGGCCTCGGTCGGTCGGAATCCAAACGGCATGCACAGGGTCACAGGAAGAAGCGGGTGTCACCGGCCAGATCGCGCGACAACTTGTGAAGCTGTTCGAGCGACATCGACCGTGTCCACTGAGCCTGCGTCGCTTGGATGCTGATCATGTCACGACCGGTGAAGACGCCTCCGACTTCGAGCGAAAGATCCAGTTGGGCGGCGGTGGCGGTCCACTTCCTGCGCCTGGACTTGGGCAGCATGAAAAGCTTCCCGGCAAAGCCAACGTGGTCCAATTCGACGACGACCGTGCCATCCGTGACAGCGACACTGAGGAACAGCTGAGGCAGCCAGGCGACGCGCCGGTGGCGAAAGCGAAGAACCTGGTCTGGTTCGATCGAGAGGATTCCCCATGCGGGCAGGTCGACACCGGCGAGGCGAAGCCATTCGGTCAGTTGCTCTGAATTGATTGCGCCGCTCACCGCCACACGGCGGAACATGATCTCGATCGCATCACCCACGATCAATTTCGGGCGCAACCGGATACCCGAGCACGACGCGGTCACACGGGCAGCGGGCAGTCTTGAATCGGCAAGCTTGTGGGCGACAACCGATGCCCCCGACGCCAGAGGCAGCTCGGTGAGGCCGAGGCCCGATCGCACGCCCATCCATCGATCGATCGAGTTCGTGATGGCCTTGGCGGTGTCGAAGCCCAGGCCCACGGGATTGTGAAGGCTGCGTTGCGCAATCCCACCCATCTCGAACGCGATGTCGACCATCTCATCGGCAGTCTGCATCGGACCACGGGGTCGGTTCCACAGTGGAGCGGGTGTGAGGTCGAGCTTGTCGATGACCAAGTCCACTTCATGACCGCCCATGTGGAGTCGGACTTCCCGCCCGGTGAGTCCGCCGGCTGCGCCGGCCACGATTCGATTCAGGGCCGAAGTCAGCGGCATCGACCTCGCACCCCCAGCAGCCATGAGGTCGATGCTATGGCTGCGTACGAGGTTGTGGGTCCAACCGATCGACATGACGTTGGCCTCTATGAAAGCGTGAAGATGCCGACAAGGATCGACTCGAGGATCTCCGGCCTCGAACCTTCGCAGCTTCACGGCCCGGGATCCGCAGGAGTTCCCAGGCCACGAAGGAGGCAGGCAGATGTCAAAATCATCCCGGTTCGGTGTGTCAACGAGGCGAGCGGCCTCGCACCAGCACGGAGGTTCGTCACAATCGGAGCTGACTCCAGAACGCCAGCTGAGCCGATGGGGCGGGGTCGCTGGGGTCGGCGGTGGGATCCTCATGCTCGTTACGTTCGTGGTCGTCGGTGCCTTGGGGCTGCCGGATGCGTCCGACCCCGAAACCCTGAGGGATTTTGCAGACATCGAGTCGGGTCGGATCGCCGAGCACTTCCTCTATCTGGGTGCGCTGGTCCTGTTCGCCCTTCACATTCTCGTCCTGCACCGGTTACTCACGAAGGCTCATCCGCCCGCTGCCCTCTTCGGCACTGCCATCGCCCAGTTCGGTCTCGCCATCATGGCGGCCAGCTCACTGCTGCACGTCTCAACATCGCCGCTGTCAGATCTGTACACCGCCTCCGACGCACCACCTGAAGACCTGCGGTCGATCGAGTACGCCTGGCATGGCGCCCAGAGCGTGTTCGACACCATGCTGACCACGGGTGTGTTGCTCGTCCCGATCGGGATCCTCCTGCTCGGCGTCGCCATGTGGAGCGCTCCGGCCTTCGGTCGCCGCCTCGCCCAGCTCAGCATCGGGCTTGGCTCGGTGGGAATCATCGGCGCCGTGATCGCCGTCGTCGACCCCGGATCGATGTTCGTCGCCGCCAGCGTGCTGGCCATCGTGGCGTTCACCCTCAGCACCGGTTGGCGGACGCTGAAACTTGGGAACGACATGAGCATCGATCTCGGCGACAGGGAGCCGACCAAGATCGATTGACAATGCAGATCTCGCCACCGGCGATCGCATCGATGCCACGTCCGAGCGATCGATGGCGCGAATCCTCGCTCGCAGCACGCGAGACTCAACCCATGGCTGACGGAGAGACATCGAGCGCCTCGCCATCGGCCGGCCTCACCTGATGGCCCAGAAGTTCACGGCCCTCATCAGGGCAGCGATCGGCGGAGCGATCATGTTCATCGTGACCGGATTCGCCGGCGTCACCGCGGCCCTGATCGCGCTGATCACTCCTGCTTCACCTTTCCTGGACCGACTGGCCCGTCATTGGGCTCGACTCTTTCTCGCGGTCGCCAACACCAAAACCAACATCGTTGGTGGGCGCAGCATCGACCCAAACCGCTCCTACGTGATCGTGTCGAACCACGCCTCGGACCTCGATATCGCGGTGTGTTTCGTGGCCGCTCCGGTGGGGATCCGCTTTCTCGCCAAGAAGGAGCTCTTCCGCGTCCCCTTCCTCGGCCTCGTCATGCGTGCGTTGGGCATGATCAGGGTCGACCGTCAAGCCGGGGAGGCGGGCCACGCCGACCTCAACGCGCAGATCCAGAGGACCTTGTCGACCGGACACTCGCTGATGATCTTTCCCGAGGGCACCCGATCCCGCTCCGGGGCACTCGCACCCTTCAAGAGAGGTGCCTTCCGGATCGCAATCGACCACCAGATGGATGTCCTGCCGATCTCCATCCTCGGGACCCACGACGCCTGGCCGTCACGGTCACCGTGGGTCTACGGCGGCACCGTCACCGTCGTGCTCCACGACATCATCCCGGTCCAGGGGCTGGTCCATGACGACCTCGACGCAATCCTCCGCCAGGCTCACGATGCGATCGCCACCGGGCTCACCGAGCGGAGGGATGAAGAGCCGAATGGTTGAGATTCACGAGCTCGTCGACGAGGGGTTGGGGCACCTCAGCTACGAGAGAGCCTCGTGACCGGGACCAGGGGCAGCGGAGTGCAGCTGGGTCTGCGGGAGAACGTGGCCCAGTTCTCACTGCTGGTCGGGGTCAACGCCCTCGTCGGTGGGATGATCGGCCAGGAACGCACGGTCCTCCCGCTGCTGGCCGAAGTCGAGTTCGGGCTCACCGCCGTATCGGCGACCCTCACATTCATCGCCGCGTTCGGTGTCGTCAAGGCAGCCACCAACTTCTTCGCTGGCACCCTGTCGGACCGCTACGGTCGCAAACCGGTTCTCGTCGCCGGCTGGATCGTCGGCATCCCGGTGCCGTTGTTGTTGATTTGGGCCCCGACGTGGGGTTGGGTGATCTTCGCCAACGTGCTGCTGGGCATCAACCAGGGTCTCACCTGGTCCACCACCGTCATCATGAAGATCGATCTCGTCGGGCCCCAGCGCCGCGGGTTCGCCATGGGCCTCAACGAAGCCGCCGGGTACGGCGCCGTCGCGATCACCGCCGTGGGCACCGGCTACATCGCCGAACGATGGGGCCTGCGCCCCGAGCCGTTCTTCCTGGGTCTCGCTTACGCCGGCCTCGGCCTCAGCCTCTCGGTCCTGTTCGTGCGAGAGACCCGCCACCACGTCCGCCACGAAACCGCCATCCACACCCCAACACACGAACACCTCCACCATGAGCTCACCACGGGCGAGATCTTCGCCATCACCAGCTTCGAGGAGAAGGCTCTCTCGGCCGCCTCGCAGGCCGGACTCGTCAACAACCTCAACGACGGCCTTGCGTGGGGGCTGTTCCCCATCTTCTTCGCTGCCGACGGACTGAGCGTGGGGCGCATCGGCATCCTCGCCGCCATCTACCCCGGGGTGTGGGGTGTCGGCCAGCTCTACACCGGCGGGCTGTCCGACCGGATCGGCCGCAAACCCCTCATCGCCGGCGGCATGTTGACCCAGGCCGCCGCCATCGCCTGGATGGCCGCCACCAGCGGATTCTTGCCATGGGCCATCGGCGCCGCCGTGCTCGGCGCCGGCACGGCCATGGTCTACCCCACCCTCCTCGCAGCCATAGGCGATGTTGCGCACCCCACCTGGCGAGCCCGATCGGTCGGCATTTACCGCCTCTGGAGAGATGCCGGCTTCGCCGTCGGCGCCCTGCTCGCTGGCATCATCGCCGACCTCATCTCCATCGAAGCCGCCATCTATGCCGTCGCCGCGCTCACCGCCGCCTCCGGACTCGTCGTCATCACCCGCATGTACGAAACCCACCCACCCCAGTCACGCTGAACGGGCCTCACCGCTTCGGCTTGACCGGGTCGAGTCGGTGGCAGCCACCAGGAGATCAGTTCGGGCGCAGGGCGAGGATCGATCCGGTTGCGTGGTCGACGAGCAGGACCCGTTCGCCGTCGGCCACCAGGTGTTGGGGTCGGTCGGCCCCCTCGTATACGGCCGTCGGTGTGGAGGGAGCGGCCGCTGGGTCGGCCGACAGCGCCACCACTTCGCCGGTGCCCCACAGCGCCACGAGCAGTTGTCCGGAGTCCCACGGTGCGACGGCGAGCCCGGTCGGTGTGGCCCCGGCCGGGAACACCGCCTGCGAGGGTGGCACCTTTGCACAGTCCTGATCGGTTCCGCCGAACTCGGCTACGGCTCGGTTGTCCCCCACACACCGGGGCCAGCCATGATCGGCTCCCGGCTGGACTGCGACCAGCTCATCGTCGGCTGGTGTGCCGTCGTAGTTGCCGTCTGTGATCTCGGTGGTCCAGAGGACACCGTCAGGCCCTCGGGTCTGGGCGTAGGCGTGCTTGAACCCCGAGGCCACCGCAGAGATGGTCCCGTCGGCCTCGACCGACCACAACACACCGGACGACGAGTCAGGATCGACCGGGGCATCGGTGCGATCGGACTGTCCGGATCCGCGGCCGGAGGTGTCGAACAGCAGGCGATCGCCGTCGACGGTCAACGAGCCTTCGGAGCGGCCGTTGAACGCCATGTCAGCGACGACGACCGTCGGATTCGAGCCGTCGAGTCCGGCGCGGACGAGGCGCCGTCGCTCCATGATCCAGAGGCTGCCGGCGAACACCGCCACCCCGGTCGGCTTGTCGAGTCCGTCGAGCACGACCGTGCGGGCGGTTGCCGGATCAGCCGGGTCGATACGGAGGATCTGTCCCGCCGCCTCGTTCTCTCCCCCGGCCAACTCGGCGACATACCAGGTGCCGTCATCGGCGATCGCGAGCTGCGTCGGGCGGTCCAGTCCCGACACCACAACGCTGGCGACAAGCGCACCCGGTGAGTCGACGGGTGGATCGGTCCCGCAGGCTGCCAGAACCGTGACCGTGACGAGGAATCCGGCAACCGATCGTCCAAATCGCGACGTCTGCACCTGGCCAGCTTGCCCCACCAACAGCAACGTCGCATGGCACCTGGGCCGGTCAACCCTCACTGCGACCGGTTCCTGGCTTCGGCGGTGATCTTGCGTTGGTTCAGCCGGTGGGTCGGGCGACGAACACGGGGATCTGGCGGTCGGTGCGCTCCGCGTATTCCGCATACGGCGGGTAGACCCCAACAGCTCGCTCCCACCATGCCGCACGCTCGTCGCCGTCGACGATGGCGGTTGTGTAGTCCTGCGGCGTCGGACCGTCCTGGATCTCGACGAGTGGTGCGGCCACGAGGTTGTGATACCAGCCCGGGTGCTCAGGGGAGCCACCTTTCGATGCGACCAGCGCATACTCGCCGTCGTGTTCGACGCGCATCAGCGCGAACTTGCGCAGCTTGCCCGACTTGGCGCCACGACTGGTGATGATCACGATCGGGATACCGGTGTCCCGCAGCGTGTTGGCCTCCCGGCCGCCGGTGCGCTCGTAGGTCTCGACCTGCTCACGGACCCAACCCCAGGTGCTCGGTTCGTACTCTCCTCGTAGCGACATGATCGCATCGTAGATGAGATCTGCGGGAGTGCATCCGGCGCAAGCACGCCGAGCCGATCGATCGGCGCCGTTCCGGGCCCAACCCACCGGTAGCCTTGCCGTGGGCGTCGCTGGAGATGACGCACCGTGAATTCTCCTGAACGGAGTTGTGGTGAACCCCAAGGTCGATGCCTACATCGGGCGGTCGGAGAAGTGGCCGGAGGAGATGACCGAGCTGCGGCCGATCCTGCTCGGCTGTGGGGTGACCGAGGACATCAAGTGGGGCAAGCCCTGCTACAGCCATGAGGGGAGGAACATCGTCATCGTCCAGGAGATGAAGGAGTTCCTCTCGCTGATGTTCTTCAAGGGTGCCTTGTTGAAGGATCCCGACGGCGTGCTCGAGGAACAAGGGCCGAACTCACGATCGGCCCGCCGAATTTGCTTCACCTCCGTCGACGACGTGGCCGGGCTGAGCGACACCGTCAAGGCGTACGTCCAAGAGGCCATCGATGTCGAGGATGCCGGCCTCGAGGTCGGACCCGCACCCGCACCCCTGCTTGTCGATGAGCTACAGGATCGCCTGGGCCAGGACCCGGCATTCAAGGCTGCGTTCGAGGCGCTGACCCCCGGTCGACAGCGGGAGTACAACATGTACTTCACCGATGCCAAGCGAGCGGAGACACGGGCGGCAAGAGTCGACAAGTACACCGAGAAGATCCTGGACGGCAAAGGCCTCCGCGACCGCTGAACTCAGCGGGAGAAGAAGTCCAAGGTCGGTTGCGACGCAGCGGTGTCGAGTCGAAGGACCTGGGCTCCGTTCGCAACCGTTGCATTCGAGACCACGAGATCCCAGTCGTTGTTCGGTTCGAAGTCTCGAAGCTCGATCGCCAGGTTCAGCGCCTCGCCGAAGCTCAGACGATCGTCCAGCTTGACCGAACCGGTCGACACATCCAGTTTCCCAAGGACCGAGACTTGGCTGCGGGGGTCGCTCAGCTCGCCGAAGAGAGACCGTAGGAAAACCTGTTGGCGCTTCACCCGGCCGAGGTCGCCCCGAGGATCGACCACCGGTTGACCATCGATCACCTCGGTATAGCTGCGAGACCGCACGAAGGCGAGCGCCTGAGTGGAGTCGAGGGTCGCCGGGCCAGGCGACGCCACGTCGAGACCGCTCTTACGGTCATAGGCAGGGTGGGGGAAATCGATCGTCACCCCACCGACGGCGTCGACCAGTTGGATGAAACCGGCGAAATCGATCTCGGCGTAGTGGTGAATCGGAATCCCGAGGCTTCCGTTGATAGTGGCGATGAGGAGCTCCGGACCCCCGAATGCGAAGGCGGCGTTGATCCGGTTGGCGGCGCCGTCACCCCCGAGCGGCAGGTAGAGGTCACGCGGCAGAGCGAGTATGTGCTGGGTTCCGTCGTCGGCGATCCTCAGGATCTGGATCGTGTCGGTGCGCTGCCCGCCGACCTCCTGCGTGCCATCGCCAAATATCGCACCAGCGTTGTCGACGTTCGGGTCGAGGTTCTCCCGAGAATCATTGCCGACGATCAAGTAGTTGGTACCCCCGACGGCGACCGGTGCGAGCACGCCTCCAAGCTGCACTCGTTCGACCGAAGCGAACTGTCGCTGCACGTAGATCAGGACCCCACCCAGAGCGAGGAGGCCGACCAACGCCAGTAGTACTACCGACCGCAGAACCCGGCGAACCCGGGTGCGGCGCCGTCCCACGGGAGAACCCTGTTCGCCGGCGTCGTCATCATCGGTTCTCCGCGGTGGAACCGCCTCTTCCACCGCAGGCGTTTCGACGGTCGGCCGTTCCTCAACGGCCAGCCGGCCGCGTTGGAGCCAGGGGGCGTCGAGCGGCTCGTCTGCAAGATCGGGCAATCCCGCCAAGCGTTGGCTCGAATCTGGCTGGGGTCTATCGCTGTGAGCGGCCATCGCGAGCGACAAGGGTGCCACAAGCGACGATCGGTTTGGCGTCACCCGCCCCGCTGCGGGCACCCCCATCGGGTTCCTGTACGTCGAGGCAATGCCCTACCGCGGCCGCCATCGACATCATGCCGGGATGGATACGACCCGTCGGGCGCCGCCTGGACGCCCTCGCCGAGCGCACAGTGGACGGTGGTGGTGGATGCTCAAAGAGCCCAACCGACCTGGAAACGAGGGGGACCTCGGCGAGCCCCCCAGCGCCGAACTCCGGTGAACCCAGGCATGTTCAGCCGATTTGATAGGTACCGATCAGATCATTTACGGTTCAACAGCCCGAGGGGTCGGGCAAGCGCCACGCGGCTCGACTCGGGAGGGAGCGACATCATGCGCAACGGATTCACGATCACTTGGACGCATCCGGTCGACGCACCCACACCGTGGCAGGCACCAAGTGTCTGAGGTTCGCCCGTCCATACCGGCCCGGCTGGCGGCAGCCCCGGGTCGGATCGCCAGAAACACCTCCGTGGCGACCCGGCTGTCGCTCGTCGTGCTCCTGGTCGCTCTCATCTCGCTGGTGATCACGGCGATCGTCGGGCTGGCACGAGGTGGCGAACTCACCGAGGTTGTTCTCCGGGAACGCACCACGTCGATCGGAGCGGCGCGCGCCGACCAGGTCGAGCTCTATGTCGAGGGGCTCGAGCGAGCGTTGATCTCGCAAGCGATCAGTCCCAGCACCGCCCAGGCGATCGACGAGTTCGCCAGTGCCTACCGAGAGCTGCAGACGGCAGAACCGTCCCTCGACGACCAGAAGCTCCTCGAAGCGCATTATGTCGACACGGTTGCGCCGGCGTTGTCGGCTGTGCGTGGACGGCGTGTCAGCGCCGCCGGCCTCATCCCTCGAGCCCGTGCCGCCGTCCACCTCCAGGCGAACTACGTCGTCCCCGGCGGTGACGATGGAGGCCTCCTCAACGAAGCGGGTGACGGAAGCCGCTGGTCCGAGCTGCACAGCTCCCTCAACCAGGCCATCGGCGAGTTCGCCACCCGGTTCGGCGTGAACGACCTCTACCTCATCGAGCCGGACGACAAGATCATCGTGTATTCCACGTCGAAGGACATCGACTTCGCCACCAGCCTGCGGACCGGCCCGCAGAGCGGGACTGCGCTGGCCGCCCTGATCAACTCCTTCGGTAACGATGCCGAGCCAGGTGTGACCGCCATCGAGGACTTCACCAGCTATGCCCCGGCCGGCGACGAGCCAAGCCTGTTCATCGCGAGCCCCGTCGTCGCACAGGGAGCGCCCGCCGGATTCGTTGCGTTCCGAATCGGTCCCGATCAGATCAGCTCGATCACGACGAACGACGGCTCATGGGAAGTACTGGGCAACACCGGCGAGACGTACGTGGTCGCCCGCGACGGCCTGATGCGCTCCGACGCACGCGGCTTCATCGAGGACGAGGACTCGTATCTGGCGGCGGTGACCGACGCCGAAACGGCGACGGAGAGTCAGACCGAATCGATGGCGATCTTGGGGACGACCGTCCTGTTCCAGCCGATCGACGACCAGGACGTTGACCGCGCCCTCGACCAGGAACCCGGCCTGGCGGACACGACAAACCACCTCGGTGCCGACGTGCTCCAGGCTCGCCGTGCCCTCGACATCGAAGGGCTCGAGTGGGCGATGATGACCGAGGTGGAGCTTCAGGAGCTGGAACAGCCGATCGAGGACTTCGTTCGCGAGCTGCTGGTGGCGATCGCTTTGTTTCTGGTCGC
>JAHEJO010000060.1 GCA_024638805.1 Acidimicrobiales bacterium
AGGTAGTACTGCGTGAACTTCATGGTGGCGGGATCCTTTCGTCTGAATGTACGTACATTATACCCCGGGGGGTACCTTTGTCAACTCTGGCGACCGAAGGCGAACATGCCACCGGCCAGGCGGTGGGCGCGGTGTGCATCTCAGGCTGAGGTCTCGTTCAACCGCTCGAGGACACCGGCGATGTCGCAGCGGTCGGTCCTGTTGTAGGGCAGTTTGGCGAGGACGTTGCCCATCGCACATGTGTTGGTGGCCGCCGAGAAAACCAGCCCGGACCCTATGCCCGCCGAGAACCACTTTGTCCTGTGATGGAACAAGCTCCCGATGATTCCGATCAGGATCAGCAATCCGGCGGCGAAACGAACCTGACGCTCCATGGCCCACCGCTCGACGTCGCCTCGCACGACGTCACCGGAGGCCTCTACCCATCCGTTCATTCCACCTTCGAGGATGTGCAGGGTTTCTTTGCCCGCCCCGGTGAGTTTGGCGTGGGCCTGGGTGGCCCGACCTCCGGATTGGCACACGAGCACGACCGGGTGCGACACGTCGGCGAGATCTCGCACGTGTTCGCCGAGGGTGTCGAGGGGAACGTTGTACGAGCCCGGAATGTGCACTGACTCGAACTCGCCTCCGGTCCGGACATCGAGGATTCTCAATGCGGGGTCGCGGGTCATCATGTGCTTCAGCTCGGCCGCATTGATCGTGTCGGTCATCGGGATGGTGGTGGTCATGGTTGGTCCTTTTCGGGTCTGACTAGGTGGGTATGGATACTGTTGGTTCGATCGTTTCGATGCGGTGGTTGGCGAGATCGAAGAGGGCGCCCCGCACGTCGATCTCGTGGCGACGGACGGCGTACCCGATGGGCGAGTCGGAGGCGGCGAGCGTGCCCAACGAACGTTCGACATTGCGCCGGGCCAGGGTAGCCGCATCGAGGCCATCGTGTGCTGAGGCCACTTCACACGGTTGACGGGTGATCGGCTCCAGGAAACCGTCGCACTCGCCCGCAAGCGCCGCCGCGACCGCTCCGCAGCCGGTGTGCCCCAACACCACGACCAGGCTGACCCCGAGTTCGGCCACCGCGTAATCCAGACTGGCGATCGCGCCGGTTGTGGCGACGTTGCCCGCGACACGGACGACGAAGAGGCTGCCGGCCGGCTGGTCGAAGACGACCGACGGCGGCACCCGGGCGTCCGAACACGCCAGCACGGCCGCGCTCGGAGCGTGCTCCGGGACCGCCTGACGGTGGGCGTCCCGCGACCGCTCATGAGAGCGCAGCAGCTCCGCCCATGCCTCAGACATGTGCGGCACCGTGGCTCGCATCGACAACATCAGGCGGCATGGGACCTTCGTCGATGCCGAGCCGCCGTTGGTCGGCGGGGGCGGGTCGATGACCGATGATGGACTCGACGGCGTCGTTGGTGCTGGTATGAACCCGCGCTCCCAGCCCGTCCCATATACCGGCACGGTGGAGAACGTCGCGCACCGGTCCCTTCACATCGGTCAGATGCAGGGGAACGCGGCGCTCATCGAGTTCGGTGATCACCTCGCGCAGCATGTCGGCCCCGGTTGCGTCGAGATCGTTGATCCCGGAGGCGTCGACCACGAGTGCCTTGGGTGCGCCGGCATCAGCCTGGCCGAGCAGGAGTTTCTTGACCTGCGTGGCGTTGACGAACGACAAGGCGGCATCGATGCGCACGATCCGGATCCCTTCGACCGTTTCGGCCTCGGGGAAACGCTCGACGTTCCTGTAGCTGGTCGTGCCGGCAACATGACCCAGCACCGCCGAATGGGGCATGGACATCCTGGCGAAGACGACGAGCATGGAGGCGACGACGGCGACGACGATCCCTCGTTCGATGCCCAGTACGAGGGTGGCGACGAAGGCCACACCGAGCCCGATCAGGTCGCTTTGTTTGACCTTGGCGATGTGGCGCATCTCGGCGACGTCGATCAATCCGATGACCGCCATTATGATGATCGCCCCCAGCGCAGCATTGGGCAGCGAGTACAGCAGCGGGGTCAGGAATGCGATCGTGGCGAGGACGATGCCTGCGGTGATGATCGATGCCAGTGGAGTGCGCGCTCCGGCGGTGTCGTTGACCGCGGTTCGGGAGAAACCCCCGGTCACCGGGTAGCCGCCGAAGAAACCGGCCGCCACGTTGGCGGCGCCGAGACCGACCAACTCCGCGTTGGGCTCGACGTCGTAGCGATGGCGCCGGGCGTAGACCTTGGCGACGGCGATCGATTCCATGAAGCCGACCATCGTGATGACCAGGGCGGTGCCGGCCAGGCTGCCGATCAGCGATCCGCTGAAGTCGGGGATGCCGAATGCGGGCAGCGTGTCGGGGATATCGCCGACCACACTGACGCCCCGGTCCTCGAGGGAGAGCAGTTCGACCGCCATGATCGAGCCGACCACGACGACGAGAGCGGCCGGAATGCGGGGTACCAGCTTCTTGAGAACGAAGAGGGTGGCGAGAGCGACAAGACCCACGACGAGCGTTGCTCCGTGCGTTGACGACGCGTTGTCCACGACCTCGAGCACGGTTTCGAAGAAGTGTTCCTTTCGCTCCACCGAAATCCCGAGGATGTGCTTGGCCTGGGAAAACCCGATGATCAGAGCAGCAGCGGCGGTGAATCCGACCAGCACCGAGTGGGACAGGAAGTTGACCAGGTAACCGAGCCGACCGGCGCCGAGCACGACGTGCACGATGCCCACCATGAGCGCGAGCAGCGCGGCCGCGTTCAGATAGCCAGCCGTTCCCTCTTCGACGAGTGACCCGAGGGCCGACGCCGTGAGGAGTGACACGATGGCGACCGGTCCGACCGCCAGTTGTCGCGACGTACCGAAGACGGCGTAGACGAGCACCGGGATCGTGGCGGCATACAGACCGACCGCCGGCGGGAGCCCGGCGAGCAGCGCATAGGCCATCGCCTGGGGCACGAGCATCGCCCCGACGGTGATACCGGCGCCGAGGTCACTGCGCAGATCGGAACGGTTGTAACGGGGACCCCAGGACAGGATGGGGAGGAGGCGCTCGAACTTCATTAGACCGAATATACGTACATTTATCCGATCGTGTCAACCATACCCCCGGGGGTATTATGAACCGATGCAGTTCCCCGCAGAAGTCAATTCCGACGTCCTCGCTCGGTTGCGCCGTGTCGAAGGCCAGATCCGTGGGCTCCAGCGCATGGTCGACGAAGGCGACCAGTGCCGGGACATCATGACCCAGTTGGCCGCGGCCAGGGGCGCTCTCGACCGGATCGGCTTCAAACTCATATCATCGGCGCTGGCGGCCAGGCCCGACGATGCCGACCTCGACGAGTTGGAGAAGCTGTTCCTCAAGCTGACGTGACCGAAACGGGCAGCTCTGCGCTACCCGACTAGGAGCACCGCCAACGCGAGCGACGCGGCGCAGAACACGATCGTGACCAGCCCGATCAACCGTGTGAGTCCGACCTGGGGGACGGCGCTGGCCGGACGGGTTGGGCTGTGGAGATCTTGATCGTGACGTCCGGCCCAGGCGAGGAGCAGACCGCCGGCGGCGGTTTGGGCAACCCCTACGAAACCCAGCGTGAAGTGGATCGACTCGGCGGCGTACCGGGCCATCACCACTCCGGCCACCATCATGGCGATCGCCGTTCTCTCCCACGCCAGGCTGGTGCGCTCGTGCTGGAGCCCGCCACCGATGCTGTTGACCGGGCGAAGGAGTGGGGCCTCTTCGGCCATCAGACCGTCTCGATCACGAACAGGGCAGCCGCCACGAGTGCGACGAGGGCGGTGCCGGCCGCCATCATCTGCGGCAGTCTCGAGGGCGGGAGCGGCTGGCCCAGCCGCATCGCCGCCTCATTGAGCGCCCACCGCCGGTACGACGTGGCGGCCGTGGCGAAGCTGAGGCCGAGCAGGAGGATCCCGAGGACCTCCGACCCATAGAACTCGGGGATGAGGCTGACCGCAGCGAGTCCGCCCGCCGCCAGAGCCAACGACGTCCTGACCCACGCAAGGAAGGTGCGTTCGTTGGCGAGGGTGAACCGATAGTCCGGCTCCTGGCCCACAGCCCTGGGATCTCCGGGAAGGAGCGAACGTATCACGGTGCCACGATACGCCGGCTCGAGGTCACCGGGTCGGGAGTCGATAGGCCGAAGGCGCCGGCTTCAGCGGACGGGCGTACCACAGCGGCCGCCGAAGGCCCGAGTCGTTGGTGCCGGCCGGGCGGGTCTTGGTGAGCCAATCGAGATAGGCCTCGCGGGACTTGGCGGTGTCGACGACGACATCGCCGTATTCGTCACCTGGCTCGGCTGGTGTGACCCGAACCCGCTGGTGCCAGCACTGCATGCCCGAGATCGGATCGGGTTGGACACAGAAGGTGGCGTTCTGGTGCACGCCGGTGTCCTTCCACCAGATCCGGCTCGTGTCGTGATCGGCGGACTGATACGGCTGGTTGCCGTGCTCCCGTCTGAGCTTCCACTTGGTGCCGTCGTTGGTGATCGAGGCTTTGCCCGCCGCCCATGACCGGGCCTTGTCCTCCTCCAACCGCCACCGACCCATGTGATGCGAAGCGGCCACGACCCCGGGCCGGATGCCCTCGGTGCGCCAGGCCTGGATGACGAAGTGGCCGATGCGGGTGCTGACGCGCACGAGTCCGTTCTCCTCGATGCCGAGCTTCTCCGCATCCGAGGGGTGAATCCACAACGGGTGGCGGTGGCTGATCTCGTTGAGCCACTTGGAGTTGGCCGATCGGGTGTGGATCAGGGTCGGGATCCGGAACGTCGGTAGGAGAATCCGCTCGTTGCCGGCGATGTCCATATCTTCCCAGTGCACGTGGCTCGGTATCCATGTGGGCGTGGCGTACTCCGGCCAACCCCACTCGGCGAGCGTGGTGGAGAACAATTCGAGCTTCTTCGACGGTGTGGGAAAGCCCTCTTTCACCTGGCCATCGATCTCGACCGCCGGCGAGCCGTCCCCGACGGGAGCCAGCTTGAGCTCGTCCAGACCGGCGAGGTCGCCCGACCACGAACCCGGCGTGTTCGGCTTGCGGTAGACGCCATCGGCATCCTTCACACAATCCGCCACCGCGTCGGCACCGATTGGACGCTCGTAGGGCTCGTAGGGGTCGGTCGGCACGGCGAAGGCCGACCGATCCCGCATGTACTCCAATGGCGACTGGCCGGATGCGGCGGCGGCGTCGGCCAGACCGGGCACGCTCTCAGAGAACATCTCGGCGTAGTATTCGTCGATCGTGACCGGTTTGCCCGGGTGTTCCTTGGACTCGAACCACTTCCGCACACCGAGCGACCCGTCGGGATCGATACGCCACGACAGGTCGATCCAGAACTCGTTCTCCTCCCACACCTCTCCTGGGTTGTAGTCGTAGCTGCGGGCATCGGGCCCGAGGTTGCCGTCGCCGGTCGTCTCGGCCTGCAGGATCTGGGCATAGCGGCGGAAGACCGACTGGCGGAACCCGATCCAGCGGCCGGCATGGGTCTCGTAGCTGTGCACATCGTGCCGCTCGGTCGACACGCCCATCGGCAGGACGTAGTCGGCGAACCACGCGGTCTCCGACCAGGTGGGCGTCAACGCCACGTGGCAGCGAACCTTGTTCTCGTCCTTGAGAGCCTCCATCCAGGTGAACCCGTCCGGATTGGTCCAGATCGGGTTGTACACCCGCGAGAAGTAGACCTCGAGACTGCCCCGACCCTCGTTGAGAAAATGGGGAAGCAGGATCGACATCTCGTGGTAGGCCAGCGGATACTCCTCGGGCCACTCGAGCTCGTTCCAGCTGGTGATGCCGGGGGCGCCGATCGGTGCCGCCGGCTTGAACTTGTTCATACCGTTGCCGGCCGTGCCGCCCTTGGTGGCCACCGAACCGGTGAGCACGTTCAGGAAGAAGAGGCAACGGGCCACCTGCCAACCACCCATGTTGCCGGCGCCGGCGGCGCGCCAGTTGTGGGAGGCGAACTTGGTGGGGTTGGCGCCGATCAATTCGGCGATCTCTCGGATGGTGTCGGCGTCGACGCCTGTCTTCTGCTCGGCGGCCTCGGGGGTGTAGTCGGCGTACTCCTCGAGCATCGCAGGACGTACCTGATCCCACTCGACGGGACGGTGCGGGTGCTTTTCCCGCAGATAGGTCTCCCAGTTCGTCCACCGATTCACGAACGCCGCGTTCCAGGACTCGGACTCGATCAGGAGGCGGGCCATCGCCAGGAGAAGGAACGGTTCGGTACCCGGCCACGTCGGCAGCCAATAGTCGGCCTTTGCGCCGGTGTTGGACAAGCGAGGGTCGACGGCGATGATCTTGGCGCCGTTGGCCTGGGCCTCCATGATCCGTTGGGCGTGCGGATTGAAGTAGTGACCGGCTTCGAGGTGCGCCGAGATCAGGAAGATCACTTTTGCGTTTGCGAAATCAGACGACGGCCGGTCGTGACCCATCCAGCTCTGATACCCGATGCGGGCGTTCGACGAACAGATGTTGGTGTGGCTGTTGTGACCGTCCACACCCCAGGCCTTGAGGACCCGATCGGTGTAGCCGTCCTCCCCGGGGCGACCGACGTGGTACATGACCTCGTTGCGGCGATCCTCCACGAACGCGGTACGGATCCTGGACCCGATCTCCTCGAGCGCCTGGTCCCACGAGATCCGCTCCCACTGGCCCGAGCCCCGCTCCCCCACCCGCTTCATCGGATACATCACCCGCTCGGGGTCATACACCTGGTTGAGCGTGGCCGGACCCTTGGCACAGTTGCGCCCTCTGCTGCCCGGGTGCTCGGGATTGCCTTCGATCTTGCGGATCTCACCGCTTTCTTTGTCGAAGTAGGCGACCAACCCGCAGCCCGCTTCGCAGTTGAAACAGGTGGTGGGCACCAACGTGTAGTTGCGCGCTTTCCTGTCGGGCCACGCCTTGGCGTCCAATTCGGTCCAGTCGTGCCACTTCTCGAACGGCGGGTACTTGCTCAGGTCGGTCATTGGATCGCTCCGTTGCGTGGTGAGAGGATTCTGGGCTCGGCTCCATTGCGCCGGCCGGCGGATCGGGGGGACGGTGTCATGACAGCGGCACGCTCTGACCGGCGCGGACGAAGGAATCCTCGTAGGCGAACATGCCGACGAGTGCGGCCAGACCGGCGGCGCCGGGGAGCAGAGGCGAGTCGATGTCGGCCGCCAGCACCACGATGATCGCTGCGGCGGGAACGACGAGGCCGAGGACGACCCCACCCCACCAGAACCGATCGGCGTAGGTGCCCCTGGTCATGGCGTGCACCGCCAGTTCGACATGGCGGCTGCCGTGGGAGGTCAACTCGACGGCGATCAAGGCTGCGGTGGTGAGCACACCACCGAGAAGAACCCAGCGGACCGCCGTCGGCTCGGGCACGTCGACGAACAGATCGAGAACCGCGTACGCCGCACCGCCGGCGGTGACCGCCTGGGCGAGCAGTACGGGCAGCAGCAGCGGGGTCTGCCAGAGATCGCGGCCCTCGCACTGGCCGAACAGGTACGCGGTGTAGCCCGCCGTTCCGATCGCCCCCAGAACGGCAGGTACCACCAGGATCTCCAGAAGACCACCGGTCTCGGTGAGCCCGCCGATCCACCAGAGCCCACACACCGCCGAGAACGCCATGAGGATGTAGGCGCCCTTCACCAGCCACGAGGACCAGTTCCCCTTCATGATCAGGTAGTGGAACCGGGCCGGTTGCTTGAGATCCCAGATGAGCAGAACGCCGGTGATCCCCAGGAAGGCGCCGGCGACCATCGGCGGGATCACGCCCACCGCCGCCTGAGCGTCGCCGTGCCCCAGCACCACCATCAACGCAGCGACGAGCATCACACCGGCAGCGACGGCCTTGGTGACCAGATAGCCCGACACCTTCTCCTTCCACGTCATCTGGTGTGAGGTGGTGTAGGCGGTGCGGGCGACGACACCCTCGTGATCGGTCGGCTTGGTCCCCAACTCCACCGGGATCGACGGATGACGCGCTCCGCTGCCGTTTCGGAGGGTCTCGGCCCAGATCATTCCGTCGGCGGCGATGGCCGTGCGGGTCGGATCCAGCGAGGCCTGGTCGGCACCGCGGTAGTAGACCTTGGGCTTGGTGTTCTGCTCGGGGGCCCGAACGGCAACATCGTCGCGGGCGATGATCCTCGAGATCTCACTGAACGGATCGTCGAGGTCGCCGATCTTGATCGCCTCGGTCGGGCAAACGATCTGACACGACGGTTCGAGACCCACCTCGATCCTGTGATTGCACATGTTGCACTTGTGGGCGGTGTTGGTTTCGGGATTGATGTACAACGCGTCGTACGGGCAGGCGTTCATGCAGGACTTGCATCCGATGCAGTTGTCGTCCTGGAAGTCGACGACGCCGTTGTCGGCCCGGTAGAGCGCCGAGGTGGGGCAGATCGCCATACATGGCGCGTCGTCGCATTGGTTGCAGCGCATCACGCTGAACTTGCGGGCGACGTCGGGGAACGTGCCCGTCTCGATGTACTTCACCCACGTGCGATTGACGCCCAGCGGCACATCGTGCTCGCTCTTGCACGCAACGGTGCATGCGTGACAACCGATGCAGTTGTCGCTGTCGAGCAGGAACCCGAGCCGGGTCATGTGATCTCCCTACGTGTGAATGGTTTGGTGTGGCGATTTGTTGTTTGACCGGCGCCGGTCGCTTCGACGCCAGTGATCCGGTTCAGGAGTAACCCTTGAGCATGAGGTTCCAATAGAGGAAGGGAAGCCCGTACTTCTTGAGATACCACATGTCCCTGCGGGGCTTGGTCGTGTCGATCAAGGGGAACGACGGTTTAGGCTTCATCGTGTAATCGAACTCGGCCAGCAGCATCCTCGAGCTCGAGGTGGTGAGGGGGCAGGACGCATAGCCGCCGTACTCGGCGTCGCCTCTCTTGCCATCGAGCGTGGCGAGCACGTTGGTGGTGACCACCGGGGCCTGCTTTCGCACCGCCGCGCCCGTCTTCGAATTGGGGGTGGACCCGGCGTCGCCCAGAGCGAAGATGTTCGGGTAGCGGACGTGCTGCATGGTGTTCTTGTCCACGTCCACGTAGCCGGTCGGTTCATCAGTGGACAGTGCGCTCGCCTTCACCCAATCCGGAGCCGACTGATGGGGCACGACATGCATCATGTCGTAGTCGAGATCGAAGCTCGGCCCTCCTTCATTCATGGATTTGAAGGTGGCCTTCTTGGCGTCGACATCGACCGATTCCAACTCGGACAGAAAGTGCACGTTGATGCCGTAGTCGGCGACGACCTCGTCGAGCGCGTCGGAGAACTCCTTGACACCGAACATGCCCGGGGTGGGCAGCACGAGGTGCACATCGATCTTGTCGAGCACGCCCTGCTTACGCCAGTGGTCACAGGCCAGGTAGGCGATCTTCTGCGGCGCTCCTGCACACTTGATCGGCCCGCTCGGCATGGTGAACACGGCGGTGCCCGAGTTGGTCGTACGGATGAACTCCCACGTCTTGGGGGCGGTTTCTACCGTGTAGTTGGATGAGACCCCGTTCTTGCCCAGTGTGTCGGTCACGCCCGGGATCTTGTCCCAGTCGAGTTGGATACCCGGGCACACGATGAGTGCGTCGTACTCGAAACGCTGGCCACCTGAGGTCTCGACCGCGTTGTTCTCCGCATCGAACCCGGTGGCCTTTTCCTTGACCCACGTGACACCTTTGGGGATCAACGACGCCTCGGACCGTTCTGTCGCCTCGATCTTCGCCTGGCCGCCGCCGACCAACGTCCAGAGAGGATGATACCAGTGTTTGTCGGAGGGTTCGATGATCACGATGTCGTCGATCTTGCGACGGAGGCGAGCGGCGACGGAGATGCCGGCGGCACCGCCGCCCACGATGACGACTCGGTGATGTGCTTTGATCTGCACGAGAGGGCCCCTTCGGAGCGGGTTTTTGGCTAATCGAACCGCAACGTGACTACGGACACATACGGTTGATCAAATGTACTGACATTTGCCGCAGAGGTCAAGAACTGCCGCTCGAAGAACGTGTCTCAGGCCGCGCTGGGTCGCAGGGCCGAGCTCCCCCCGGTGGACCAATCGGTCACGAACCGGTAACGGTCGCCTCGGATGACCGTCGTACGCCACTCGATCGGCTGGTCATTACGCGACCCGAGTCGCTCGAGGTAGAACGCCGCATCGTTGGCGCGCAGACCGAGCAGTGCGCGGTCTGCAGCACTGGGGACGATCGGTGTCAGCCGCTCCCAGCCCTGGTTGGGCACTGCAGCGCCGGCGTTGGCCAGCTCGGTGTAGAGGGCGGTGTGGGTCCAGTCCACGGCCAACAGCGGTTCTCCGATGCTCTTTGGGATCCAGGCCCGATCGATCGCCAGGGGAACACCGCCGGCCTTGCGCAACCTGGCCAGAAGGACCAACGGCGTGTCGTCGCTCAGGCCGAGATGAGAAGCGGCGGCCGAGTCGGCCACCACGTCGAGGTTCAGCACCTCGCTGGTCTGCTCCACGCCGGCGGATTCGACCGACTGGAAAAGGCTGTAGAGGGTGCCGAGGGTCTGTTCGAATTCGGCCCGATTGACCACGGTCCCCCGTCCTCGCTCCCGTTTGAGCACACCGGTCTTGTTGAGCTGTCGAACCGCCTCCCGGACCGTGTGGCGGCTGACGCCGTAGACCTCGGTCAACTCGAGGTCGGTGGGGAATGCACCATCGTCGAACTCGCCGGAGTCGAGGCGTCGACGCAACTCGGACTCCAACTGAGCCCAGAGTGGCATTGGACTCGATCGATCGAGCGGTCGCATGACACCTACTTTCGCGCACACATCAAGACATCCGTACTTTAGATCATCTGAGGCGATTTGTCCGACTGGGGCCCACCGGGAGGCTGCGACTGTGCCGCCGGGAGTCTGCGACCCTGTGTCACCTAGGTGCAGGTGACCCGCCTGGCCTAGTGTTGAGGCCGAGGAATCCTGAGCTGCTCGCCCCACCGGGAGGTACGGCCGTCATGACCATCTCCGACGTTGCCCGGCGACTCGTCGTCGAATTGATCGGGTCCGACCTCCAGGTCCGAATCGACCTACCCGACAGAAGCCACATGGGGCCGCAGGACGCGACCACGTCGGTGCGCCTCAACTCCGACGACGCGGTGCGTTACCTGCTCAGATCGCCAGGAGAGTTGGGCTTTGCCCGAGCCTACGTGTCCGGAGAACTCGACATCATCGGCGACATCTTCGAGTTCCTGTCGATGAACCGGTCGGTTGCCGGGCTCCGAATCAGCCCCATGGCGCTGGCCAGGATCCTCCCGCTCGCCGGCTTCGATGCCATCTACAAGCAGCCGCCCATCCCGCCCGAAGAGGTGCGATTCGGTTCGGTCCTCACCTCCCACACACGCCATCGTGACGAAAAGGCGATCAGTCACCACTACGACGTGTCCAACGACTTCTACCAGCTGGTGCTCGGCCCGTCCTGGACCTATTCGTGTGCGGTGTTCGAGGACCCCACCGACACCTTGGAGACCGCCCAGGCCAACAAGTACGAACTGATCTGCCGCAAGCTCGGGCTCCAACCCGGAATGCGACTGCTCGACGTCGGTTGCGGCTGGGGAGGCATGGTCATGCACGCCGCCGAGAACTTCGGGGTCGAGGCGGTCGGCGTCACCATCTCCGAACAGCAGTCGGCGTTGGCCCGCCAACGGGTCCGGGAAGCCGGCCTCGAGGACCGGGTCGAGGTCCGCCGCCAAGACTACCGAGATCTGGCCGGCGAGAAGGGATTCGATGCGATCAGTTCGATCGGCATGTTCGAACACGTCGGGGAACGCCAGCTCCGTGACTACTTCTCGATCCTCCATGCGCTCCTACCGGACGGCGGCCGCCTGCTCAACCACCAGATCGGACGGGTTCCGCCGATCGGACCCAAACACCGGTTCCGAAAGAACACCGCGCGAGTGGACCCGAATGGCTTCGTCCACAGGTATGTCTTTCCCGACGGGGAGCTCCACGAGATCGGCGACCTGATCGGGGACATGCAGAGGATCGGCTTCGAGGTGCGCCACATGGAATCGCTCCGTGAGCACTATGCGCTGACCCTGCGCCGCTGGGTGCGCAATCTCGAACACCACTGGGACGAGGCGGTTGCGCTCTCCGGCGAGGGCAGAGCCAGGGTCTGGAGGCTCTACATGGCTGCATCCGCTGTGATGTTCGAATCGGCCGATCTCCAGGTCCATCAGGTCCTTGCGACCAGGACCCCGAGACTCGAGGGTCGTTCGGGTTTCGGCCTGCGTCCGTGGTGGGAGCGCACACCGCTCGGCGCACGGACCACCATCGACCTGCGGGAACAGGCCGGGCAACCCGATCAGAGGGTGGAGACGTCCTAGTTGGGTGGTCGGGAATGCCGTTGAGGCTCAGGGCGGCGAGACGCAGTTCACACAAGGACGCAAGCATTTCGGCACTCCTTGTGAGCGGAATGACGAAACTGAGGACGCGGTGTGGGCGGATGGATCGTCGTCCTCGAGACCGGCATGTGTTTCCGACCACCCAACTAGCTGCGAGCTGCGTACGAGAGCAGCGTCTTCATGTAGTTGGCGCGTTCGAATGCACCGGGGTCGGCGACGGCGCGCTGGCTGACGCTGCCCCGGGCCTGTTCGACTGACACGTAGTCCCGCTCGGTGAACCACCGGTCGACACCGTCCAACACCGTCCTGATGTGCTCGGGACCGTGGATCAGCAATGCCGATGTCAACATGGCGACGTTGGCGCCGGCGAGGATCAGCTTCACGACACCCTCGGCATCATGCACACCGGACGTGGCGGCAAGATCGGCATCGACCCGGCCGTACATGATGGCGATCCACCGGAGGATCAGGCGCATCTCAGCCGGGCTGCTCAGGACGAGATCGGGCGTGACCTCCAGCGTGTCGAGATCGATGTCGGGCTGATAGAACCGATTGAACAGGACCAGACCGTCGGCCCCCGCTGACGCCAGCCGTCGACCCATGTTGCCCGGCGAGCTGAAGTACGGTCCGATCTTCACCGCCAGCGGGATCGAGATCGCCTGCCGGACATGCTCGACCAAACGGAGATACCGGTCCTCGACCTCGCCGCCGGTGGCACCCACATCAGCGGCGACGTAGTAGATGTTCAGCTCGATCGCGTCAGCCCCGGCATCCTCCAGCGAATCGGCGTAGCTGACCCAGCCACCGTCGGAGGCGCCGTTGAGGCTGGCGATGACTGGAATCCTCAGTTCCCGATTGGCCTCACGAAGCTTGTCCAAGTACCAGTCGGTACCGGTGTTGTAGCTGTCCAATTCGGGGAAATAGCCGCTCCCGGCCTCCACGTTGGTGTCGAAGCCCAGATCGATCGTGTAGTCGGTGGCGAATGACTCGTGTTCGACCTGCTCTTCGAACAACGATGGCAAGACGACGGCGGCGGCACCGGCCTCTTGGAGCTCGACCAGCGACTCGATATTGCCGGTCAAGGGTGAGGAGGATGCGACGATCGGATTCGCCAGCGTCAGTCCCAGGTAGTCGGTTGTCAGGTCCATCAGTGATCCCCCTCGTCGAGAATTCCGAATCGTGCGGTTCGCTCCACTTCGACCATCTGCTCATACAGGTGCCAGCGGTCATCGATGTCGCGCTGGGCGAGCTCCATCAGTTCATCGGCGACATCCGGGTTGATCCTGGCGACCATGGCGAACCTCGCCTCGGTCATGGCGAACTCCTTGAACGTCTTGGTGGGTTTGCGGCTGTCCAGGAGAAGCGCATGATCGCCGTCGGCCTCACGGTGGGGGTCGTAGCGGTACAGCGGCCAGTACCCGCTGTCGGCAGCCATCTTCTGATGGCCCATCATGTCGCTCATGTCGATGCCGTGGGCGATGCATGGGCTGTAGGCGATCACCAGCGACGGTCCCGGATGGGCGGCCGCCTCAGTCATGGCCTTGACCGTCTGGGTCATGTTGGCTCCCATGGCGATGTGCGCCACGTAGACATCGCCGTAGGCCATGGCGATCATTCCCAGATCCTTCTTGGCGGTCGCCTTGCCACCGGCGGAGAACTTGGCGATCGCTGCCCGCGGGGTTGCCTTGGACGTCTGACCGCCGGTGTTGGAGTACACCTCGGTGTCGAGTACCAGCATATTGACATCCCGACCCGACGCCAGCACGTGGTCGACACCTCCGAAGCCGATGTCGTAGGCCCAGCCGTCGCCCCCGATGAGCCACACCGATCGTTTGACGAGGTAGCGGGCCAGGGTCTGGAGACGATCCGAGAGCGGGCCCGGATGGGCCTTCAACCACCCGTGCAGCTGCTCGACACGGTCCCGCTGGGCGGCGATGCCGATCTCGTCGGACTGGTCGGCGTCGAGGATGTCGGCCGCCAGCGGCCCGATCTCGGTTGCCAGTTCTCCCACGAGCCCACGGGCCGCCGCCTCATGATTGTCGACGGCGAGCCGCATGCCGAGGCCGAACTCGGCGTTGTCCTCGAACAGCGAATTGGCCCAGGCCGGTCCCCGACCGGCCGCATCGGTCGTCCACGGGGTCGTCGGGAGGTTCCCGCCGTAGATCGACGAACAACCGGTGGCGTTGGCGACGAGCAGACGATCGCCCAACTGCTGGGAGAGCAGCTTCAGGTAGGGGGTCTCGCCGCAACCGGTGCAGGCGCCCGAG
>JAHEJO010000185.1 GCA_024638805.1 Acidimicrobiales bacterium
GAAGACCATCTCCTCGCCGTCGAGCAGCATCGAGAACTGATTGGAGAAGAGACGCTTGATCTCAACGGTGTCCAGACGCCACTCTCCGAAGTCATCGCCTCCGGAGTCGAGCGATAGGAAGACGTCCTCGATCACCAGGTCGATGGGAATCCCCTCGCCTGCGTCGCTTGGAAGTCGAAGACGTCCCTTGAACAACACCTGTACTCACCAGCCTCGTTCTCGAGTGCAACAGCTGTGACGACCCCCCGGCCCGATCAGCACACGTGCTTGATCCCCTGTCTGCTGCCCTCCGGTGTCACTGTAGGCCAAAACCTGCACCAAGACTTCTTCGACACCTCGCCGGCTCGGGTGTAGAGGTTTGTCTTCATTCGGCGAACTCGGAGATCGGTGGGCAGGTGCACACGAGGTGCCGGTCGCCGGCGGCTCCATCTATTCGGCCCACCGGCGGGAAATAGGCCTTGGACTCCAACGACTCGGTCGGGAAAGCCGCCAGTGAGGCCGAATACGGATGACCCCAGTCATCAGCCAACAGCATCGCTGCCGTGTGTGGCGCGTTCACCAACGGGTTGTCATCCGCCGGCCACTCACCGGACTCGACCCGTGCGATTTCCTGTCGGATCGAGATCATCGCCTGGCAGAACCGGTCGAGTTCGGCCAGCGGCTCCGACTCGGTCGGCTCGATCATCAGCGTCCCTGCGACCGGGAAGCTGAGAGTGGGAGCATGGAATCCGTGATCTGCGAGTCGCTTGGCGATGTCCTCGGCGCTGATACCGGTGTCGTGGGTGATCTGGCGAATATCGATGATGCACTCATGTGCAACCCGACCGCCCTTGCCGCTGTACAGGATCGGAAAGTGGGGGCCGAGCCTCGTCGCGACGTGGTTCGCTTCGAGAATCGCGATCTGGGTCGCCGTCGTGAGGCCGTCGGAACCCATCATTGCGATGTAGGCCCATGGGATCGGGAGGATCCCGGCGCTCCCGAAGCGGGCAGCACTCACCGGCCCCACGGGCGAGTCGTCTTGCAATGGGTCACCCGGCAGGAACGGGGCGAGATGAGACCGGACGCCAATAGGGCCAACACCGGGCCCGCCTCCACCGTGAGGAATCGTGAAGGTCTTGTGCAGATTCAGATGGGACACGTCTGCACCGAAACTTCCGGGCTTGGCCACTCCGACCAGGGCATTGAGGTTGGCGCCATCGACGTAGACCTGACCGCCGACCTGATGCACGGCGTCGCAGATCTCCGAGATGGCCTCTTCGAAGACCCCGTGGGTCGACGGGTACGTCACCATGAGGGCGGCGACCCTCTTCGAGTGCTCCTCGAGTTTGGCCTGCAGATCGCCGAGGTCGACGTTGCCGAGGTCGTCGCACTCGACGACCTTGACCGTCATGCCCGCCATGACGGCCGAAGCAGCATTGGTCCCGTGCGCCGACGAGGGGATGAGGCAGATGTCACGATCACCCTCACCGCGACTCGCGTGATAGGCGCGAATGGCCAGAAGCCCGGCGAATTCCCCCTGGGAGCCGGCGTTCGGCTGAAGCGACACTGCCTCGTAGCCGGTGATCTCGGCGAGCCATTCTTCGAGTTCGCGGATCATCTCCAGATACCCAGCAGCCTGGTGTTCGGGGACATAGGGGTGGAGTGACGAGAACTCGGGCCAGGTGATCGGGATCATCGAGGTGGTCGAGTTGAGCTTCATCGTGCACGATCCGAGCGGGATCATCGTCCGGTCGAGGGCGAGATCCTTGTCGGATAGGGCCCGTAGATACCGCAACATCTGCGTCTCGGACCGGTGCGCGCCGAACACTGAATGGGTGAGGAACGAGGTGCGGCGTCGAACCGCCTCAGGAATCCCTTCAACCGCTTCCTCCTCCGGCTCGGCACCGAAGACCCCGACGAGCAGGTCCAGCGTCCCGGTGTCGGTGATTTCATCGAAGCTGATGCCGAGCAGGTCGACGTCGAAGCGTCGGAGGTTGAAACCGGCCGCTTCGGCGTCATCGGCCAGCTGCAGGGCCCGACCCGGGACCCTCACGGTCACCGTGTCGAAGAACGTGTCGTTCACGATCTGCACGCCGGCTTCGCGCAGCGATGCGACGAGGCGACCGGTCAGGCGATGGACACGCTCGGCGATCGCCAGCAATCCGTCGGGACCGTGCCAACAGGCGTACATCGAGGCGATGATCGCCAAGAGGGCCTGGGCGGTGCAGACGTTGGAGGTTGCCTTGTCCCGGCGGATGTGTTGTTCACGAGTCTGCAGGGTGAGCCGGTATCCGGGGCGCCCGGTCGAGTCGGTGGAGACACCGACCAGGCGGCCGGGAAGAGCCCGTACGTGCTCCTCGAGGGTTGCGATGAATGCGGCGTGGGGACCGCCGAATCCCATGGGAACGCCGAAGCGCTGGGCTGATCCGACAGCGATCGAGGCTCCGAGCTCTCCCGGTGATTCGAGCATCGTGAGTGCCAACAGATCGGTGGCGACCACCACGAGGGTCCCGGTCTCGGCCGCAGCGGCGCACACCCCTCGGAGATCGGGAATCGCTCCCGTGGTGTCCGGATACTGAATCAAGCACCCACTGAAATCACCCGGGGCCATCTCGGCGATCGGCCCGATCTCCAATTCGATGCCAACGGGCTCCGCCCGGGTGGCCATGACGGCGATGGTCTGGGGATGGGTCAGCTCGTCCACGAAGAACTTCGGGCGCTTGCCCCGATGGATCCGGTTGGTCATCGCCATCGCCTCGGCCGCTGCGGTGGCTTCATCGAGCAGGGACGCGTTTGAGATCTCGAGGCCGGTGAGATCCGACACCATCGTCTGGAAGTTGAGGAGCGCCTCGAGCCGTCCTTGGGAGATCTCGGCCTGATAGGGGGTGTAGGCGGTGTACCAGGCGGGATTCTCCAGGATGTTGCGCTGGATGACAGGAGGAGTGATCGTTCCGAAGTAGCCCTGGCCGATCAGCGAGGTGAGCATCGTGTTCTGTTCGGCGAAAGCACGGAGCCGCTCGATGGCTTCGGGTTCACTCAGTGCCGCCGGCAGGTCGAGCGGCCGAGCGATCCGAATGCCTTCTGGCACCGTCTCGGAGACGAGGTCGTCCAGCGTGGCACTTCCGACGTCGGCGAGCATCTTCGAGATCTCAGCGGGACGCGGGCCGATGTGACGATCGACGAATCTGGTTGCGACTGGTTCAGGCATGGCGACTCCTTTTCGTGGTCCCCACGCTGTCCCTCGGTCCAGCGTTGCCTCCCCCGCCGGTCCAGTTGCCTGAGAGTTTCCGGGGATGGTTGCCCCTTCGGCGCCCCACTCGGCGGTGGGGACTCTCCCGACGGTCTCGAAAGCCTTTCCAGCCTACCTCACACCTGACGCGTCAACCGTCCGGAAGATGCAAATGACTGACCCCGATGACAGGGCGGAAATAGTCCTCTGCGGTGCTTGCACGAGGCAACGACCGCTGCGATGATGGCTCCGGCGCCTGGGATCCCCCCATCCCGGCGTGCGGGACGGGTAACCGGCAGCTTCTTCGAGCTGCGCCAGACCTCGCCCGTCCGCCCTCCGACGCGAGGGCCAAACGGAGTTCCGGACCCCCCTTCCCGGAGCTCCGTTTGTTTTCACGACATGCGACATGGCAAAGCGCAGATTGCACATCGGATCTCGGAAAGCGTCATCCCGATCGGGCGGGCAACGCGATGATCATCACCGGTACCTGCGAATTCTCGATCATGAAGGAAACTCGGTGCCCGAAGAAGGGCCGGTTGGACATCGGCCTGCTGGCCGTGCCGAAGATGGCGAGGTCGACACCTCGGGTGTTGGCGAACTCGACGATCTCTCCCTCTGCATTCGGGGCGACAC
>JAHEJO010000186.1 GCA_024638805.1 Acidimicrobiales bacterium
GCCGCGGTCAGTCGGCGGACGAGCCGTTCGAGTCCCTGGCGGCGGCCTTGAGCGAGGTAGCCGGCGGCGATCGGCGCGAGCGCGACGTTGGCCAGTCCGATCGGAGTACCGGCGAGATGGGGACCGGATCATTCGACGGATCAGCAGGAAGAGGACCCATGCCCGGCCGAACCGGTGACGACGCCACAGATGCCCCTGGCCGCAACCGTAGAGCAGCGATTTCGCTTCAACCTCGGAACCGACATCCCATCGGATCTCGCGGTGGTGGAGCACGACGGCGGGGTCGTATCACACCTTGAAGCCTGATTCCAGGAGCCGTAAGACGAGGTCGGAGTCCTCGCAGGCCCCATACCAACCGGGCGATCCCGTGCCGATCGACTCGTCGAACCCGCCGACGGACACGATCGCATCCTGCCGCAAGACCATCGCCGGACCGATCGTGGTCCGGTGGTAGTTGCGGGGGTGGACGAACTGGGGCCGATGAGACCAACGGAGCTGGCTGTCGGTGCCGTCGGCGGCCGTGACCCGCACGCTGTAACCGACGACCTCCGTGTGCTCATCGAGGTACCGGGTGGCGGCGTCGACCAGACCACCACCGAACCACACGTCGTCGTCGGGGAACATGACGTAATGGCCCCGCGCCAACCGCAGACCGGCGTTGCGACCGGCTGAGACACCGATCCCGGATCGAAGATACCGACATGGAACCGCGAGTTCGGTTTCGGCCAGGAGTCGGCGAGTACCGTCGTCGTCACTCTGGTCGACGACGATCGGCTCCGCTCGGATCGAGTCCGACAACTCGGCGGCGATCGAGCGGACCATCGCACCCAAGGCCGTGGGTCTGCCGATCGTGCTGACAACGAAGGAGATGTCAGGCGAGACCGCAGATTGCGGCGGACCGAACAGGCGCTCGGAATCCGCCGGCGGGATCTGACCGTCGGCGGATGTATCGCCGTATGCAGAATCTACCGAATTGATCATCCCCGCTTCAACTGCCCTCGTCACGCGATCGAAGTGTCCACCGATCGTTCGCAGGGCCAAACCGAATCACCGGAGTTCCGACGCTTCGCCGAGTCCGTGGATATTTGCCACGGAGGTGACAACGGTGCCTTACGAGGTCGGCAGGTCACCCGTTTCGAGCAGCCGCACGAAGGCATCCTCGTCGATCATGGGGATTCCGAACTCCTCCGCCTTGGCGACCTTGCTGGCGCCAGGTTCGCTGCCGACAACGACCGCGGCGGTCTTCCGCGAGACCGAGCCTGGATTCTTTCCGCCCCGCATCTTGATCGCGTCGGCCGCGCCACTACGGCTGAAACCGTGGAGGCTGCCGGTGACAACAACCGCTTTCCCCACCAACGTCTGGGGCACATCGGCAACCTCAGGGCCAACCAGGTTCAGCCCGGCCGAGCGGAGTTTGCCGATCAATGACTTGGCTACATCCGAGGCGAAGTAGGCGGCGACCGTCTCGGCGATCTTGGGGCCTACACCATCGATCGCAGCGATTTCCTCGGCGCTCGCATCAGCGATGCGATCGAGATGGCCGAAGTGAGCAGCGAGCAGCTCAGCCGCACTCGGACCGAGATGGCGAACCCCTAGGCCGACGAGCAGGCTTGCCAGGGGTCGGCCTTTGGTGACCTCGATGGCCCGCTGGAGGTTCCGGATGGTCGCCTCACCGAACCCCTCCATTCCAGCCACTTGATCCCAGTCGATGAAGTAGATATCGCCGATGTCGGTGATGAGACCGGCGTCGACGAACGCCGACACCGTCCGTTCACCAAACCCGTCGATGTCCATCGCACCCCTGGATGCGAAATGCTCGAGCCGTCCCTGCATCTGGGCCGGGCAACCGGGGTTCTGGCAGAACGTGTGCGCTTCGCCGTCGGGACGTACCAAGGGTTCGTCGCAGGCAGGGCACAGCGTCGGGAAGACCCAGGGAACCGAGTCGGGATCGCGACCGGTCAGCACGGGACCGAGCACCTCGGGTATCACGTCACCGGCCTTGCGGACCGTCACGATGTCGCCGGGACGAACATCCTTGAGCCGAACCTGGTCGTCGTTGTGGAGCGTCGCCATCTGCACCGTCGACCCTCCCACGAAGACCGGTTCCAGTACCGCGAAGGGTGTGGCCTTACCGGTCCGGCCGATGCTCACCTGTATGTCCAGGAGCCTGGTCGTCTTCTCCTCGGGAGGGAATTTGACGGCGATCGCCCAGCGGGGGGCCTTGGCCGTGGACCCCAGGGCCCGCTGCCGGGCGAGGCTGTTGACCTTCACGACGGCACCGTCGATGTCGTAGTCGAGATCGTGGCGATGCTCGAGCCAGTGACCTGTGAACGCTGCGATCCCATCGATGCCATCGACGATGCGCCGCTCCGGATTGACGGGCAGCCCGAGACCTTCGAGCCAGTCCAGCGCCTCGCTGTGGGAGGACAGCTCGGGGCCACCGAGCACCTGACCGAGCTGGTAACTCCAGAAAGCCAGCCCTCGACCGGCGGTGATCAGAGGGTCCTTCTGGCGAAGACTCCCCGCCGCGGTGTTCCGAGGATTGGCATAGCGGGGTTTGCCGGCAGCGATCTGGGCGTCGTTGAGGTCATCGAAGGTGGACACAGGAAGATAGATCTCACCTCGAACCTCCAGAACGGACGGGGCAGCGGGACGCAGAGATGTCGGAATCACGTCGATCCCCCGCACGTTGGCGGTGATGTCCTCACCCACCTTGCCGTTGCCTCGGGTCGCCGCCTGGACGAGTTCTCCGCCTTCGTATCGCAGCGAGCAGGCGACGCCATCGATCTTGAGTTCGGCGACGAAGGTGACCGGTGGCGCCTCGGCCCCCAGGTCGAGTCCCCGATCCACCCGAGCCGACCAGGCTACGACCTCGTCGTCGGTGAAGGCGTTGTCGAGGCTCATCATCGGCACGCTGTGCACGACCGGCGCGAAGAGGTTCGACAGCGGACCGCCCACCTGCTGGGTCGGTGAGGAACCAATCGCGAGTTCAGGGTGGTCCGCTTCGAGCTGGGTCAGCTCGCGCACCAGGGCGTCGTACTCCGCGTCAGGAATCTCCGGGGCATCGAGGGTGTGGTAGGCCTCGTTGTGATGGGCGATCGACGCCCTCAATTCCTCGATCCGCTCGGCCGGCTCCACCATCTCGAGACTAGCGACGGGCGACGTCGCTCCTCTTGGATCCAACGGACGTTCGGGCGCGAACCGATGGCACACTCACTGCGTGGCATCGGTAACCGCCAGGCTCCCCCTCGATCGGCTCGGAATCTGGCCGGCCCGGATCTCCTGGTTCCTGCTCCCGGTGTTCGCCGGTCCGGCGGTGAGCACCGGTCTCGACGGTCGATACGACGCGGTTCGGCTGAGCGCCGAGGTGATGATGTGGACCGCGTGGTTCCTCGGGCTGTTGTGTGTCCTGGCCCCTTCGACGGTCAGCCTCACCGTCTACCGCATCATCGCGCCGGCGTCGTTGGTCGGGTTCTTCCTTGTGGTGTCAACGGCCGACATCTCGACGATGCGTGCGGTGTCGGCCGCCGCCGCGACCGGCCTTGCTTCCGCCATCGCGTTTCTACCGATCACCGGTGACGTCATGGTGAACGGATCGGCGTACGGGCCCGAGCGCCGGCTGGCGCTGCGTCCTCCGGCGTCGCTCCTTCTCGGCCCGATCGTGCTGGTCTGGGCCGGAATGGTCGCGGCCGCCATCGCCGGGCCACTCCTGCTGGCGACGCGTCAGTGGCTGGCTGGCGCCCTGGTCTCCGCAGCGGCATTGGCGGTTGCCTATCGAGGCGGTCGGTCCCTCCATCAGCTGGCGAGACGGTGGATCGTTTTCACACCGGCCGGCGTTGT
>JAHEJO010000061.1 GCA_024638805.1 Acidimicrobiales bacterium
TGGACACTAGTGATCTCAAGCTGAACCGTGACGTGAGATCTCACCCATGTGGGAACGATGGCCCATTGCCACTGGGCAATCCTGACGGTACGCCGTCAGGATTGTCCTTGACCTCGACTCCTGTGCGGTCGCTGAGAATCCGGCGAGAGTTACAGGCGGAACTGTACGATCCTGGTGAAGTCATCCGCGCTCAAGGCGGCCCCTCCGACGAGCGCACCATCGATATCCGGCTGGGTCAGCAACTCGTTGGCGTTGGCCGGCTTCACCGAGCCGCCGTACTGAACCCGGACCGACGCTGCTGCGTCAGCGCCGTAAATCCCCGATACTCCGGCCCGCACGTGGTGGCACATCGCCTGGGCATCCTCGGCAGATGCGGTACGCCCGGTTCCGATCGCCCAGATCGGCTCGTAGGCGATCACCAGACCGCCGACCTGTTCGGCGCTCAGACCGGTCAGGGCTGCCTGAACCTGCGAACCCACCTTTGCCTCGGCCTCCCCGCCGTCTCTTTCGGCGAGCGTTTCACCCACGCACACGATCGGGGTCATACCAGCCGCCAGGATCGCTTTGGCCTTGGCATTCACCATCTCATCGGTCTCACCGAAGATTTCGCGCCGCTCACTGTGACCGGCGATGACGTAGGTGACATTGAGTTTGGCCAGCATGGCGGGCGCGATCTCGCCGGTGAAGGCACCCTTGTCCTCGAAGTGGCAATGCTGGGCGCCGAGGAAGAAGGGCAGCTTGTCCGAGTCGATGACCGTCTGGACGGTCCGTAGGTCGGTGAAGGGCGGGTGGAGTGACACGTCGACGTGCTCGATGTCGTCACCGGTGATCTGATAGCTGAGCTCCTGGGTGAGCTTCAACGCCTCGAAGTGGTTGAGATGCATCTTCCAGTTGCCGCTGATCAACGGTCGCCGGGCGCTCATCGCCCACCTCCGCTCGACGTCGACAACTCCTCGTCACGGGACCTTTCGATCCCACTCCGCTCGGCCGAATAGCCCACACCCATCCTGTCGCTCCATTCCTCCGCAGCCTCTCGGCCGCATGACATCAGTTCCAATGTGTACTCGGCTGCACGCTAGCGTCTGAGCGCCGCCAGCCCCGGAAGATCACCCTTTTCGATCAGCTCCAGCGAGGCACCGCCGCCGGTCGACACGTGATCCATCTCGGTGTCGACCCCGAATTGCTTCGCCGCCGCCGCCGAGTCGCCGCCACCGACGACGGTGAACGCCTTGGACTGGGCCATCGCCATGGCGATGGTCCGTGTGCCGGCCTCGAACCGAGGGTCTTCGAAAACGCCCATCGGTCCGTTCCACAGCACGGTGCCCGCCTCGGCGATGATGTCGCTGAAGGCGGCCGCAGTACCGGGCCCGATGTCCACACCCATAACGCCATCCGGGAGGTCGGCACCCATCTGACGGACCTCCCCACCAGCTTCGGGTTCGAAAAGGGCGCCACCGACTAGGGCGGTGATGTCGTGAGGGATGTGAATCGGTTTGTCACCCTCGAGCATGACGCGACATGTCTCGATCATGTCGGGTTCGAGGAGCGAGTCGCCCACCCGATGGCCCTGTGCTGCGAGGAACGTGAAGGCCATGCCACCACCGATGATCAACTCGTCGACGACGCCGAGCAGAGCCTCGATCACGCTGAGCTTGTCGCTCACCTTGGCGCCACCCATGATCGCCACGAACGGTCGTCGCGGGTGGGACCGGACGGCGAGCAGAACCTCGACCTCCCGGGCCAGGAGTCGTCCGGCTGCGCTGGGCAGGGTCATCGGTGGACCGACGATGCTGGCGTGACTGCGATGGGAGGCCCCGAAGGCGTCATTCACGTACATGTCCTGCCCGTCGACCAGCCGGGCCACGAACGCGGGGTCATTCCTGGTCTCACCCGGATCGAAGCGGAGATTCTCGAGCAGCTTCACGCTCGGGGCGAGCGTGGCCAAGTGCGCCCGCACCGGGTCCATCGAATACGCCGGGTTGGGTTCGCCCTTGGGTCGGCCGAGATGCGAACACGCTGTCACGTGCGCACCCCGGTCCACCAGCCATCGCAGTGTCGGGAGGGCGGCCCGTATGCGGAGGTCGTCGCTGATGGCGCCGTCACGCACGGGCACGTTGAAATCCACCCGCACCAGAACACTCTTTCCATTGACGTCGCCGAGATCCTCGAGTTCGGGAACTCCGTCGATCATGAGCGAACCCTAGGCCTGGTTGGCAGCGCCGACGATCTTGGCCATGTCGACGAGGCGGTTCGAGTATCCCCACTCATTGTCGTACCAGCCGGCGACCTTGACGAGGGTGCCCAGCGCGGTGGTGAGTCCTGCGTCGATGGTGCACGATGCGGGCGAGGTGACGATGTCACTGGAGACGATCGGTTCCTCGGTGTAGACGAGCACGCCGCTCAACCGGCCCTCCGACGCCGCCTTGGCGTAGGCGGCGTTGATCTCGTCGGCCGACGCCTCCTTCTCCAGGACAGCGGTGAAGTCGGTGATCGAGCCGGTGGGCACGGGGACCCGCATCGCAATACCGTCGAGGCGACCTTTCATGCTCTCCATGACGAGGCTGGTGGCCCGGGCGGCGCCGGTCGAGGTGGGAATGATGTTGACCGCCGCCGCGCGAGCACGCCGTAGGTCCTTGTGGGGGGTGTCGACCGTGGGTTGATCACCGGTGTAGGCATGGATCGTGGTCATGAGACCGTTGACGAGACCGAAGTTGTCGTCCAGAACCTTGACCATCGGCACGAAGCAGTTCGTCGTACACGATGCGTTGGAGACGACCTTGTGGGTGGAAGGGTCGAACGTGTCCTCGTTGACACCGACAACGAATGTTTCGTCGGCGCCCGAGCAAGGGGCGGACACCACGACGAACGGTGCCCCGCCGTCCAGATGGCCCGCCGCCTTGTCACGTGAGTTGAACACGCCGGTGGACTCGATCACGACATCGACGCCGAGATCACCCCAAGGCAGATCTGCGGGATTGCGTTCACTCAACACCTTGAGCACGTCGCCGCCGACGTCGATGCCGCCTTCAGCCGCCTTGATGTCGTAGGGCAGCGTGCCGAGCACGCTGTCGTACTTGAGAAGATGGGCCATCGCCTCCAACGACCCGAGGTCGTTGACCGCGACGAAGTCGAAGTCAGCTCCCTGCTTCTTGGCCGCTCGGAAAAAGTTGCGTCCGATGCGCCCGAAACCGTTAATCCCTACTCGAATGGTCATGAGGCCAGACGATAGCGGCGATTCCCCGCGGCGCTATCGGGCTGCGACCCCTTTTCGCAGCCCGATTCTCCGATCGCCCGAACATCTCCGATCACAGCCCGAAGCGAGGGTGAGATCAGCCCAGGCTGGAGAGAATGGCGGCCAACGCCAGCGGGTCGT
This sequence comes from Acidimicrobiales bacterium, assembly GCA_024638805.1. GTDB lineage: Bacteria > Actinomycetota > Acidimicrobiia > Acidimicrobiales > SZUA-35 > JABDIY01. The sequence continues at coordinate 3,374 of JAHEJO010000061.1, forward strand.
GCGACCAGCGATCGGTGGCATGGACCGGTGCGGCGACCACTTTGAACGCACCCGACGGTGGATCCTGGGCGCTGTCGATCACAACCACATCGGGTTCGACCCCGTGGGCGGCAAGAGCCTCCAGATGTTCGGCCAAACCGAAGCCACGCGCCTCAGCGCGATCGTTGGCGACGTTGGCGACGTAAATCCGTGTACCTCTCGCATCGGCGATCGCATCGTGGATGTCGGGAACGATCGCAGTAGCGAGAACCGATGTGAACAACGAACCCGGTCCGATCACGATCTGATCGGCCGCCAACAGCGCCTCGACCGCGGCCGGATTAGCGGAGATCGTGGGGTCGGTGAATCGCAGGTTCTTGATCCCGGTGGCCCGCTCGATCGTGACCTGGCCGGTGATCGTGCCGGTGTCGGTGTCGGCCATCAAGGTCACCGGCTCGGTCGTAGCGGGGTGGAGACGACCCTGCGCGTCCACGAGCCGTTCCATCTCAGCGATGGCGGCGACGAAGTCTCCCGACGCATCTGCCAATCCGGCGATGATGAGATTCCCGACCGCATGACCTTTGAGCGGTCCGGCGGTGAAGCGATGTTCCAGGGAGCGGGCCAGCATCGACCGCGATCCGCTGAGGGCCGACAGGCACCGGCGGATGTCGCCAGGGGCCGGGAGTCCGAGTTCCCGGCGGAGACGCCCACTCGAGCCGCCGTCATCGGCCACCGAGACGATCCCGTCCACCATGCGGGCGTAGGTGCGAACGGCGTGAAGCGCGCTGGCCAGGCCGTGCCCGCCCCCGAGAGCCACCACCCGATCGACCTCAGACATGGTTCCTCATCTATCGACGTCCCGGTGACGGACGCCAGGACGCCAACCGTCGAGATCCAAGCGTCGGGCCATTTCTTCGGCGATCGCCACGGACCGATGCCGCCCTCCGGTGCAGCCGAATGCGATCCCGAGGTAGGTGCGGCCCTCGGCCGCATACGCCGGCAGAAGTTCTTCCAGGAGCGGCGTGAGGTGGTCGAGGAATCGTCTCGCTACGGCGCGGTCGAGAACGAAATCGGCCACCGGTCGATCGAGCCCGGTGGAGGATCGCAGCTCCGGTTCCCAGTACGGGTTGGGTATGAAGCGGCAATCCAGCACGATGTCCACGTCGGTCGGCAGCCCGTGTTTGTAACCGAACGAGGACACGGTGACGCTCATGCCATGATCGCCTTCGGGCTCGGCGAACAGCCGCATGATGCGGTCACGAAGCTCATGTGGGTTGAGTTCGGATGTGTCGATCACCAGGTCGGCGGCCGCCTTGGCACTGACATAGAGGTCCCGTTCGGTCTCGATCGACCCGAGCAGGCCTTCGCCGAGATTCGGTCCCGGATGGCGCCGCTTGGTGCTCTCGTAACGCTGCACCAACGATTGGGTGGACGCATCGAGGAAGATCACCTGAACCGATTCGACCCGATTTCGCAGTTCGACGATCTCGGCCTCGAGAGCAGAGTCGTAGGTCTGCATCACCAGGACCAGCTTCTTGTACCGGTCCGCGTGTCCCCTGGCGAGTTCGGCGACCTTCGATACGAGAGTGACGGGGAGGTTGTCGATCACGAACCAGCCGAGGTCTTCGAATGTGCCCGCCGCAGTGGATCGGCCGGCACCGGACAGTCCGGTGACCACCACAACATTCATCATGGGCACAGTGTGTCAGGAATACCAGGGGTTCGGGTCTTGTGGAACTGGAGTACGAGCAGCCGGGGAACGTACGCAGCCGCTTCGTAGTGTGGGGCGATCTGCAAGAAACCCGGCGGAGGCGCCGGTTCGTCCATCCAGTCGAGACGCATCCCGGCATCGGCGACTGCATTGAGGTATCGGTGGAGCGGCCGGTGCACGAACTTCACGAAGACACCCTTTCCGACCTCCTCGACCGTGACCGCTTCGGAGAGGTAGTTCCCGATCCTCCAATACTGGTCGGGCGGATCGAGGACCCGGTCGTCGACCCAGCCGCTGTCAGGGGTCTGCAGCAACGGATGGTTCAACAGGAACAGGAAGATCCCACCGGGCCGCAAGACGCGGGCGATCTCGTTGATCGCAGCGTCGACGTCGTCGATGTGTTCGAAGACCAGACAGGCCACCGCCGCATCGATCGAGCGGTCGGCCAGCGGGATGGCGGTTGCGGTCGCGAGTCCATAGGCCGGTCCCCCGCCACGCTCGACCGCCGTGGCGATCTGTCGTGGGAACAGGTCGATGCCGACGGTCGACACTCCCACGTCGGCCAGGGCACGAGCGAGTTGCCCCTCGCCGGTGCCCACGTCGAGGACGGTCCGAGCCCAGGCGAGGCGCTCGACGACCAGCGGGATGATCTGCTCGGTGTACTCGGGATCGGCTCCGTCGGTGAAGCCCTCGACCCACCAATTGGAGAGGTTGGGGTCATCCCATGTCCCCGAGGCGCTCACGGCAAACAGTCTGTACCGACGGCCGCGATTTACGTCCGCATCAGCAAAGATCGTGACGACCAGGTCAGCACCGAAATCTAGACCGGGCGTTGCCGCACCTACGCCGAAGGCCGAGGATGGCCGATCGCCGGTGTCTACGCCGACGTGGGCCGATCAGCGTTCCGAACCCGGTGGGATTGGAGGCGGTTTGTTGACAGGTGAAGGGGCCGAAGAGGAATGAACACGCAACCGATTCGACAAGAGGGGTGGTATCCCGATCCCCTGCACGCCGATCAGTTGCGATGGTGGAATGCTGCTGAATAGGCTGATCACGTCCGGCCAGTTGACCCGGAGGCCGTCGTCGACAAGCCACATCCGCACATCTTTGCCAGCACACCAGTCCGAGTGCCGGTCAGCACACCACCAGGTTGTCTCAGCCTGACCGACCAGCCCAGCGAGGCGTTTCTCCGACCAACGCACCTCCTCTGCTGCCAAGTGGTCCAACGCCTCCTCGCAACCCCATGAGCACTCCATCACCACCACCGCTGGCGCCGATTCAACCGAGCGGTGCTTTGCCGCCCGTTCGGCCGTGGTGGCAGACGAGACGGGTGCTGATCCCGTCCGGGCTTGTCCTCGCCATCGTCGTGATTGGCGCGTTGGCGTCTGGCACGCCCGAAACGATCGACGCAGTCATGACTTCGACGACTACGGCAGCACCAACGACAACGACCGTGGCTCCGACAACGACGGCGGCTCCGACAACGACGGCGGCGCCGACAATGACAACCGTTGATGAGGACGTCGCAAACGACACTCTGTTCGACATGAACATGATCTCTGCCGAAAGAGAATATCCGGGCGTCGCAGATGAGATTTGTGACACCGGCGCAGCGTTGCCTGAAGAAATGGTGGAGATCCTGCTTGTCAGCGGTTTCGCGGAGAGCGCTTGGGATCCGGGCACGTTTCCGGGATGGACCCGCGCCGACTTCGACGAGTACGTCCTCGGATGGTTCAACGACTATTGTGGATGGTGACCGCTGGTGCGCCGCTTCACCGCTTCACCGCTGCGCCGTAGCGGCGACCGCATCGGTGATCTGGACGCCCGGACTGATCGACCGGCTCGTTCACTGCCGGACCTTGTCGTACACCGCCTGGGCCACCGAGTCGGGCAGCCAGCTCAGCGATGAGAGCTCGTCGAGCGTCGCCTGCCTGACCTTCTTGACGCCACCGATCTCCTTGACCAGGCGCTTCCGGCGTACGGGGCCGAGCCCTGGGATGCCGTCGAGCACGGAGGTCGTCAGCCGTTTGTCGCGCAGCTGACGGTGGTAGGTGATCGCGAAGCGGTGGCTCTCGTCGCGGATGCGTTGCATCAGGTAGAGCGCCTCGGACTGACGGGGCAGGCGCACCGGTTCGGACTCGAACGGCAGGAACACCTCCTCGAATTGCTTGGCGAGTGACACGCACGGGATCTCGTCGAAGAGGTCGAGGTCTTCGAGCACCTTCACCGCCCGGCTGAGTTGGCCTCTGCCGCCGTCCACCACGAGCAGCTGGGGCGGATACTGGAACCGTCCCCGTTCGGCCACCGGCTTGGACCGATCCACCTTGTAGGCGGTGAGGCGCCGGGTGAGCACCTCCTCCATCGCTGCGAAGTCATCGTTCTGGTCGACGGTCTTGATCTTGAAACGCCGGTACTGGTTCTTGGCCGGTAGGCCGTCCTCGACCACCACCATCGAACCCACGTAGTCCGAACCGTGCAGATGGCTCATGTCGTAGCACTCGATGCGCAGCGGAGCGATCGGCAGGTCGAGGAACTCTTTCAGTTCGTTGAGCGCCCGTGCCCGCGCGTTGTGGTCGGTCGCTCGTTTCATGCGATGACGGGTGAACTCCTCCTCCGCGTTCTTGGTGACCATGGAGAGGAGATCGACCTTGCCGCCCCGCCGGGGGTTGCGGATCTCCACGTTCGAGCCCCGCAACACGCTGAGCCACTCGGTGTACAGGCCCGGGTCGGTGCCCGTGTTCGGAACGAGCACCACGTGAGGCATGCCCTGCACCGGCTCCTCGTCGTAGATGCTCTCCAGGACCTTGTCGACCAGTTCGACGTCGGTGAGGTCCTCGACCTTGTCGATGATGAAGCTGCGTCGCCCCGTGACCCGACCCCGCCGGACGTAGAACACGAAGATACATGCTTCGAGGTCGTCTTGAGCGATACCGATGACGTCGAGATCTTCGTTGCGTTCCGCTACGACCTGCTGCTTCTCGATCGTCTTGCGAACCGCACCCATGCGGTCGCGCAGACGTGCCGCCTGCTCGAACTCCAACCCGTCCGCGGCGGCCCGCATCTCGAGCTCGAGTTTGTTCAGGACCGGATCGGTGTCACCATCCAGGAACTGGAGCAGCTCGGCCACCATCTGGTCGTACTGGTCCTTGTTCACCTCACCCACGCACGGCGCCGAACACTTCTCGATGTGGAACAGCAAGCACGGCTTGCCCAGCTTGGCGTGACGGTCGAGCTTGTTGTCCGAGCAGGACCGAACGGGAAAGACCCGAAGGAGCGAGTCGAGCGTGTCTCTGATCGCCCAGGCGTGACCGTACGGCCCGAAGTAGCGCGTTCCCTTGCGTTTCTTGCCCCTCATCACGCGGGGCCGGGGCCACTCGTCGCTGACGGTTACCGCCAGGTACGGGTAACTCTTGTCGTCGACGAGACGGATGTTGAAGCGAGGCCGATGTTCCTTGATCAGGTTGTACTCGAGCATGAGGGCCTCGACGTCGGTGTCGACCTGAATCCATTCGATACGTTCGGCGGTTGCGACCATCTGGGCGGTGCGGGCGTGCAAGCTGCCGGGATTCTGGAAATAGTTCGACAGGCGACTGCGCAGGGACTTCGCCTTGCCTACGTAGATCACGCGACCGTCGGCGTCGAAGAACTGATAGGAACCGGGCGCGTCGGGTATCGAACCGGCCGGAGGACGCTTCACCATCGATCCCAGCCTACGGACGATCCTCAGCGACCGATGGCGGCCAGCGGCGAGACTGCGCCGTTTTGGACGCACGCCAGCTGGGGCATCGTTCGCTCAACTCGACTGCGGATCGTGCCGACCTGATCAGTGAGAGGAGCGGAGCGCCGATGGACCGTTGCCAGAGCTGCCAGAACATCCTGCCCCGCACCGTTGACCGCTGTCCGGTGTGCGGACAGAGCACCGCGCCGCCCGAAGAGCCGGCCGTCGAGGCTCCCACCGCCTCGACGGTGACCGACTTCCTGCAATCGATAGGAGGTAAGACCCAAGAATCGATGGGTGGGAGGGCCCCAGCCACCGGACAGACACCGATGGTCGCATCCACGCGAGGCAATCGAACGCCCACCCGGGTGGGCCATGACGGCGCCGCGGCTCTCTACGATCCGGATCCCGAGCGAGAGAAGCGCGCCCAACGCTCGAGCGACTTCGATCTCCCCGACCTCGAGGAAGGAACCAGGACGGTGGCTGCGTCGTCGGCCCGTCTGAACTCCAACGTCAAGCCCGGACGTCGCCCGTATCACAACGCTGCCATCGTTGCGGCAGCGGTCGTGTCGGTCGTCTCGGTGAGCGCAGGGACCGCTTTCGGGTATGTGCAGACCTCCGAGCCCGAGCAGATCGCCATGACGACCGATGAGATTCCCGTCGGCGCCGGCACACCTTCACTGGTGGTGACCGGACCGGTCGAAAACTTCGATCCCCGGGTGATGGTGACGATCGAGGAGCCCGACGCGTGTGGAGCGGCGGTCAAAGCGGTCGGCGTGGTCGTCGACGGTGGTGTCGTCGTCGCGTCACGCTTCGATGTCGAACAGGCAGCCACCCCGCAGCTCTCGGCCGGCGCGATCGAAACGACCGGTGACGTTCTGGGGATTTCGAACACGAGTGACCTCAGCGTGATACGTGCGGCTGATCGACTCGAGCATCGGCTGCGGATCGCGGTCGGTAACCAGATACGACGGGGAGACGACCTGGCTCTCGTCGTACATGACGGACAGGACATCGTGCTCCAGCCGGTCGTCGTCACCTCTCTCGAGGTGCGCGCTGGACAACTCTACAGCTACTCGGTCAGCGAGGCGGGCAACGAGATCGACGCCGCCCCGATGACACTCGAACGGGGGGCGGTCGTGCTCGATCGCAACGGTGACCTGATCGGCATCGCCCGTAACGAAGGCACCGTCGTCACGCCGGAACGGGTCGCGTCGACCGTCGCTCTGTTCCGAGCCGAACCAGCGTTTCCGGCTCCGCGCTGCCCGTAGGGCACGGGACGGGCCAAGGGGCGCCGCCTGGTCGAAGGCTCCGAAGATCACCGTCGTATAATCGACATCGTGCTCAGGATCCAGACACGTCTCCCCGACTGGTACGCCGCCGCCGCCGAAGCCGAGCTTCGTGATCGGATCAGCCGAACCAAAGCCGAACTCGGCGACAAGCTCTTCATCCTCGGTCATCACTACCAACGCGACGAGGTGATCGAATACTCCGACGCACGCGGCGACAGTTTAAAACTGTCCGTGCTCGCCCAGGAACGCCCCGAGGCCAAGTACATCGTGTTCTGCGGCGTGCACTTCATGGCGGAGAGCGCCGACATCTTGACCGCCGACGATCAGGTCGTGATCCTCCCCGACCTGAACGCCGGCTGCTCCATGGCCGATATGGCCGACCTCGATCAGGTCGAAGAAGCGTGGGATGTGCTGAGCGAGACGATCGACATCTCCAGCGTCATCCCCGTCACCTACATGAACTCGTCGGCTGACATCAAGAGCTTCGTGGGACGCCATGGCGGAGCGGTGTGCACTTCGAGCAACGCTCGAGCCGTGCTCGAGTGGGTGTTCGAGGATCAGCGCGCAGAGAAGGTCCTGTTCTTTCCCGACCAACACCTGGGCCGCAACACCGGACTGGCGATGGGCTACTCCCTCGATCAGATGAAGTTGTGGAACCCCCGAGAGGACCGGGGTGGGCTCAGCGAAGCCGAGTGCAAAGAGGCCTCACTCCTGCTCTGGAACGGCCATTGCACGATCCACCAACGGTTCCGCCCCGAACAGGTGCACGCGTTCCGCCAGGAGCATCCCGACGGCATCGTCATCGTCCATCCCGAGGCCCCCTACGAGACCTGCGAGCTCGCCGACCATCTCGGCTCGACCAGCTTCATCCTCAACAAGGTCACACAACTCCCGGCGGGGTCCACCGTGGCGATCGGCACCGAGGTGCACCTCGTCAACCGTATCGCCCACAACAACCCCGACAAGACGATCATCAATCTGGATCCGCTCGTCTGCCCATGTTCGACGATGTTCCGCATCGACCTCCCCCATTTGGCGTGGGTGCTCGACAACCTCGTCGAAGGTGTTGTCGTCAATCAGATATCGGTCGACCCGGACACCGCCGAGTGGTCCAAGGTCGCCCTCGACCGGATGCTTGCGATCACCTGAGAGGGCACAACACAAAGGCGGCTTGGTCGCCGTCGGCCAACCGGTTCAGTTCGCGTGCACGACGTTCGAACCCACGGATCTCCTTCGTCGAAAACGCCGACCGATCTGGATTCACGGCGTAGGACTCCGGGGACTGCAGTGCGATCCCGCGTTGGGCCTGGATGCTGCCCCAGAATTGCATGCCGGTCGAGTCGAAGATGGTCCGTTCGATGCCCAAACCGGCCGACGCTGCCAGGATCTCCATGCTCTCGGTCGAAGGCACCACGATGTGACGGGGCGGGTCGAGCTGGACCCAATCGACTCCGAAGGTTCGCCAGGCATGGGTCTGAGCGACGGGGACCCGGATCAGAATGCGCCCGGCAGGAGAAAGACGGCCGGCGGCCGATGCCAGAGTCGAGGTCGGGTCGACCACGTGCTCGAAAGAATGGTGGAACATGATCAGATCGAAACGCCGGTCGACATCGTCGAGGGCTGCACGTTGTAGTTCCACGCCGGGAGGGGGAACGATCGCAGGGTCAAGGAACGGGTCGATTCCGGTGAGGTCGGAAAACCCCATCGTCGCCAGCCTGGCCAGGAGGTGGCCGGCACCACAGCCCACATCGAGAATGCTTCCGCCGAACCCGATCTGAGGCAGGACCCCCCACTCCAAGGGAGCCGGGGGGCGTCGGGCGAATAGGGCACCGAAGCGTCGATCGAGTACGACCGAATCCAAGGCGGCGCAGCGATCCCACACCGACCGCAACCTCAGCCTCAGCGACTCACTGCGGTCACCGTTCATCGAGTAGTAGGACGCGTCGTAGTGGAGGCTCAGATCTTCGGGGTTCTCCACTGCGGACAGGGCGCCGCAGCGCCCACATTCGAAGTAGGGAAACCGTTGGCCTGTCATGTACATCGTTTCCCTCGCCTCGTGCGTCGAGCCGCGGGTCGATGCGCAGAGCCGACATCCGATCACGCGATCACCCCGGTGACGTACCGCCGACAGACCTTCCACTCCACGATGCACGAGACGGAGTATCCAGTGACCGATGCCATCACGGCCGCCCACAGGCCGAATGTGGGGAGCATCAGGATCAGGGCCACAAGACCTACGACGAGACCGATGATCTCGGCTCTTGCCGCGTCGCCCGGTCGGCCGTTCATCGAGACCACGATCGCCAGCACACGCGAAAATGCCAGGACGGGCGCCACGATCGTAAGAGCTGCCGCAATGAATCGACCGTCAGCGAATTCTGGCCCGAACACCGGTTCGAAGAGCACAACGGCGCCGATCGCCCCGACCACGGCCAGGCCGATCGACAGCAGCATGGCGGTGAGCAGCCAGCGACGCACCCCACCGAGATCGTTCTTGGCGACAGCCCAACGTATGCGGGCGCCGAAGGCCGAGGGAGCGATGAGCGCCAGGGAGGCGACGCTTGATGCGTTGGCGTAGACGCCGACCATCGAGGCGTCGGCCAGCGTCGACAACACGACGATGTCGGCCCGCTGGTTACCGCTCGTCGCGACCGAACCGATCCAGCTGCGCATCCCGAAACCGACCGACCGACGGGTCAGATCCCGGGTCGGGCGACCGAACCCCACGCCGGCTCCGAGCGCCAGCTGGGCGAGCGCCGGAAGCGTGGCACCCACGACCGCTGCCCAGCACAGGGCATCGACCGAACGCATGTCCACCGTCCAGGCGAATGCGACGGCGACGAGCGTGCAGATGGGAACGCCGACCATGAGGGCTTGATGGAGCAGGACACGACCCCGAGCGAGCAGAACGAATACGGCGGTGAGCCCCGTACTTCTGAGCGGGAGCACCAGCGCCAGGACGAGGAGCTGGGCCCGGACGGGCCGTGACGCCTCCGATGCGGACACGAGTAGGGCGAGTGCCACCACCACAGCGGTCAGCGGCAACGCGATGAGGAACGACAACGTCAGCTGCTGGGCCCAGTGCTCAGCGGTCCAGGCGACGTGTCTCGAAGCGACGGCGTCGGGGACCCCAACGCTTCCGGTCGTCAACGTCAACGCACCAAATACGACCACGAGTGCGAACGCCCCACGACCGTCGGCCCCGACCAGGCGAGACACTGCGACCGCCGTGGCGGCGTTGCACGCGATGATCGCAACCGAGAACGAGAGCCCGAGTCCGGCCTTGCCGACGGCGCGTCGTCGGTTCCTTTCGACCGCTGCCATCACCATTCGGTGCCCAGCACTCCGTTGCGGACCATCGGTTCCCATCGGCTGGGCGGTACGGGCGATGAGGCAACGGGTCGGCGTGGGCGCCTAGCGGCTCTGTGGCAAGTCGAGGCCGTTCCCGGCGACGGTCCACAACCGATCCGCTGGTCGGCGATCCTCAGACCGAGTTGCACTTGCGGGCGACATCAAGCCCATCGGACCGAACGGCACCGACCGCCAACAGGTGCTGGACGGCGCGTCGCCACCCCTTAGTGACGGTGATGATGCCCGTCTCGATCAGCAACCAACGCAGGACCCACACTGGTAACCACGCACCGGCGTGTCGCCGCGCCAGCAGCAGGTAGTTGCGAGACATGAACGTCACGCGGAGCGCACCGTCGGCGGGGCCGGTCGACACGCCACCGGCATGATCGCCGATCGATTCACCGATCATCTCGTGGTGACCGAGGTGTTGCCGGGTCACGCGGAGGCACAGATCGACCTCCTCCCGGTAGAGGAAGAATGCCTCATCGAATCCGTCGACGGCCACGAGAACCTCGCGACGCATGAGGAACACGGCGCCGTGGAGATAGGGGACGCTGACGACGGCGGAGTCCGGTCGGCGGTGGTCCTGCCAGACCTTTCCTGTCCGGTGTGAGAACCCGGTGGCACCGCCGACGAAGGATCCGTCGCCGAACCCACCGTGGGTGATGAGGCCTGATACCGAGGCGGTCGTACGGGAAACCTGCAGGCGGGTCCAGCACAGCTCCAGACCTCGTTCGGCAACCTCGACGTCAGGATTGACGAACGCGACGGTGCCGCAGGAGGCGTCCAGATATCTCCACCCCAGATTGCAGCCACCCGCAAATCCGAGGTTGACCGGCGGGCGCAGAACCACG
>JAHEJO010000062.1 GCA_024638805.1 Acidimicrobiales bacterium
TGTGACTCGAGTAGATCTCATGCGTGGCGACCCGGTACGTGTCCATGTCGACCAGCGACACGAAGTCCCGGTGGGCGACATGGCAGTGGTAACACTCGAGGAAGTTGTCGACCACGTTCTTCCAGTTGGATTCGATCTCATAGGTGAGCCGATGGGCGAACGTCAGATACTCGATGTCCGGAGCCGACCGGGCGATTTCCGACGGCAGCGGGCCGGCCAGTTCCGACAGCGGCGGCGCCACCGGGTCGAGGTTCACGAAGACGAATCCGGCGAACTCGTTCACCTGCACCGGCACCAGACAGATCGCGCTCATGTCGAAGTCGAGCAGGTCGCCGGTATGCCTGGCCGCGATCAGCTGTCCTCCGAGGTCGTAGGTCCAGGCGTGATACGGGCAGACGATTGTGCGGATCGTGCCTTCACCGCTCAACAGGTGGTGGGCCCGGTGCCGGCACACGTTGTAGAAGGCCCTCAGCTCCCCGGCACCATCGCGGGCGATCGCAATGGGCTGGCCAGCTACATCGGTGGCCACATACGAGCCCGGTTCCCGCAGCTTCTCGCCGTGACAGACCCACTGCCACGTTCGCCCGAACACCGCGGCGAGTTCGACGTCGAACCAATAGGGCTGCACGTAGGCATCGGCGTGCAGCGACATCGATGCGGATGGGTTCTTGTCGTACCCGACCGCAATCGGCAGGTCGGCGGTCACCGACAACATCCTCGGGTGGACGGGGACCTCATCGCCCGAACGATACTGTCGATTGAACGATCGTTCAAGCTCACCGGGTCGGGAACTGGAACTATCGGTCCTTCGTCAAATCAGCATGAACCCATATCCCCCGCTTCTCGCCCTCCTCGCCGGCGCCACGCTGGCGTCGTGCGGCGCCGAAGCTGTATCCACACCCACCACACCCCCTCCCACCGATCAGACCGGAACGGTGGCCGTCCAACTCCAGGACGTCGAAGGCTTCTTCATCGAAGGCTTCGAGGTCGGCCTGCGTTTCGAGACCGCTGATGGCGAGGTGATCGCGACCACGCTGTGGAGCGACTTCGTCAACTCCCAGGGCGAGCCGTCGTTGGAGGACTATTACGACAACGTTCTCGAGCAGAGTGTTCCCGCCGGCGACATCGTCGTCCTCGCCGAGGCGAACGTCGGGATCGGTCCGGGTCCTGAGATCCCCGACATCGACGGTGACTTGCGATGCCGCCTGAACCTGCAGGTGCCGGCGAATGGTCGGGTCGATGTCGAGGTCACGTTCGACGAGGGCAGCGACTGTCTCCAGCTGCTGTGACACCTGCCGATCCCGACCGTTGGCACGGCACTGGCCGAACGAGCAGACCGCGACGGTGTCCGCCCAGGAGATCGATGACTACCTGACACGGCTCGACAGCACCAAGCGACACACGCTCGAGCTGCTGCGCCGGATGATCCTCGACCTGTGCCGGACACCGAGCAGGGACTGTCGCTCGGAGTCCCGGCCTTCAGGGTGGACGGCAGGGTGGTCGCCGGATTCTCCGCCACCAAGCATCATCTGAGCTACCTGCCCCACAGCGGCACCGTTCTCAGTGAGCTCGACGAGGACGTTGCCGGCCACGCCAGATCCAAAGGTGTGCTCAGATTCGCTGTCGACACTCCGCTACCCGAGGAACCGGTGGAGAAGCTGATCTCCGCACGTCGCCTCGAGATCGGGCGGCTCGGCTGAGACCGGCGCCGCCCGGTGTCACACCACATCGCGACGCTCGACCGAGATCAATCCGATCGTCGCCGGTACGGCCGCCCAGATGCAGAGGACGACGAGGGCCGCGATCGAACCGACGTCGGCGCCGACGCCGGACACCACATTGGCCAGGGTGTTCGGCACCCATGACGCGGCTCCGCCGGCCAGCTGCACGGCCAGTGGCGGGGCGATGATCAAGGCGACGACCACACCGGTGACCGCACCGCCGGTGTTGCGCACCAGCGCCCCGATGCCGGCGCCGAGAACCGCGCCGACAGCGCCGCTGAACGATGCCGCCAGAAGCACCCGAGCAACGCCAGAACCCGAGACCATGAACCCGAACTCGGTGGTGGGGAGCGACGCAACCACGGCGACGGCGGTCAGTGCCGTGCCCACGAAGCCCAAGGCGGCACCGCCGACGGCGATGGCGGTGAACTGGGCCAGCACGGCCCGATGCCGGCGGGGTGTCGCGAGGTAGGTCGGGACCACGGTGTTGTGTCCGTATTCCCGGGCGACCGCGATCGCACCGAAGAAGCCGGAGATCATCAGGGCATTGGCGGCGAATGCGATGAGCGACTGTTGATCGATCCCGGTGGCGATGAACGCCTTGGATCCATCCATGTCGGTCCCGAACACGACGGCGGCGGCGTTCGTGACGGCGATCGCCGTCAGCACGGCGAAGAAGGCCAGCGGCATTCTCGTGCTCGTGAGCTTCCGGATTTCGGCTCGTACGAGGTGGGCTGAGTTCATGGCAGGAGGACCTCCTTGGTCGCGGTCGTCGATGTGTTGGGTTCGGCTGCGCCGGTCCAGCCCAGGAACAGCTCTTCGAGCGAACCGGAGTGAGGGGACAGCTCGTGGAGAACGACGCCGAGATGGAAGGCGTGCTCCCCGATCGCCTCGATCGGCAGGCGGCGGACGATCAGCGCATCGGCCTCGAATCGTTCGACGAGCGCCCCGGCCTGTCGTAGGGCGGCGGCCAGCTCCTCGGGAGCGGTGGTGCGAACCAATGACGCCCTCTGCTGGAGTTCGGTGATCGGGCCACTGGTGATCAGCCGACCGGCGCTGATGACCACCAGATCATCGGCCAGATGTTCGATCTCGGACAGGAGATGACTGGACACGAATACGGTGTCGCCCTCGGCCGCCCGAGCCTGGAGTACGGCGCGGAGGATTCGGATGCCCTGGGGATCCAGACCGTTGCCGGGTTCGTCGAGCACGAGGACGGGCGGCTCGCCGAGGAGGGCCGCCGCCAGCGACAGCCTCTGCTTCATCCCCAGCGAATACGAACCGACCCTCCGATTGGCCGCAGCCGGGGCCAGGCCGACCGATTTCAGCGTCTCGTCGACCCTGGCGGTCGTGATACCGGCAGCGTCGGCGAGCACACGGAGGTGGTTGCGACCGCTCCGGCCGGGATGGAAGGCGTTCGGCTCCAGAACCACCCCGACCGTCCGCGCCGGGTCCGGGAGATCCCGATAGGGTTGCCCGCCGATCGTCGCTCTGCCCTCGCTGGCCGAGGCAAGACCGAGCAACATCTTCATCGTCGTCGACTTGCCCGAGCCGTTCGGTCCGAGGAAACCGGTCACACGGCCGGGCCTGACGGTGAAGCTGAGGTCGTCGACCACGGTGGTGCCGCCGTAGCGCTTGGTGATGTGGTCGACCTCCAGGGTGTACCCGGCCGGGCGGCCGACATCGCTGCTGGCACGGGGCCGAGGCGAGGTGGCCGCCCGGGTCGGGGTGAGGGTTGGTGTGGTCATCGGCGGGCCTTCCTTGCAAACGGGGTCGTTTTCAGGTGCCGGGGGTGCCGGCCAGGACGGTGACGAACATGAAGGCGACGAATCCGTCGGGCCGTTCGAACAGCGGTCGGTGTCCCGGAGTTCGGGGAGGAGGTTTCGGCTGTCGTGTTCATGGTTCGATCGTCCTCTCGATCGATCGTCGCGACCATCGGGAAGTACCTTGATCCGACCCTGAACCGATCAGGGTCGGATCAAGGGTGCGACCCCGATGGTCCGGCTCGGGCTTCCGACCCTCGAAGGTGTGGAGACCAGGTGGCGGACGCCGACGCTGACACGTTCGAACCTGGCGACACGAGCTGAGCCCACCGGGGTCGGCGACGGCGCGTTCCCAGATCGTGGCATGCGGAGTCGTCGTTCTCAGTTTCCGGCGGCGACGTCCAGCACCGTGTCGACCATGAAGGCGACGAACTCGTCGGGCTGTTCGAAGAGGGGTCGATGTCCCGAGGTCGGCAGGACGGTGAGTTCCTTCACCGGAGCGTCGATCATCGGGTACCACTCCTCGAACGGGATTGCCCGCCCCGGCGCCTCGTGGGCACCCTGGACGAAGAACACCGGGACCTCGAAGCTGGTGGCGGTGGTGCGGAAATCGATGTCCTGGACCTGGGGGTTCAGGACGCTGAACGTGTCCATGAACGCTCCGAGGATGTGGACCTGGTCGATCAGGGCGTACTCGCCGACGAGCAGGTTCTCCGACATCTGACCCTGACCCTCGTGGTTCGGGCTGTGATCATACGCGTAGACGGTCTGTTCGTTGGCAAGGGCGGTCTCGTAGTTCAGGAGGCACTCACCAACGCTGTGAAACACGCCGGGCAGGCTCGGATCGATGTGTCTCTCTCCTGCGACACCGACCATCTCAAGGTCGTGGTGGTGGACGACGGGATCGGCACAGCCGCCTCCGGAGCACCGGCCGGTGGTCGGGGCATCGTGGGCATGAGCGAACGGGCCGCCATGCTCGGCGGCACGCTGAGCGCCGGGCCCGGCCCCGACGGAGGATTCCGGGTCGAGGCGCTCATCTACGTCGGCGAGAGCACGGTCAAGACCCACGTCAAACGGATCCTCATGAAGCTGGCCCTGCGGGACCGTGTCCACGCGATCGTCTTCGCCTACGAGACCGGCCTGCTCGTTCCTGGCGACGAAAACTGATCCCCTGGCGTCCTACAGCGCCTTGCCCGGGTTGAACAACCCGTCGGGGTCGAGAGCGTTCTTGAGGAGGCGTTGCGTGGCCAACTGGACCGGGTCCAGTTCTCTTCCGATGAATTCTCGTTTGAGAGTTCCTATGCCGTGCTCGGCGGCGATGGTTCCGCCGAGGGCCAGGGCCAGCTCGAGGATCGCTGCAAACGCCGCCCGAGCCCGCTCTAGTTCGGCGGGATCGTTGGGATCGACGACGAAGACCGGGTGCATGTTGCCGTCACCGGCGTGACCGATGGTGGCGAGGGTGACGTCGTACTCGACACCGATGGCAACGATCCCCTCCAGTAGTTCGGTCAGGCGTTCGCGCCTCACGGCAACGTCCTCGGGAAGGAGGGTCTTGCCCAGCTTCTCCATCGCCGGCCACACCCTGCGCCTGGCCTCGATCAGCATGTCGCCCTCCGAGGGATCGGTGGCGAGGTACAGCGACGACGCTCCATGGGAGGTGCAGATCTCCGTGATCGCCTCGATCGACCGGTGTGCATCCTGGCCGTCGGTCTGGATCAGTAGCAGGCAGGCGGCATCGACGTCGAGTTCCATGTGATAGACAGCCTCGACCTGACGGATGCTGGCCTGATCGATGATCTCCATCATGCTCGGATCGTGACCGGCGGTGAACACCTCGGCAATCGCCGACCCCGCCGGCGCCAACTCTTCGAAGAAGGCGACGGCGGTCGCCGCGGCGGGCGGCTCGGGCACCAGCTTCAGGGAGATCTCGGTGACGATGCCGAGCACACCTTCCGACCCGACGAACAACCCGGTGAGGTCGAGACCGGTGGTGCTCTTCAGCGTGTGCCTCCCCGTCCGGAGAATCTCCCCGGAGGCCAGCACCACCTCCAGCCCGACCACGTAGTCCCGGGTCACCCCGTACTTCACACAGCACAACCCTCCGGCGTTGGTGGCGACGTTTCCTCCGATGCTCGACATGTCGAACGACGCCGGATCGGGCGGGTAGAACAAGCCGTGGGCCGCCACCGCCGCCTTCAGGTCGGCGTTGATGACACCTGGTTGCACCCGGACCATGCGGTTGGTGGCGTCGATCTCCAGGATCTCGGTCATCCGGTGCAGGGAGAGGATCATGCACCCGTCGCTGGCGTTGGCCGCACCGGTCAGGCCGGTGCCGGCGCCCCTGGGAACGATCGGCACACCGAACGATGCAGACACCTCGACGGCGGCGACGACGTCATCGGTGGTGCGGGGCATCACCAGCACGGCGGCGGTGCCCGCCGTCTCGAACAGGGCGCGGTCCTGGGAGTAGGCGGCGGTGACGTCGACGTCGGTCTGGAGGCAATCGGCCGGGAGCCGGCGGCGGAGGTCGTCGAGGAAGTCGCTCATGGTGGCCTCGACACTAGCTCCGCCCTGGTGACGGCGAGCCGGTCGGGGGCGGCTGCCGTCGCCTACGATGACCTGCGATGCGGTCGTACCCCAGTCCACCCGGGTGCGACCGCCACACGGGCGAGGTTCTCCCCCGGTCACACGAGGCGAGCGACGCCACCATCGGGTTCGGTCGGCGTTGACCAGGTTGCGAGCAGCCGGGGGCGATACCTTCCGTTCGCTTCGCATACGCAATTTCCGGTTGTTCTTCATCGGCCAGCTCACCAGCCAGGCCGGCACGTGGATGCAATCGGTGGCCATCATCTGGGTCGTCCTGCGGTTGACCGACGACGGGCTGGCGCTCGGCCTGGCAACCGCTGCCCAGTTCCTTCCGATCCTGGTCTTCGGCGCCTGGGGTGGGGTGCTGGCCGACCGGGTCGATCGACACCGGTTCATGATCGCCACCCAGGTGGCCTTCACCGTCGTCGCCGGCTGTTTCGCCGTTCTGATGGTGTTCGACCGGTTGACGATCATCCCGATCTACGGACTCTCACTCCTCTTCGGCTTCATCACCGCCATCGACAACCCGACCCGGCGCACACTGATCGTCGATCTCGTGGATCGCAGCGATGTGGCAAACGCGGTGGCGCTGCACTCGGCCATGATGACCGGGTCAAGGGTCATCGGCCCCGCCGTCGCCGGGGTGCTGATCACCACCGTCGGCGTCGAGTGGTGCTTCATCATCAACACGCTGAGCTACTTCGCGGTCATCGGTGCGCTCGCGACCATGGACCGCAGCCGAATCGAACCCGCTCCCCGGGTCGCTCGAGCCGACGGCCAACTGGTCGAGGGTCTCCGCTACGTCTGGGCCACCGCCGACCTGCGGCTGACGATCCTGCTCCTCGCCGTCGTCGGAACCTTCGCCTTCGAGTACCAGGTGACCCTGCCCCTACTGGCCGAGCGAACCCTCGCCGCCGGCGCCGGCGGTTTCACCCTGTTGTATTCGCTGATGAGTTTCGGATCGGTGGTCGGCGCCCTGGCGATCGCCCGCCGACGCACGATCGACCTGGTGTTCCTCATCCGGGCGGCGTGGGCACTGGCCGCGGCAACCGTGGTCCTGACCGTCGCGCCCAATCTGACACTGGCGGCAGCGGCGGTCGTGCCGGTCGGGGCGGCAACGGTCTTCTTGGTGTCGGGGGCCAATTCGCTGGTGCAACTCCAAGCCGAGGCCTCCATGCGGGGACGGGTCCTGGCGCTGGCGACCGTCGTCTTCCTCGGCTCCACTCTGATCGGGGGACCGATCGCCGGCTGGGTGTCCGAACACTTCGGGGCTCGGTCCGGATTGCTGATGGGCGCCATTGCGACGGCGCTCGCCGCGCTCTTCGTGACCAGGAGCCGCACCGCCTCCCGCCGGCCTCCGATCGAGGGACAGCCGGGTGTGCCGGGCTCGCTGACCAAGACCTGATCGGCTCAGGTACGGTCCCACCAATCCAGAACTCGGAGGGCCCGCAGGGTGGACCACCGGCTCGGACCGGCCGGTTCGAGGCGGAACCAGTACCGACCCGGGTAGGGCCTGTACATCTGCCAGGTTCCGTCCTTGCGCCGGGCGCGGCGCACCTTCTCGACGGCGTCGGCGAGGCGATCGTCCCGGTCGGCCTCGATCGATCGGAAGAACTCGAGACCTCGGACGATGTCGAAGTGCCATTGGGGTGGGAATGGGAAACGGGTGAACGTGGGGTCGACCACCTCTCCGGTCCGGTGCGATCGGTACAGGCGGTGAGCACCGAAGAACTCGCACCCGGCGTGGATGGCCGGTGTGACCTCGAGTCCACCGCCGCTGGTTCGGTACACGGCGAGCGCCTCCAGCACGGTGATCGAGGTGTGGAACGAGCCGTGGGTCGAACCGGATCGGACCGTCTCGCAGTTCCAGCCGCCGTCGTCGAGCTGCTGGCCGAGAAGCCACTCGACGGCCGGATCGACCCGGTCGTCACGGAGCCCGAACGAGGCCGCCAGCTTGACGAGCATCCCGGTGATGCAGGTCTCGGGTTCTCGGATCGTCTTGGCCAGCGTGAGGCCGCCATCGAACCAACGGGCGTTGTCCCATAGCAGACCGCACCCGGACATGGCCTGAGTGTTGCCGGCCGGTAGGCCGAGCCGTTCGAGCAGTAGCAGCGTGTAGGTGGTCGACGTCCACTTGGGGCTGTACAACGCTCCCGCCCACCCGCCGTCGTCGTCTTGGAGATCGAGGAGCTGTCGACCCCAGCCGTGGGTGGCGATCCGGGCCCGTTCCCTGGCCACGAGCCTTGCGGGTTCGGCGAGCAGTCCGTCCATGGCCTGCCACCGCAATGACGGATCGGAGTCGAGCAGCCATGCGATGAGCCGATCATCGACCTGTCCGGTGACGGAACGATTGTGAAGGTCCGTGCTCATGGGTGCGTGCTCCTCGCCAGCGTGGCGAACCGTGAGATCCGCTACCACCATCCACTCCACCGCTGGCGCCGACCAGGGGCCGACGTCCCTGTCGAACCACCGGCGTACTGTGGCGGAAATCCCCCAGGACGATGCCGTTGCCGTCGTACAAGCAGTGGATGAACACCTCGTTCGGCCGGCACACACCGTGGGGGGACGAGGACTCCCCGACCCTCGTGACCGAGGTCGAAACCGAGCTGGAGAAGCAGCTCAATAGCTCGCGAGTGCGCGACGACGAATTCGGTGGCGACAGCGACATGACCGGCCGGTGCCTTAGGACCCTGTCGAGGAGGAGCGAAACCGACCTAGCTTCGAAGGAGGTTCGACAAGGAGGCAGACCGTGGGCAACGAGAAGATGCAAGGAGCGGAGACGACGGTGATGGATAACATTCGCGGCGTACGGGACGCCATGTCGGTACGACGGGTCTACGGACAGGCGTACACCGTGGACGGTGTGACGATCATCCCGGTGGCACGGGTGACCGGAGGAGCGGGTGGAGGTGGTGGCGAGGGCACCGGCCCCGGTGAGGAAGGTGGCGGCGGCTTCGGCACCGGCTTCGGCCTGGGCATCCATCCCGTAGGCGTGTACGAGGTCCGAGGCGGGGAGGTGACCTGGAAACCTGCGGTCGACGTGAACCGGGTGGCCAAAGGTGGTCAGGTGCTGGCCGGGATCATCGCCGTGTGCGTGACGCTGGTGCTTCTGCGCCGCCGCTGACCGCAGGCGCCTGGCATCGACCGTCGAGCAACCGCGGGAAACCCACGTGTCGCTCGTCCTCGTTGATCATCGGCCGACGCGGACGGTCCGTCCTTGCGGCCCGACGGGCCGTCCGTTTCACGTCCCTACGGGACGTAGTGCCACATGATCTGCGTGCCGTCCGGGGTCATCTTGAAGATGCTCGTGCTCGGTGTGTCACCTCCGCCTCCGCTGAGGTAGTCACTGCTGATCACGAAATCGTTGACGACGACGAGATCGGCGGCCGGCGTCACGGAGAACCCCGTCCCAAAGACCCCGTTGAAGTAGTTCGTCAACTCCTCGGTGCCCGAGTACCGGCGAAAGCCGTTGTCGTGATAGCCGTTCGTGGTGTACAGCGCAGCGAGAGCGGCGGCATCGCCGTCGTTGGTGGCGATCCTGGTGTCGTCGATCGTTTCGAGCATCTGCTCCTGTTCGGCGGTCAGAGCTGTTCCGGACCCGTCGTCGAGGATCAGCCACGCACCCATCGCCACGAGGGCGATGGCCAGCACGGCCGACAGCAACATCAGCCAACGATTTCGAGCCCTGTAGTTCGCAGTCTCGGCGTCGACCACGACGCTGGTGGGGCGGTCGAGGGTCTTCCTCTCGTCCATGGTCTTCATGTCATCTACTCCTCTCGAGACCGACCGGTCTCGATTTGACCATCCTGCGAAAGCGGCCCAGCTGCAAGAGGCTTCCGTCATGATCGGCCCAGGGTCGACAGGAATCTGTCCCCTCAGCGCAAGGCGGGTCAGTCCCGAGGTTTGCGCGGCATGAACAATGCCTCGAGACGGGCCAGGCCGTCGCCGAGGTCGGCCCACGCTCCATCGAACGAGAGCGTCACCGCCGCACCGGTTGGCAGTTTCGTGACCAGCTGGTGACGTAGTTCGGCGTCGCCGTCTCCCACGAGCCGTGTGGCCAGATCCTGGATGCCAGGGTTGTGACCGAGAACCATGGCGCAGCCGACATCGACATCGATGTCGTGCACAAGCGAGAGCAGCGTTTGGGGGGCGGCCAGGTAGACGTCCTCTTCCATCCGGATTTCCGCCTCGTCAGGGAGGGCGTCTCGGATTCCGGCGAGCGTATCGACGGTGCGCCGGGCAGGCGAACAGATAACCACCTCGGGCGCCGGGCCGGCAGCGGCCAGGTAATCGCTCAGCAAGGGCAGGGCATTGACACCGCGGGGAGCGAGGGGCCGGTCGTGATCGCTGAGTGACCGGTCGTCCCACGCCGACTTGACGTGACGTACGAGCAGGAGATGACGCTGCATGCATCCATCGTCGCGCACTGGCGCCCGATCCGCACCTGGTGAAGCAGAACAGGCCCGGCTCACTACCATCGCACTCGTGAACGACCTCGGATCCCGCCGGTGCCCTTGATGCGGGTGGTCTCCTGGAACATCGAGCTCGGGCGCCAGGTCGACCGGGCGGCCGAGGAGCTCACGGAGATCCCCGAACTCAGGGATGCGGACCTTCTCCTCGTCCAGGAGATGGATCCCGAAGGCACCCAACGGCTGGCCGAACGTCTGGGCATGAACTACCGGTACTCGGCGCCGGCCGAGCACCCGATGACGCAGCTCCCGTTCGGCAACGCGGTGCTGTCGCAGTGGCCGATGTCCGAGGTTGTCGACGTTCCTCTCCCCCACATCGCCCGGGTGCAGGGTCAACCGCGTTGCGCCACCTCGACGACCGTGATGGTCGACGGCACGCCCATCGTCGCCTACAGCGTCCACATCGAAACCGTTCTGTTGGGTCTGAGACGGCGATCGGATCAGGTCAGCGCCATCGCTCAGCACGCAGCGGAGGTTGCCGAGTCACGGGTTGTGATCGGCGGCGACTTCAACTCCGCATCGGCTCGCAGCATCCGGGCGTTCGATTCGGCCATGGGCGAGGCCGGCTTCACGAGAACATCGGCCACGGTCGGCACCACGTTCGAGAGGTTCGGCCGCCCGTTCACGCTCGACCACCTCTATTCACGGGGTCTCCGTGTGCAGGAATCCGGTGTCGTCGCTGCGGCGTCGGCCAGCGACCATCGTCCGGTGTGGGGCCACTTCAGCATGGCGTGACACGGCCGGCGACTCAGTCCGAGACAGTCACCCGGGCGACCAGAAACTCGGGCAGCACCTGGTAGCCGTGGTGAGAACGACTGAACAGACCGGCCCCACCGGTCATGGAGCGCAGATCGACGGCATAGTTGCCGATCTCGGCGGTGGGCACCAGAGCCCGAACCTCGGCAAATCCGACCCCACCGACCGGGTCGGTGCCCAGCACCCGGGCCCGGCGGGAGCTCAGATCACCGAGGACGTCACCCTGGAGCGTGTCGGGCACCTGCACCGTCACCTCGCTTATCGGCTCGAGCACCTCGGTGCCGACATCGCGAACCGCTGACCGCAGGGCCTGACCGCCGGCCATCTTGAACGCCATCTCGGAGGAGTCGACCGGATGGTGTTGCCCATCGAGGCACACCGCCCGTACGTCGACGACCGGGAACCCGTGCGCTCCCCCATCGACCAACGCGTCCTCGATGCCGGCACCGACGGCCGGGATGAGGTTGCGGGGAATCGCCCCACCGGTGACCCGGCTCTCGAACTCGAAGCCGGCACCCCGGCCGAGCGGCTCGAAGAGGACCGTCGCCACCGCGAACTGGCCGTGCCCACCGCTCTGCTTCTTGTGGCGGGCTGAAATCTCGACCGGCCCGGCCAGCGTCTCCAGGTAGGCCACTTTGACGTCCTCGGTGTCGACATCGACACCGAGTCGGGCCAGACGGGCCAGCGCCACGCGCAGGTGCGTCTCACCGCCCCCGGAAAGGACGGTTTGGCGGGTCGAGGGCTCGAAGGTGACGCTCAAGCTGGGGTCCTCTGCGACCAACCGGGCCAGACCGCTGGCGAGCCGATCCTCGTTGGCCGGCGTGGCGGCCCGCACCGCGATGCCGTAGACCGCTTCGGGCACGTCGGGTTTGGGAACGACGACCGGGGTTCCCTCGACGGCGAGGGTGTCGCCGGTGCCGGTGTCGCTCAGCTTGGCAGCCGCCGCGATCGAACCGGCCGGGATTTCGCCGGTGTGGCGGTGGTCGGCACCGCTGAAGGCGAGGAGCTGGCGGAGACGTTCGCGGCCCCGCGTGCGGGTGTTCACGAGGACATCGTCGGCCCGGATGGTCCCGGAGATCACCTTCAAGTAGGAGACGGGCCCGAGGAACTGGTCGATACGGGTCTTGAACACGTAGGCCAGAGTCTCGCCGTCGGGATCGACCCCCACATCGACCGGCATTTCCCCCGCGTACACGGTGACCGGACCGAGATCGCCGGGCGCCGGGCCCACGTGGCAGATGAAATCGAGCAGGTGGTCGACGCCGATCGGCGCGGTTGCCGAGCCGCACAACACGGGGAACACGGTTCCGGCGTCCACCGCGTCGTGGAGGAGATGCTCGAG
This sequence comes from Acidimicrobiales bacterium, assembly GCA_024638805.1. GTDB lineage: Bacteria > Actinomycetota > Acidimicrobiia > Acidimicrobiales > SZUA-35 > JABDIY01. Next base: position 12,638 of record JAHEJO010000062.1, read on the forward strand.
CTGTGCGGTCGAGGGTGCCTCGCCGTCGAGGTAGAGCTCGAGGATCTCGTCATCACCCTCGACGACCTCTTCGATCAGGTGCTCGTGGCCGGCCCGCTCCGCATCGACCATCGCGGCCGGAACCTCGACCTCCTCGGCCTGTCCCGAGTCGTAGACGAACGCATCATCGGTGAGCAGGTCGGTGATGCCGTGGAAGGTCGAACCCTCCCCGATGGGCAGCTCGACCGGTTCGGCATGGGTCCCGAAGGCGGCTCGCACGCTGGCCATTGTTGCCTCGAACGAGGCGTGGGCCCGGTCGAGTCCGTTGACGAAGATCATGCGGGGCCGCTTGGCCTGGGCGGCGTGACGCCACAGCACCAGATCCTGGGCTTGCACACCCGACACGGCGTCGATCACGAAAACGGTGAGTTCGGCGACCTGCATGGCTTGGAGGGCGTCGGCCAGGAAGTCGGCGTATCCGGGCGTGTCGAGGATGGTCACGTCGTACCCGTCCCAACCGAACGACACCGTCGTCAACGACAGGCTCTGCTGACGCTCCCGTTCCTCGGGGTCGGCGTCGCTGACCGTGCTGCCGTCGTCGACCCGTCCCGGGCGGCCCAGCACCCCGGCGCGGTACAACATCGCCTCCACCAGGCTGGTCTTGCCGTTGCCCTGGTGGCCAACGAGAGCCACATTCCTGATCGCGTTCCCCACGCTCACCACTCCTTCGTCATGTTCGCAAGACGACACTACGCCGATCGGGGCTCAGACCTGGAAACGTGAGAGGCGAACCATCGGAGCCGTGAAGCGACGAGAGCGACGCCAGCGCCGACCCGGGGCCGATCCGACACATTCCGGCGCTGCTACGCACTGAGCGGTTGGGGCGGGAACTAGGCTTTCGGGCATGGGGACAGTGCTGGCGTTCGCAAACCAAAAGGGCGGCGTGGCCAAGACCACGACGGTCCAGTCTCTCGGAGATGCATTCTTGGAGCGGGGCCGCAGCGTGCTGATGGTCGACCTGGATCCACAGGCGTGCCTGACCTATGCGGTCGGCGTCGACGCCGACGGCCTCGGCTCCACTCTTCACGACGTGTTCGTCGGCCGGGCGAAAGCCGAGGAGGTCCTGGTCGAACTGGAGGACGGTCTGGCGATCCTCGGTTCGTCGATCGATCTGGCCGGCGCCGAGGTGCACCTGCTGACCAAGACTGGACGGGAGTTCGTCCTGGCCCGGGCGCTGAAGCGGTTGGTCAACGACTACGACTACGTGCTGCTCGACTGTGGCCCGTCGCTGGGCATTCTCACGATCAACGGTCTCACCGCCGCCACCCACGTGGCCATTCCTTTCCAAGGTGAAACCCTGAGCCATCGCGGCGTGGGCCAGCTGCTCGAGACCGTGCACGACGTGCGGGCCTACACCAACGAGGACCTCCATGTTCTCGGCGGGATCGCGACGATGTTCGACGGCCGCACCCGGTTGGCCCAGCAGGTCCTTCTCGACGTCGCCGCCGTCCACGGCATCGACGTGCTCCGCCCTCCGATCCCCAAATCGGTCCGTGTCGCCGAGGCGCCGGGGCGTGGTCGGTCCGTGCTGGCCCATGCCGGTCGCTCGAAGCC
>JAHEJO010000063.1 GCA_024638805.1 Acidimicrobiales bacterium
GCCCTCTCGATGTGGAAACTCGACACGGCGACCGGCGAGGAACGTCGCCTCGTCGACCCTTCCGAACTCGGCACCGACGACCACGACCTGACCCCCGAAGAAGCGTCTCGACGCGAACGCGTCCGGGAGTCTGCGGGCGGCATCGTCAGCTATTCGACCGCCCGGTCATCTCCCCTGGCCACGTTCGTTCTCGGCGGCTCGATCCACCTGGTCAACCTTCGCGATGGGGCTGTGCGAACCGTGGCCAGCGCAACGCCCGCCTTCGATGCACGGATCTCCCCGACGGGCCATGCGATCGCCTACACCGCCGGGTCGGACGTGCGGGTCGTCATTCTCGCCACCGACACCGCTGGTGACGTCGACCGTGCCGTGAGTCCGCCGGAGTCCGAACCGACCATCACATGGGGTCAGGCCGAGTTCGTCGCCGCCGAGGAGATGGGTCGCGTTGCCGGGTTCTGGTGGTCACCCACCGGGGATTCTCTGCTCGCTGCCCGGGTCGACGTCGCGGCGGTGAACGAGTGGCACATCGCCGATCCGGCCCGACCCGAACGACCCGCTGCCTCGATCCGGTACCCGGCGGCGGGTACCGCCAACGCCGCTGTGACCTTGTACCTTCTACCGCTCGACGGAACCGGCGCTCGGGAGATTCGCTGGAACGATGGGAGCCTCGAGTACCTGGCCAATGTGGCCTGGTCCACTGACGGTCTGGTCATCGTGGGACAAACCCGCGACCAACGGACCACTTCGATCGTCACCATCGACGTCGAAACCGGCGGCAGAGAAGTACTGCGCTCGATCGGCGACCTGAAGTGGACCGAACTGCACCCCGGCGCGCCGAGGCTGCACCAGGGATCGCTGCTGACGATCGAGGATCTCCCCGATCGGCGCGCACTGTGCGTCGACGGTACGCCGGTCACCGCCGAAGGTCTGCAGGTTCGATCGATCATCGACGTCCACGACGGCGTTGCCGAGATCACCGCATCGACCGACCCGACCGAGGTCCACGTCCAGAGGATCGGCATCGACGGTTCGTCGCTCGAACAGCTCACCGACACGCCTGGGGTTCACAGCGCCTGGGCGTCGAGCGGAACCGTCGTGGTCGCCTCGAGCACGGCCGAGACGCCGTTCACCGAATTCGAGGTGAGGAGCGACCATGGGCGGAGCCGGCTCGCCAACAACTGCGAGGATCCAGTCGTGCGGTCCGAGCCGTCGTTCCGAGTGTTCGGCTCCCGGTGTTTGGCCACCGCCGTCTTCCTGCCCCTCGGCCACGACGGCACGACCAGGCTCCCGGTTCTGCTCGACCCCTACGGCGGACCGCACGCCCAACGGGTTCTGAAGAACCACAACCCGCATCTCGTCTCCCGCTGGTTCGCCGAACAGGGGTACGCGGTGATCGTTACAGACGGTCGCGGCACTCCCGGTCGCGGACCGGTGTTCGAGCGCGAGGTTTGGGGCGATCTGGCCGGGCCCGTTCTCGAAGACCAGATCGATGCGCTGGACGCCGCTGCTGACGAGCTTGGATGCCTCGACCTGGGACGGGTCGGGATTCGGGGCTGGTCCTTCGGTGGGTATCTGGCGGCCCTGGCCGTGCTCCGGCTCCCTGATCGAGTGCATGCCGCCGTGGCCGGAGCGCCCGTGACGGACTGGCGTCTGTACGACACCCACTACAGCGAACGATACCTGGGGCACCCGGGCGAGAACCCCGAACACTATGAACGAACCAGCCTTGTCCGCGACGCCGCGAAGTTGAAACGACCACTGCTGCTGATCCACGGTCTGGCCGATGACAACGTTGTTGCAGCCCACACCCTGCGGCTCTCCTCGGCTCTGCTCGCCGAGGGCAGAACCCATCAGGTACTCCCGCTCAGCGGTGTCACCCACATGACCCCCCAGGCGGTGATCGCCAGGAATCTTCTCATCCTCCAACGCGACTTCCTGGACCAGCACCTCGGCCGTGATCACGACGGGACGCGCTACCCATGATCGATCCGATGTCCCAGCTCGCCCCCGAACTCGACTCGCTGGGCTGGACCTTCGCACTGGACCGGTGGGCAGATGACCTGGGTGCTGACCTGCGCGGACGAGTGGCCCGTACCCACCGCGGTACCTGCGTCGTTTTCGTCGGTGACGGTGAGGTCGTGACGGCAACATCGACCTCGATCAGGTCCCGCACCGGGATGGCCCCTGCCACGGGCGACTTCGTGACGATCCGAACCGATGAAGCCAACGATGGCGAGTACATCATCTCTGCCATCGCCGATCGGCGCACCGCCCTCGTGCGACGAGCGCCGGGTCGCATCCCCGAACCCCAGGTACTCGCGGCGAATATCGATGACGTCTTCGTGATGCAGGGGATGGACCGGCCGGTCAATTTCCAACGCCTCGAACGCCTCCTGGTCATCGCTTGGGACAGCGGAGCCGAACCGGTGGTGCTGCTCACCAAGGCCGACCAGGTCGACGACCCGGACAGCGCGGTGGATGCGATAAGGGCGATCGCTCCCGGTGTGCATTGCCTGGCCATCTCCACACATGATGGCCGGAACATCGATGCGGTGCAGAGGCGAATGCACGGCACTCGTACTGTTGCGCTGATCGGGCTCTCCGGTATCGGCAAATCGACGCTGGTCAACACGCTGTCGGGAGGTGAGGTCCAGCGTACGGGTCAGGTGCGGGCGGTGGATCGACGCGGTCGCCATATCACCGTGACCCGTGATCTGATCCCTCTTCCCGGAGGCGGGATCGTTGTCGACACGCCCGGCATACGCGAGATCGCCGCGTGGGATGCAAGGGCTGGACTCGCGAGGGCGTTTCCGTGGATCACCGAAGCGGCTCCGAAGTGCAGGTTCGTCGACTGCACCCACCATCGTGAGCCGGACTGCGCGGTCCGGCGACTGGTTCGGGACGATCTGGTCAGCAAACGCAGGGTTGAGCACTACCTCACGTTGCAGGCCGAGCTCGACGAGCAGGACCGGCAGTTGAGCGAGTTCGAACGCCGATCGGAGAATCGGGCTCGGGTGTCGGCCGAGGAACGATCCGATCGGAATCGTCGTCGCGGTGACAAGCGTCGGAAGTCATCCCGGCGGCGCGGGCAGACCTGAAATCCCTGCCAGACTGGGGCGAGTATGTCTGCGTCACCCAACCGACCTGCTCCCGTCGTCGCTATCGCGCTGATCGCTGCGCTTGGATTGCTGCTGGCGTCGTGTGGTCGCACCGAACCGGTCGAAACCGCCGAAGAACCGACGACCACCTCTCGCGCAACCGCCACGTCGAGTCCGACCACCACGACCACCGCAGCCCCGGAGCAGCCGAGCAGCTACGTCGTTCAACCGGGTGATTCTCTCGGAGGAATCGCGTCCGCCTACGGGTTGAGTACTGATGAGCTGGCCGAGTACAACAATCTCGAGGACGTGAACCGAATCGCTGCGGGTCAGCAGCTCGTGATACCGCCGGGGGCGACGAGTACGACGACCACGCCGACGACGGCGGCGCCTCCTCCACCGGAAACCGAAACAACAGCTGCAGGCTGAACACCTGGTCCACGCCTGCGGAGCCGAAGATTCGAACCGAGAGCTGCGCTCGACGTGATCGGTGCTACTGCTCGGTCAGCGCAGGTTCGTCGACCAACTCCGAACCGATGACCGCCCGCAGGGCGGTAATCCATCCGACGGTGTCGATCCCCAGGGCCCGGGCTCTCTGTTCGGCACCCTCGAGGGTCTCGTAGCCGCAGACACCGGCGAAGACGGCCGCCAACGGGCGGCTGATACGGTCGCCCGTCGCACCGACCTCGGCAACTGCGTCCTCCATGATCGCCCGCGCCTCGCCGATCCGCCCCTGACGGTAGTTCATGCCGACCAGCGCAATGCGTGCCCTGAATCGGTCGAGGTAGGTGCACTCCGATGACAAGACGGCGTCGATTCGTCGCTGCGCCGATGTGAAATCGGCGTTGGCCACATCGAGAAGCGCACCGACCGCATTGCTCGACGCCCGAGCGGGTGCCGGCACGTCCGAGTCGAGCCAGGACAACTCCCGCAGACCTTCGCTGACGCGACCCTGCTCGAGCATGGCCAGGCTCAACGAAACGATGACCTCGCTCTCACCGACCACATCGGTTCTGGTGTGCATCGAATCGAACCGGCTCGCCCACTGGATGACCGCATGAGCATTACCGACCCGCGCTGCGGCAGCGCAGTTGGCTGCAGCGGCCAGGCGGCGGGAATCCGCATCGCCCTGGTGCTCGGCCAGGTCGAAGGCCTGGTCCAGTGACTGGAGGCCGTCACTGACGTTCGCCATCGACACGTGGGCTCGGCCCTGCAGGGCGCGGGCCTGAACGGCCAAGTTGACATCATCGGCCAGTGCGGCCGCTGCGAGCGCACGTTGGGCGGCGATCAGCGCCTGCTCGGGACGGCCCGACCACAGGTGGATCGAGGCGCTGAGCACCTCGGTGACCCCTTCGGCCCAAGGATCGCCGCGCCGCTTGGTCTCGGGCAGGATCTCGACCACGAGCGCCTCGGCGTCGGCGAGTGCGCCATTGTGAAAGAGCACCCACGCTTCGACACCTTTGGTCCAGGTGAGCCCGCCGCTGTCATTGATGTCGGAGAACAGTGACCGTGCCTGGGCAGCGTACGACGAGGCCTCGTCCACTCGACCATTGCGAAAGGCCTGCCACGCGAGACTCTGGAACGCCCACGCCTCCGCCCGCCGGTCCTGAACAGAGGCTGCAACCCTCTGCGATGCCTCCAGAGCCCTGCGAGCCAAATCGTTGTCCGATCGAGCGAGTTCGGCCAGCCCGAGAAGACGCAAGGCGAGAGCCTGGTCGCTGGCTGCATCGAGCGCGGCCAGCCGTTCCGACGCCTCCCGCAGCATCGATGCCGCCTCGGTGTAGTTCCTGCTGCGACGCTCCAGGTTGCCTCTGACGACGAGGGTACGCGCCCGCAGAAGAGGGTCCTGACGGTTGAGCCGATCGAGCTGTTCGAGGTCGTCTCTGGCCTGTGTCAGATAGCCGGTCTCGAGGCGAACCCGAGCCCGGCCGTAGAACATCAGCGCCCTCGTGTCGTTGTCGGCGGCCAGTTCCAGACCGGCGGTGAACCATGGTTCGGCCGAGGGTGGGTCGGCTTCGAGCGCTCGAAAACCTGCCTCGGTGACCCAGTGCAGTGCCCGGGCGGTCACCGTGGGCCGGTCGACGTGGGGCACGTTTCCCATCTCAGCGACGAGCTGAGCCGCGCGACGGTAGTGCTCGGCCAGGGCGGCAACCTGCGAGTTGCGGTCCAACGCCGACGAGTCGTGCTCGAGGTACTCCGCGATCTGGTAATGACGCTGGGCTCTGAGCGTCTTGGTGATCGTCGCATACGTCACGTCCCGGACGAGATCGGAGCGGAACCGGAACCGGCCGTCCCGCACTTCGAGAAGGTCGTCCTCGACGAGTCGCTCGAGGTCCGGGCCGATGTCGTCGAGCGAGCGCGCCTGCCGGGCCATTTCGACAAGACCTCGCATCGGGCCGGCGATACCCAGGACGGCTGCGTCCTGGAGAAGGAGACGAGGCCCCTTCTCGAGCCGGTCGAGACGGGCTGCGATCGTGCCGCGGAGGGTGTCGGGAAGCTGCTCGACCTCGCCGGACATCAACTGGTCCACCTGCTCGTCGGTGGTCAATCCCGAGCCTGCGACAGACTCACGTGCGATCAGGTCGACGAGTTCTTCGAGGAAGAACGGATTGCCGGCGCATCGCTCGACGAGGCGCGCCGCGTTGCGCTCGCTGAGATCGATGTCCAGGTACTCCAGCAATTCTGAGGTGGCCGCCTCGCTGAGGGGTTGCACGCGGTAGGTGAGGCTGCCGAAATCACCGGAACGAAGACCGTCGGGCAGCTCGGCATCCCGGGAGGTGACGATCGCCATCAGGGGCGAGGCGGCCAGATCGTTCAAGATCCATTCCAGCAGGAACCACACGGCGTCGGAGGCCCAATCGGCGTCGGAAAGGACGAACACGACCGGTCGTTGCCTCAGAATCTGAGCCAACAGCGTGGAGACGGCCAGGAAGACCTCGGAGCGGTTCCGCTCCCGGTCACCACCCCTCAGCGGCGTGCGATATCCGAGGGTGTGCAGCAGAGCGGTGGTGACCCGTGGACGGTCGCCGTCCACATCGTTGTCGGCCAGCCACATCGTGATGATCTGCTCCGCCTCGACCACCGAGAGGTCACCGCTGATCGACAGTGCCTTGCCGAGCGCTTCGGCGATGGGCCACCACACGTTGGCTTCGCCGTAGGGGGCGCAACGACCCTCGAGAACGAGCGCATTGTGCTTGTCGTGCTGATCGATCGCCGCCTGACGAGCGATCCGCGTCTTTCCGACACCGGCCTGGCCCTGCAGCATCACGAGCTGGGCACGGTTGGATTCGACCGCCAACTGGCCGAGGGCATCGAGAACGCCCAGTTCATGCGACCGGCCCACCAAAGGGTGGCGGTGAAGGCGCCGAGCGCCCGGCGCACCGACAGCGCGTATCGCTTCGTACACCTGGACGGTCCCACTCCGTCCCCGGGTGGTCACCTCACCGATCGTGCGGTAGACGATGGCGTCGACCGACGCCGCGTACGTGGCCGGGCCGACGATGATCTGGCCCGCTTCGGCCATCGCCTCGAGCCTGCTGGCCAGGTTCATCGTGTCGCCCATGGCGGTGTAGTCGCCACCGACCATCGTGGCACCTACGAGCACGTCGCCCGTCGTGATACCGATGCGGAGCTTGATCGACCCGGAGCCGGTGTGGAGTTCGGCGAGTGTGTTCTGCATCGCCAACGCGGCCCTGACCGCCCGCTCGGGATCGTCGGCGTGGGCGACCGGGGCACCGAACAGGGCCACGATCTCGTCACCGATGATCTTGTCGATCTTGCCGCCGAAACGCTGAATGTCATGACCGAGACGGAGGAAAGTGGAGTCCACCATCCGTTTGACCTGTTCGGGGTCCATGTTCTGCGACAGGCTGGTGAAACCGGCAATGTCGGCGAACAAGACGGTCACCAGTCGTCGCTCGTCGCCCGCGGTGATCTGCGATTTTCCACAGTGGGGGCAGAATCGAGCGCCGTCGGGCGCCCGAAGCCCGCATGCCGGACAGCTCATCTCTTCATCCTACGGCGTGCCCGTCACGAGGGTTTAGGCAGCGAGCCAAACATTGGACCCCTCACCGACCACGAGCGATACTCTTTCCAGGTGACAGATGACACTTCACGCTGGTGGCGTCATGCCGTGATCTACCAGGTCTACATCAGATCCTTTGCCGACTCCACCGGCGACGGAACCGGCGACATCAACGGGATCCGCTCCCGTCTCGCCTACCTGCGGGACCTCGGCGTCGACGGCCTCTGGGTGAACCCCTGGTACCGATCGCCGCTCCACGACGGCGGTTACGACGTCGCCGACTACCGGGACATCCATCCCTCTTTCGGGACTCTCGACGACGCCAAGGGTCTGATCTGCGAGGCCCACGAACACGGCCTCCGGGTGATCGTGGATCTCGTACCGAACCACACCTCCGACGAACACGCATGGTTCGTCGACGCACGCAACGCCCCGCCCGATGATCCGGCCCGCAATCGTTACCACATTCTCACCGGCAAAGGACCCTCCGGCGCGGCGCCGCCCAACAACTGGTCCAGTGTGTTCGGTGGTTCAGCATGGGAGCGTCTGTCGGACGGCCAGTGGTATCTGCACTTGTTCGATCACACCCAGCCGGATCTGAACTGGAGCAACCGTGAGGTTCAGGACGAGTTCCAGGACATTCTCCGGTTCTGGCTCGACCTCGGTGCCGACGGGTTCCGGGTCGACGTCGCCCACGGGCTCGGCAAGGACATGTCCTACCCAGACGAACGCGACAAGAGCGCCGAGATCCTCGTTTCGACGGGGATCCACGACCACCCGTTCTGGGATCGCGACGAGACTCACACTTACATCCGGCAGTGGCGAGCGGTGCTGGACTCCTATCCTCACGACCCGATGATGGTGGCCGAGGCATGGGTCGAACCGGACCGCACGCCCCTCTACGTGCGCCCCGACGAATACCACCAGTCGTTTGCGTTCGACTTCCTTGGCTCACCCTGGCAACTCGACGAGTTGCGGAAACGAACGGCGAGGGCGTTGGCGTCGGCGGGTTCGGTCGGGGCGCTACCGTCCTGGACGCTCAGCAACCATGACGTCGTGCGCCACACCACCCGATACGGGCTGCCGCCAGGGGTCGACCCCAGGACCTGGTTGCTCGACGGGCCCCACGATGCCCTCGACCCCGACCTGGGCCTGCGCCGCGCCCGAGCCGCCGTCCTGCTGATGCTGGCCCTTCCAGGGTCGGTGTACCTCTACCAGGGCGAGGAGTTGGGGCTCCCCGAGGTCTGGGACCTGAGCACCGACGTACTCGACGACCCGGTCTGGGTGAATTCTGGACACGCGGTCAAAGGCCGAGACGGGTGCCGGGTCCCGCTGCCCTGGTCACGTTCGGGACCCTCGCTCGGTTTCGGCGACGGTCCGCCCTGGTTGCCTCAACCGGCATCGTTCGCCGGCCGGTCGGTCGAGGTCCAGGCCGGCAACCCCGACTCGACGCTGGAGCTCTACCGGTCGGCGCTCGCCCTTCGACGCCGTCTCGTCCCCACCACCGACGAGATCGGCTGGATGGACATCCCCGGCATCCTCGGATTCCGACGGTCGGACGGTTTCTCCTGTTGGGTCAACCTATCCGACGACGCAATCCGATTGCCTGCCGGTTCCGACGTTCTCCTGAGGAGCGACCCGGGATCCGGACGGCCAGCGCTCCTGTCGCCCGACACCGCCGTGTGGTTCTCATGACCTGACCGGCTTCGGGTCACCGCTGAGCGGGCACCGGCGGCCGCTACGGTCTCGGTCATGACCGATGCGGCACCCACGCCTCCCGGATCTCCCGACCCATCGCCCGGCTGGGAGGCCCTCGACGACATGACGACCACGGCACCCCCGGTTCCACCGACCCCGGGAAGCGATCTCTCCGACACGATCGGGCTCGCTGCCTACTGCCGCAACGCATCGAAGATCTACGGCCAAGGCGACACCGAGGTCCGGGCACTCGATGACGTCACCGTCGGATTCGAGACAGGACGGTTCACCTCGATCATGGGTCCTTCCGGTTCGGGCAAATCGACGCTCATGCAATGCATGGCGGGGCTCGACACCTTCACCCTCGGTCAGACCTACGTCGGCTCGATCGAGCTGTCGTCGTTGAAGGACAAAGAGCTCACCCTTCTGCGGCGCAGCAAGATCGGTTTCGTCTTCCAGGCATTCAACCTGATCCCGACGATGTCGGCGGAGGAGAACATCACCCTGCCACTCGATCTCGCCGGGGCGACGGCTGACAAACAGTGGATGGACCAGGTGGTGGCCACCGTCGGCCTCGCCGACCGTCTTCACCACCGACCCAACGAGTTGTCGGGCGGCCAACAACAACGCGTGGCTGTCGCCCGGGCTCTGGCCAGTCGACCCGACATCATCTTCGGCGACGAACCGACCGGAAACGTCGATTCCAAGGCGGGCACCGAGATTCTCCAATTCATGCGACGGGCCGTCGACGAGTTCCACCAGACGATCGTGATGGTCACCCACGACCCGGTGTCGGCCAGCTACTCCGATCGAGTGCTCTTCCTCGCCGACGGCCGGATCGTCGACGAGATTCGCAACCCGACCGAGGATGGCGTCTTCGACAAGATGCGCCATCTCGGCGACTGAGCCGTCGCCATGACCATCATCAAGCTCGCCTTCCGCGGCATCAAGGTCGGCCTTGGCCGGCTCGGCCTGACCGTCCTGGCGATCACGCTTGGCGTCGGATTTGTCAGCGGATCGTTCATCATCTCCGACTCGCTGGGCAAACTGTTCGACGGCATCGTGTCGGAGGCCAACGCCGGTCTCGACGCCCGGGTGCAAGCGATCGACGAGCTCTCCTTCGGACAGCAGCCAGGCGTGATCCCCGACACGCTCGTCGACGAGATACAAGCACTGAACCGAGTGGCGGACGCCGAAGGATTCGTGGTGGCCGAGGGAGCCAACCGCTTCCTCCCTCTCGACGCCGATGACGAACCGTTCACGTCGACCAGCGGACCCACGCTTGCGTTCTCCTACCAGGGCGAGGTCGACGGTCGCGAAGGAGGGTTCGAGCAGGTCGAGGGCGTCGCCCCCACCGGTCCCGGTTCGGTGAATCTCAACATCGAACAGGCTGAGGACGGCGGCTTCGCCATCGGCGACACGATCACCTTCCAGACCCCCGAGGGTCGCCGCGACTTCGAGCTCGATGGCCTGGTCGACTTCCCGGCACCGGGCGTGTACTTCGTGCTCTTCGACCTCGAGACCGCCCAGGAGCTCTTCGACAAGGCCGGCCAACTGGACGAGATCGCAATCCAAGCTGCTCCAGGGACACTGCCCTCTGATGTCCTCGACGCCGTCGAGCCTCTCCTACCAGACGGCGTGGAGGTCATCGATCAGGCCGCCGCCAACAGCGCCGACAGCGAGGACTTCAACCAGATCATCAGCATTCTGGGGAACATCCTCCTTGCGTTCGCGCTGATCGCCCTGTTCGTGAGCCTGTTCATCATCTACAACACCTTCGCCATCCTCGTCAGCCAGCGGATCCAGGAGATCGGGCTACTGCGGGCGATCGGCGCCACGGGTGCCCAAATCCGATCGTCGATCCTCATCGAAGCCGGACTGGTCGGCGCTCTCGGTTCGGTCGCGGGTATCGGCGCCGGCATCGGCGTGGCCGCCCTGATCGAGGCGCTCTTCGAAAGCCAGGGCGGTTTCCCGGAGACGACCACGGTGATCAGCCTGCGGACCGTCCTCATCGCCATTGCCGTCGGCCTCCTCGCGACGATGGTGTCCGCCCTCATACCGGCGTTCAAAGCGGGCCGTATCTCACCGGTCGAAGCAATCCGTCAGGAAGGGTCACATCCGCACCGGGGCCGGGGCCGGATCATCGCAGGATCGATCATCACCGTCACCGGCCTCGCCGCGGTCGGGTTCGGCCTGAGCGGCTCATCAGGTGTGACAGGAACACTGGCCCTTCTCGGGATCGGCGCTGTCTTCACCTTCGTCGGCGTCGCACTCCTCAGCGGGCTGTTCGCCGGTCCGGCGGTGATGATTCTGGGTCGGTCGATCCCGGTTGGCGTCTTGGGCACGATCAGTGGGGTCCTCCTGCTCATCGGCGGTCTCGCACTCGTCTTCGGAGGGCTGTCGGCGCTCGTCTTCGCGTCGGGGGCCACCGGCGAGATCACGATCCCAGGTCAGAACGGGGCCGACGATCAGGTGCTGACCGCACCCACGGGGGCCGGGAAGGTTCTCACCATCCTGCTCGGTTCGGGGTTCGGAGTCCTCGGCGTCCTGTTCCTGTTCTCCGGGCCCCGAGCGCTGGCCGACGGTGTCCGGCTGGTCCGGGACTCCTTCACGGGAGGTTCGGAGCGCAAGATGGTGCGTATCGCCCGTGAGAACTCTGCCCGCAGCCCCCAGCGCACGGCGGCCACGGCGACCGCCCTCATGATCGGGCTCGCCCTCGTCACCCTGGTCTCGGTGCTCGGGGAGTCCCTCCGGGCCAGCCTGAGCCAGGTCCTCAGCGAGAGCGTGGGGGCCGACCTGTTCGTCAACGGTGAGTTCGGCGAGGTCCTGCCCGACGATTTCGCCATTCGGCTCAGCGGTCTCGAGGGCATCGACGACGTCAGCGAGTATCGCAGCGCCGATGTCCGCGTCGGCGGGCCGAACGGAGAGATCTATGGCGTCGACAGCTTCACCGCCTCGACCGAAAGTCGCATCATCGACTATGGACTGGATGCAGGCAGCTTCGACGGCGTTGCCGACGGCACCGCCGTCATCGTCAGCCGTTCACTGGCCGACGATCGCGGTCTGGACGTCGGCGACAGGATCGCGCTCGAATTCGAGGACCTCGAAACCGAGGATCTCGAAGTCGCCGGCATCGCCGGCAACGAGAACTTCCTGGAAGGCTCGTTCATCACCGACAACGGGCTGTTCATCGAGCACAATCCGGATCGGGGGATCGAATCGATCGGTGCGACGATCGCCGACGACGTGGATTTCGAGACGGTCTCCGATGCCGCCAAGGCGCTCGCCGACGACTATGCCGGAGTCCAGGTTTTGAACAACGAAGACCTGCAGGAGCAGCTCGAGACCGGCATCAGCGCCCTCCTGGTCCTGATCAACGGTCTGTTGGGCCTGGCCCTGGTGGTCGCCTTCTTCGGCGTGGTCAACACGATCGTGCTCTCGGTGCTGGAACGAACCCACGAGATCGGACTGCTTCGAGCGGTCGGAATGACCCGCCAACAGCTCATGTCGACGATCCGGTGGGAGGCGATCATGGTCAGCCTGTTCGGCACCTTGCTCGGGATCACCCTAGGGATCCTGTTCGGTATTGCCGGGGTCCGGGCCATCCCGGATTCGGTCATCAGCGAGGTGTCGATTCCGTGGCTGACCCTCCTGATCATCGTGATCATGGCCGGACTGATCGGCGTGCTCGCCGCCTACCTCCCGGCCCGTCGCGCCGCCAAGCTCAATCCGCTCGATGCGATCGCCAGCCTCTGAGGCCCAACCCTTCAGCGGCGAAGGGTCGGACCCCGATACCCGAGCGCGAATCCGCCTTCGAGCAGCATGTCCCGTACTGCGGGCTCCTCAGCGGTCGGACAGCCATCGATCTTCTGGACCTCGATACTCCTGATCCGCCCGGCTTTCACGAGCCTGGCGAGTTCCTGTACCCACTGCCGGTCCTCACCGATGTCGAAGGTGACGAGACTGCGACCGCCCCGCTCCAGGTACACGATCGGCAGCCCGCCCCGCAGGACGACGTACGAACCGACCGAACGGCTCGGTCGCCCGGCGGTGTCGGGCCACGCCAACGCGGCGCCGTAGGGCTGAGCGGGGTCGGCCGATGACAGCACCGACCACTCGTCGGGTTCATCGAACTCGTCGCCGGCAAGACCGTCTCGACGCAGGTCGCGGAGGCGGTCGACCGCACCGGGAAGGGCGAACTGGGCCGCGCCGAGGCCGGCCACGAAGTAGCCGCGACGGACCTGGCCCCGATCCTCCAGTTCTTTGAGAACCGGATAGACGCCGGCAAACCCGCCCTCGACACCTTCGGCCAGAGCCATCTCGCGAGTGAGAACACCGTACCTTTCCAGCAGTTGGAGAGCCCTGGTGGTTGCAGCCTCGGTCGGGGTGGGGACCGGGCGCCGGAGGGGCTCGACCAGCGACCAGCGACCCGTCGCCGCCGGCGGTCCCATTCGGTTGAGACCCCTCATGGCCCGGCGATGATTCACCCGGCCTCGCCGAGGTCCTGATGTTCCCCTGGGAACGGCACCACCGAGCACGGCTCGAAGGGGTGTGAATGCGTCGTTGGTGACCTCGCCGGCCCACACCAGGTCCCAGAGGCCGGTCAGAACCGACTGCTCGGAGTAGTCCACACCCGCCTCCTGCACGGCCACGACCAGGTCGTTCCAGAAGACCGCCCCCCGGAGGGTGAGGAAGGTCCGCAGAACATCGTGGACCTCGCCGATCGGAGGATCATCGCCATCGGGGATGAGAAGCGGTGCTTGATCCCGAAAGACGAGCCGAACCCGCCCATCACCGACCCCCAGAGCGCCGGCGCCCGCCCAGACCACCTCACCGGCGGTGAGCAGTGTGTCGAGATCGGCTGGGTTGTAGTCACGCAGGCGGGCGGGGAGGATCTCGGATTCGAGAATCGACGCCGGCAGAGCCGCTCCCTGCAGAGCGGTGAGCACCTCGGCCAGACCATCCACCCCGGTGAGCCTGGATCCCACATGCTGCCAGGACGCCTGGAACCTGGCGAGGACCTCACCCTCGACCGGCTCGACCTCGGAGCGCAGAGCGGCCAGAGACCGCCGGCGAAGGGTGCGGAGCACGTCGCTGTGGCACCACTCACGCTCCGTGCCATCCGGGCGGAACTCGCCCCGAACCACGCGACCCTGGCGTTCCAGCTCAGCCAGTGCGGTCTCGGCCCGGGCCGGTTCGACCGACAGCCGAGCGCACAGCTCCGAGGTCAGGAACGGTCCATGGGTTCGCGCGTAGCGGCTCACCAGATCGACGAGGGGATGAGCGACAG
>JAHEJO010000187.1 GCA_024638805.1 Acidimicrobiales bacterium
CGGAATCTGCGCCGGATATCGAGGCGTCCGACACTCCAGAGGAACCCATGACCGTTGGATCCCCGTCGTATCTGGTCGCCGGGCCCGAAGGCGTGTTCCGCGTTGTCGACGGGGAACGCACCCAAGTGACGGGCCGCAGTGACGTGGAGATCGCGCTCGACGACGGCGCCGGTGGAATCGTCACCTATGCCTTCGTCGGTGATACAGCCACGGTCGAGCATTTGCCTTCCGGTGCAACCGAACCGGTCGTGCTCGCCACCTCCGGCTACCCCGCTTTCACCGCAGTAGTGGCCGGGCGTCCGACCCTGGCACTCACTGGAGGAAGGAGTACCGGGACCTGCGAGGAGAATGACGCGACCGATTTCGTGCTCGTCGACCTGCTCACCGGCGACAGCCGCGTGTACCAGTCCTGCAGTCCGCTCGAGAGCGGCGAGCGCCCTCCATCGTCGATGGGCGGCGATTTGGCGGTCTCGGTGAGCACAACCAGATTGTGGTGGGAGGAGGAACCTCTCTCGTCCGGCGTCGTGTTCCGGGACACCGCCGGTGACGAGATCGACGTAGCCACCAACCCATGGTCGCAGCGCTGCCGCTGGTGCGAGCTGCAACCCCGCCTCTCCCCAGACGGGAACTTGCTCGCAATCGCCGAGTACACGCCCAGCCCCACCGACCTCGGCGCCAACAGCTGGGACGACGTCGCCGCACTGCCCATCGACGAGCAGTGGAGCCGATGGGGACAAGCGGCGACTTCCGCCATTCGAGAGACCGGCGTCCTCCGCCTGCGGGTGGTCGATCTCGACACCGGGGCGACCGTCTACACACAAGATCAAGCAATGCCCCTAATCGCGCACCTCGATGACTTCGACGGGCGATACGTGCTCTGGAGCACCTGGGAGACCGACGAATTCCACTTCATCGACACCGTCACGGGCGACGAGACAGCGGTGGACAGCGGTGGCGCGGTTCGCCTCATGCTGCCCAGTAATCCACCGAGCTGAGCAGAGGAGCCGTGGTCACGAGGTGGTCACAACAGATCCGTGATCACGCGTTATGCACAGGGATATCCCCACACGATCCACAACTCGCTTCTGCGCGTTTGCCCAGCTCAACGACACTTTTCGCCACTTTCCGGTACCGCCTGGAACCGGTCTGAGGTCGCTCTTAATCCGCAGGTTCTGGGTTCAAGTCCCAGGGGGCGTACACCAAGAAATCCCAGGTCAAACCCGATTTTCGGGCCGCCTGGGGTTTCGCCGTTTTCGGCCAAACGGCTCCGTGATCGCACGGTGCCGCTCAGCCGAAGTAGGGCTCGCCCTTCGGCAGCACCGGTTGGCGTGTGGCGGAGATGGTGAGGTCGTCGCCTGGCATCTGGAACGTGAGGGTGGTCTCGTCGCAGGTGTAGGGCGTGGCGCCGCCGCTAGTGCTGGTGCTCCACGGCGAGCTCCACCCTCCGACCGAGGCCTGGGTGCTGTCGGTGAATCCGCTGACGGAGAAGTTCGACCCATCCGAGGAGAACGACCCGCTGCCGCTGCCAACGACTTGTGTCGCCGGACCACCAATCCCCAGGTCGTCGAGGCTGACTGTCACGGCGAGGTTGCGGGTGTCGCTCATCGTGGAGGGGTCGGCGGTGAATTCGAGCGTCCAGTCGCCGTCAAGGGAGACGTTGGCGCCATCTGGAGCGAAGCCCTCGAAGTACTTCGACATCGTGGCGAGCTCGATCGTCCAGCTGCCCAGGAGGCACGGATCGCAGTCGGCATCGTCGGCGGTGTCGACATCGATGGTCTGCACCGCGCTGGTGGTCGGGTTGGGAGCGGTGACGACGACCGCCCACAACTCAAGCTCGTTGCAGCGCGTGCGGATGTCGGGCTCGAGAACCGTCCACGCACTCGCGTCGGCCACCGAGCCGAACTCGGCCATGCCCATCGGTTCGACACCCGAACGTCGTTGCTCGAAGTGCTTACGTTGAACGTAGGTGAGCAGGTAGCGGGTTCCGACCCAGAACTCCGACGCGAGATCGACCGGACCGGGAGCGGTGATGTCGGGAGGGCCGCCGAGGAACGCTGCGCCCTGCAGGCCACAGGCAAGCCCGGGGCCGACCATGCGCACGTAGAACTCGTTGAGGACCTCTGCCGGTTCATCGAGGGCGGCGAGGAGGGCCTGGTCGAGTGGATCGCCGGCAGCGACTTGTTGGTGGACGGCCGAGATCGCGTTCGGGCCGAGGTGGCCGTGGTCGTCGAGGAACCTCCAGAAATACCAACTCGCATAACCGGTGTCGAGCACCGACGTGTTGATCGTCGACGCGTCGAGGCGCGGGCCGTAGGCGGTGAGCAGGCCGGTCGCACATGTGTCGAGTAGGCGCTGGGAGAAGTAGGTGGCGCCGCCCTCTTGCACGGTCGGACTGGCCTCGAGGCTGCCCCCCCAGGTGTTCTGCACACAATGGAACAGCTCGTGGGTGAGCACGTAGTCGAACTCGACGCTGCTGTAGATCGAGGTGTCGGCGAACACGGCCACCCGGCACGGATTCGTCGAGTGTCCCAACACGTGGGCGGCGCTCCCTCCCGCGGCCGATTCGGCGTCGGGAGGGCTGAGGTCGGTGCTGAGCAGGATGCGCACCGTAGGAAGCGTGCTGCCCGCCAGTTGGAGATAGCCGGATCGGGCCAGCTCGATGAGCTCGAAGATCCGGTCGGACTGGTCGGATGCGTCGAGCGTGTCGGCGACGAGCACCGTGTCGCCTTCGTCGTTGGAGAACTCCTTGTAGCAGAGCACGGTCTCGGTGGCACCGAACACCAACGCTTCGTTGAGCTGGCAGACGGTCGTGGTCGACTGTGCCAGGCTCACCAGACGGACCTCGCCGAAGGCACCCTCCTCGTCGTCGGTGCCGGAGTCGGTCGCCGTTGCTCCCGATCGGGGATCATCGGCGAAGAAGAACGCGGTGAGCCGGGCGAGATCGGCTCGCTGTGCCGCATCGACCGATTGATCCTGGAGGAGCCGCTCGGCCCGGTCGAGGATGCCCGGGTGATCGCGCGACGGGACGAGGTCGAGGCCGGGAACGGACTCGACCGAGAGTTCGCTCATCACCACACTCACGACGGCGCGAACGCCTTCGATCTCGGTGAACGCCCCCGACGCCACGCCGGCGTCGATGAGATCGCCGGCGGTGGCGTACACGGGCACGTCGGCGGCAGGATCGAGGACCGTGTCGTCGGACGGATCGGGAATGGTGAAGTCGACGTCGTCGAATCCGAGCTGCTCGGTGGCGTAGGGCGAGTCGGTCGGCGTCTCGGCGGCAGAGGTGCCCGGTTCATCGACCGGGGTGTCCGGCCCGTTCGTGGCGGCTGGTGCGGGATCCTCAGCTCCGGAGCACGCCGTGGCCCACAATGCGATGGCGAGGAGGATCGCGAGGGTCTGGGCAAACAGGCGATGGCAGGTGTTCGGCATGAGGTCCTTTGTCTGGGACTTCGAGGGACGCATCTTGTCACGTCGCCCGACGGCACCGGCGGTACCTCACACGGGTCGCGCCCGCACGGTGCACGGCGCGTCGGTTTCCACTCGACGAAGTCAGGTGATGCTCATCCTGTCGAGGATGTGGGTCCAGAACGGGGATGTGCTCGGCTCACCCTGTGGGGGTCGAGTATTGGGTCGTGGCTGGTCAGGCAGCGTTTCGGTACTCGTGGACGAGTCCGTCGCATCTGGTCGTACTGCGTTGGCGACGGGCGTTCGGACGGGGGTCTTGAG
>JAHEJO010000064.1 GCA_024638805.1 Acidimicrobiales bacterium
GAACCGGCCGGCGGGTGGCGATGGCGAGATGAGCGACGATGTCCTCGATCAGCATCTCCTGCTTGGCGCCGAAGCCGCCACCGATCCTCGGCTTGATCACCCGGATGTTCTTCACCTCCATCCCGATCAACGGGGCGAGCATCCGCCGGGTGTGGAAGGGGACCTGGGTGGCCGTTCGCACCACCATCCGCTCGTCGGAGTCGAGCCAGGCGATCGAGATGTGCGGTTCGATCGGCACCTGCTGCACCTGGTGGACACGGAACGTTCCCTCGAACACGTGGGGGGCGGCTGCGAACGCATCGTTCACGTCACCGCGCTCGGCCCCGAAGCGATGTACGACGTTCCGCTCGCCGTCGTACATGTCGTGGGTGTCGTCCTCGTCGTGGATGACCGGCGCACCCGCCGCGATCGCGTCCAATTCGTCGAACACAGCTGGGAGCACCTCGTAAGTGACATCGATCAGCCGGACCGCCTCCTCGGCGATCTCGATCGACTCGGCGGCAACAGCAGCGACCCGGTCGCCGACGTGACGCACTTTGTTGTCGAAGCTCACTTGGTCATACGGGTGGGGATTGGGCCACGACTGACCACCGGAGGCGTACTTGACCCGAGGCGTGTTCCCGTAATGCAGCACCGCGTGCACACCCGGCAGCGCTCGAGCCGAAGCGTCGTCGATGTCGACGATGCGGGCATGGGCGTGAGGGCTGTGCAGGACCTTGGCGTACAACATGGCGCGCGGTTCGATGTCGTCGGTGAAGGCCGGATTCCCCTTCACGAGCTTCAGCGCGTCGACCTTCACCTCCGGCTTGCCGACAACGGCCATGGTGGGGACGTCGACCGATGGGACGAGCCGGGGAACTGCGGTAGATGCGATCGGACCAGGATCATCCGGGTCGACGTCGGCCGGATTGATGCCGTCGGTCATCGGCGGGACGATGAGCGGTCCGAACGGTTCGACGTCCTGACCGCGGAGGAGGGCTGCGGCTCGGCGCACCGCCTCGACGGGTTTCACGTAACCGGACTCGCGATCCAGAATGCCCGAGAGCATGTCCCGAATGGCATCGTCGCTCGGGTCCGGGTCGCGGGCGAGCAGCGCCAGGGTGCCGAGCACCATGGCCCCGGCCGAGTAGCCGGACTGCAACGCGCCGGTGGCGACAAACGCGGCCTGAATCGGGTGCAGGCCACTCTCGATGTTGAGCGACTCGACGGTGGCGACACGGTGACCGTCGGCCTGAAGCGCGAGCACCTTGTCGGACGACACGAGGGATCCGTCGAACAGCACGGCGGCGGCACCGGTTTCACCGGTCGCCGATCCATATTTGACCGAGAACATACCCAAGCGGCGAAGAACCGCGAAGAGGGTTTCGTGAGCCCTGACCTCGATCGTTGCTGGCTCGCCGTTGAGCTCGAACGAGATCATCGTCATGGGAGGCCCTCGAGCACGCGGGCCGACAGGACCCTCGCGAGATGTCGTCGGTAGGCGCTCGAACCGCGAAAGTCCGCCGGCGGATCGAGTCGGTCGAGCCCGGTCGGATCGACCAACTGCGGCGTGGACGCAACACCGCACAGCGCCAGCAGGATGCCGTCGTGTCCCGACCGTGCCAGCGCCGCAACGATCGGTCGGTCGGCGGGGGTTCGAGCCGTCGATGCCATGGCCGTCGCCCCGCTGGCAATGACGTCGATGCCGATGATCACCGCACCCGAACCGAGACCGTCGGCCAGTGCCGTCGGGAGCGCCAACGATCTGTCGTCGGCAAGATGCACCACCGCCTCGTGCACCAGCAGCGCGGCCAGCAGCACGCTGTCGCTTTCGCCGGCCCCGATCGTGCCTCCGATGGTGGCGAGCGGGCGAAGCGTGCTGGGGAGCTCAGCTCGGGCCGTTCGCCTGATCAGTTCGGGGACGAGCTCATTCTGAGCCATGGCCTCGAGGGTCACGGTCGCGCCGAGGTGGATGATCTCACCGTCCTGAGCGATCGTCGAGAGACCGAGTGCTTGGAGATCCACGAGCTCGACCGGGTCGGCGGCGCCGTCGTGCCGGATCGTCGTACCACCGGCGAGGATCCGCCGGTCGGTTCGGGCCAGCAGTTCGACGGCCTCCGCGATCGACTTCGGTCGGTGATATCCCACCAGCTGGTGCATGCGTCTCCTTCGCGTCGACTGGATCACAATCCTACTCGGGTCAACCCAGAGCCTCTTCCAGCAACACAACCATCTCCGGGCCCCGGGTGGGCGGGGGGACTTAGTGCCCCTCGACAGCACGGCTCGGTTGGGGCAGGATCGGACACAGCGCCGATCGGTCGTCGATGGGCCACGGAACGGAGGCTGTGTGCCCGAAAACCCATCGTCGGGGCCGATCGTCGTCGCCATCGGTGGTCATTCCCTGCTGGATCCGGACCTGCCGCCGACGGTGGCCAACCAGTTCGCCGTCACTCGGGTGGCGATGAAACCGGTCGCTGACCTCCTGGAACGGGGCGAGCGCCTCGTGCTCACACACGGCAACGGGCCCCAGGTTGGCTTCATGCAGCTGCGCTCCGAACTTGCCCGAGAAACACTCCCGGAGGTTCCGCTGGACTCACTGGTCGCCGACAGCCAGGGAGCGATGGGCTACATGATCGAGCGGGCGTTGCGAGCCGAACTGCGCCGGCGGGGTGACGACACCCCGGTGGTCACGATCGTGACCGAGGTGGAGGTCGATCCGGATGATCCCGCCTTCGGCGAGCCGAGCAAACCGATCGGCCGGTTCTACCAACCCGCCGAAGCCCCACAGCTCGTCGCAGATCGGGGCTGGCAGATCATGGAGGATCCCAAGCGAGGGGTTCGACGCGTGGTCGCCTCGCCCGAGCCGCTCCGCATCGTCCAGCTGTCGACCATCGAACAGCTCTGCCGGTTGGGTATCGCGGTGATCTGCTGCGGGGGTGGAGGAATCCCGGTCAGCCGAACCGACGACGGCCAGGTCGTGGGCCAGGAGGCGGTGATCGACAAGGACAAGGTGAGCATGTTGCTCGCCGTACGACTCGGTTCACCCAGGCTGGTGATCACGACCAGCGTCGACTACGTCTACGAGGACTACTATTCCGAGACCCCCATCGCTCGACCGGAGTTGGCCGTGGACGAAGTCAGAGGGCTGCTCGAAGACGGCCGGTTCGCGGCCGGCAGCATGGCCCCGAAGATGGAAGCGGCCGTCGACTTCCTCGACGCGATCGACGGCGAAGCGATCATCTGCCTGCCCGAGGATCTCGTCGAGGCGATCGACGGTCGAGCCGGCACCCACATCCGGCGGACATTCGCCGCCGCCCGAGAGCGAAGAGATCCATGACCTCCACTCCGACCTCGACGCCGCTGGACCAGGACGCTCTCGATGCGGTCCTAAACAAGAGTCTGCTCACCACACAGGAGTGGTCCGTCGACGACCTCGACACCCTGAGGGCTCTGGCCCGCACCCTCGCTGGACTCGACGGACGCGGAATTCGCACGCCGCTGTGCCCCAACGAACTCGCGTGGGCGGTGTTCTTCGACCAATCAACCCGCACCAAGAGCGCCTGGGCGGGTGCTGCCGCCCGGCTCGGCATGCAGCCGGTGATCGTCGACGGTTCCTCCACCCAGGTGTCGCATGGAGAGACCGCAGCCGAGACCGGCGCCATGCTGGGCATGAACGCTCACGCCATGGGAATCCGACACGACCTGATCCTCGGCGAAGGGAACGCGTTCATCCGGGACATCAAACGCGGGATCGACGAGTACCTCAGGGCCACCGGCAACCATCGTCAGGTTCCGATCGTGAACCTGCAATGCGACGTGGACCATCCGACCCAGTCGATGGCCGACCTGTTGTGGTTGGAGGACAATCTCGGCGATCTCGCCGGACGGAAGATCACGGTGAGCTGGGCCTACTCCCCCTCCTACGCCAAACCGCTGTCGGTACCCCAGGGGCTCATCACGCTGCTCACCCGGTTCGGAGCGCACGTGACCCTGGCCCACCCAAGCGGCTACCAGCTGACCGAGGCCACGATGGAGACGGCTGAGGGCAATGCGTCTGGCGGCGGCTCCTTCAGGGTTGTCGACGACATGGACGAAGCGTTCGCCGACGCCGACGTCGTGTACCCCAAGAGTTGGGGTGCCCACGATCTCATGCTCGCGCGCGTCGGCGCCAACGCCGCCGGCGACAAGGACGAGCTCGCCGCCATAGAAGGACGAGCGCTCGAGCGCAACGCGCTCCACACCGATTGGATCTGCGACGAGCGTCGCATGAGCCTGACCAAGGACGGTTCCGCCTTGTACATGCACTGCCTGCCGGCCGACATCGGAGCCGAGGTCAGCCCGGGTGTGATGGACCTGCACAAGGTGAACGTCGCCCGGGAGGCGAACTGGAAGATGTACGTGGTGATGGCGCTCTTGGCCGGGGCGAAGGTCCCTGATCTGGCCGCAGCGCTGACATCGCTCGAACAGGAGGCAAACCGATGACCGAAGTGGACGACCAACTCGATAGCCAACTCGACGCACGCGTCGTCGAGCTCAGCGAGTTCTACCTGCCGCTGGCGGCGACGATCTTGAAGGAAGCGATCCGGATCCCGGCCGACTACGTGGACCGTCCTATCGACGAGGGTGGGGACCCGCTCTCCGGCTTGAGCAATCACGAAGGGCCGCGCCTGGAGTTCCTGAAGCAGACGATCATCGACATCGGCGCCGTGCGATTCCCTGAAGATGTGTGGTTCGACGACTACGGCAGTCTGGTGTGGACCGTGTTCGACCCGGGCGACGGCGTCCATCCCGACGACAAGAAGGTGGTGTACTTCGACGGGCATTCCGACACGGTGCAGGCGTTACGTTCGTCGTGGCGGGAGAAGCTGGTCGGTATCGACGCCTATGACGGGCTGGTCGACATCGACGCAGTGGATCGCGACTTCCTCCGGTCCCAGTTGGGTCATCTTCCGCCCGACGACGAGTGGGACCATCTGATCTTCGGCCGGGGCGCAGCCGACCAGCTCGCCGGTGTCGTGTCGCAGATAGTGGCCACCAAGATCGCCATCGAGCTCGCTCCGGAGGGAGCGCTGCGCGGGGTCATCATTCGCTCCTACGCCACCGCCTGCGAGGAGGACAACGATGGTGCCGCTCCGATGTACGTGATGAAGGAGGTCCTTCCCGGGGCGTCGCCGGGCATGATCCCCGACGTCGTCATCCTGACCGAAGGGACCGGCGACGCCGACAAGGGTGCGCTGGGGATCTATCGGGGCCAGCGTGGCAGGATGCAGATCGAGGTGACGGTGACCGGTCGCTCCTGCCACGGATCGATGCCGTGGGAAGGCCTGAACCCGCTCGAGTTCGGTGGCGCCATCATCGCCGAAGCCGCCCGCCGCTACGACGAGCGCGACGGCTTCCTCGACGACCCGTTCCTGGGGCACGGCACCCGCACCGCCTCATGGTCCAGGTTGGAAACGCCCAGTGACTGTGCGGTCCCCGATCGGTTCACCTTCCGCTTCGACCGCCGGCTGACCGTGGGCGAGGTGCCGGAGCGAGCGCGGGCCGACGTCGAGGCGCTCGAATCGGTGCGGTTCGCTCGAGAGGCGGGACTGACCGTGGATGTCGAGGTGCCGGTCTACGACGGTGTGACATGGCGGGGCTACACACCGGGCAACCCCCAGATCTACATGGGATGGGCGACGCCGGCCGAGCACGACGCGATCGAGACAGCCGTCGACGTTTATGAGTCCGTCGTTTCTCCTCATGTCGTGCCGTCGCCCCGTGAGGACGGAGGCATGCGATCCGAGGCCCGGGTCGACCGGTGGATCTTCTCGACCGATGGCGTGGGCTATCCGATTCCCGCCACCGACACCACCATCGACGTGCCCACCACCAAAGGGTGGGTGGAAGCCGGTGGCTTCAAGCACCCCGCCATGTTCGGATTCGGCGCCGGGATCGAACAGAACACCCACAAAATCGGCGAGTTCGTCGACCAGCGGGAGCTGCGCCTGGCGATCGCATTCCTGGCCAGGTTCCCGCGGGCCTATGCCGAACGAGCCTGAGCGACGGCCGGCCTCACATCGTCGGCCCGACGCGCCGCTGGTGGGGACTCGTTCGGTACCGGTCCACTCTCGAGGTGAACCAGATGACGAGGCTCAACGTCAACGGCACGTTGAGACGATTGTGATGGCCGCTGAGGCCGTGGCGTTGACCTCGCCGTGAGGGCGGCCAGGTCCCGGTAGATCTCCAGATACTGCTGACCGGGTTTGTGCCAGGTCCAGTCGGTCGTCATCCCGCGGCGCTGAACTGCGTTGCGGCGGCGCCGGTTCCGCCATCCTCGGCACGCCCGGTGAAGGGCATCGAGCAGTGCAGGCACCGACGGTGTCGAAGCGACGAATCCCGTACCCCGGCCGGGATGGCGGTCGGTGTCGATCACCGTGTCGGCCAGGCCGCCGACTTCGGTGACCACGGGGATCGTCCCGCACGTCATCGCCTGCATCTGCGTGAGTCCGCACGGCTCGAACCTGCTGGGTACGAACATGAGGTCACTACCGGCCACGACGAGGTGAGCGAAATCCTCGCGATAGCCGTCCGCCACCCTCATGTGAGCTGGGGACATCGAAGCGACCCTCCTAGCGGCGTTGATCAGTGCCCGGTCCCCGGTGCCGTGCACCACGAGGACCGCAGGAACGGTGGACAGGAACGACACCAGCTCGAGCACCAGGTCGATGCCTTTCTGATCGACGAATCGTGTCACCATGCCGACGACCGGTGCTGGGGTCTCCTCCAAGCCGGTGCGGTGGAGGAGCTCCTTGCGGCAGACCGCCTTGCCCTGAAGATCACCGAAAGAGAAATTGGCCGGGAGATAGCGATCTTCGGCGGGATTCCACAGTTGTTGGTCGAGCCCATTGCGGATCCCGACCAACGGATCGGCACGGGCCGCCAACTCCCCCTCCAGCCCGCAGCCGAACGCGGGGGTCATCACTTCACGTGCATAGCCGGGGCTGACGGTGACCACCCGTCTGCACAGCCGGATCGCCGCTGCCAGCGGGTTGCAGCGACCCAGGTGTTCGAATGCCCGAGCTCGGTCGCCGAACGCCGGCAGCCAGCCGAGATCTGCGTCGCCCTGGTGGGCGAGGTTGTGGATACTGAGCATGGTGCGCTCCGGCGGGAACCACGCCACCGCGCTCGCCGTGTGCCAATCGTTGAGGTGGAGCACCTCGACCTCGAGCTCGTGGGCCACGGCCGCAACGGCGGCGCCGAAGGCGTAGAAGCGTCGGTCGTTGTCCAACCAGCCGTCGTGGCCGTTAGCGGGGTCGTTGTACGGGTGAGGACGTTGGATGCCGGGTACCGACACCGCGTGGATCTCGCCGATGTCGTCGAGGTAACCCGACCGGACCTGAGCCTGTCCGCCCGCCCACTCGGGCACCGGCACGGTCCACTCGAGGTGGTGTGAGAACTCGACCGGATAGTCGGGGATCACGACATCCACCCGCGCACCGAGAAGGTCGAGACAGCGGGCCAGACCCGCTGTCGCCTCGCCCAACCCTCCCACTTTCACGAGCGGATCGAGTTCGGCGGCCGCAATCAGAACGTGAACCGACATCTTTCCCCAAGCGCTCGCACTTGTGCCGGTTCTAGCACCCGGCACCTACTCGAGCCAGCGACTTGGCCAAACTTTACTTCTGGTTCACACTCCGTTGTGCCGGGACCGCCCAGCGACGCACAGAGCTGCCGAACCGGTCACTCCGAGAGGTCGTCTCAGCTCATTCGGGGACGTGGCAGACGGCCTCGACATTATTGCCATCGGGATCGCGCACGAAGGCACCGAAGTAGTTGGGGTGGTAATCGGGCCACAGGCGCGGTTCGTGGAGCACCTCGGCGCCGGCAGCGACCGCAGCGTCGAAGAACGCCCGTACCGAGCCACGGTCCGGAGCCGTGAACGCGATGTGCGACTCGCGGAATCCTTCACCGCTGTCGTGAGGGCCGATCCAGAAGTCGGGCATTGGCGGCGTCCCGTAGCCGATCACCGGACCGAAGTCCATGAGTCTCGTGCCGCCGAGCGGCGCCAGAACGGCATCGTAGAATCCGGCACTGGTGGTGGGATCGGAGCATTGGATCGAGAGATGATCGAGCATGGGTCGATCATCGCGCACAGCCGAAGGAAGATCGATAGCCAGAAGTCTGGTCTGCCCAGTCGAGACCGATCCACTCCGACCCGAATGTGCAGCACGCCCGGTCCACATGGCCGAGATCCTGGTGATGGTCGCAGAGGGCGTGGAGGTTGGCCGCGGCACGACCGAACCTGACGGAACGGTCACGATCGAGGTGCCGGCCGCCGAGACGACCGGGACAACTGAACCCACAACGTCACAGGCGTGGCGTGCAGGCGTGATCACCGCACGTCCACTCGGATCCGTGGTCAGGTGCTCAGCTCCACCATGGTCTCGTCGAGGGTCGCGGGCCCGACCGTGGTCTGCACGGCCACGCCCGCCCCTTCCAGCAGCCCGATCACTGCTCGAGCGTCATCATCACTCCTCATGAGGACACGCAAGTCTCGCCCGTCGAGGATCACGGAGTAGTCGGAGTCGTCGAGGAGGGTGAACGCCTCGGCCCACCGGTCGGTCCGTACCAGGAGTGTACGGCGGCTGCCGATGATCTCGCCGACCGAACCGGCTGCGACGATACTTCCGCCGGCCATGACGAGGAGGCGATCAGCGTGCACGGCCTCGTCCATGTAGTGGGTGGACACCAGAACGCCGGCTCCCCGATCCGCTTCTCGGCGCATCATGTCCCACAGTTCACTGCGGGCGAGAGGCGAGACACCCGACGTCGGCTCGTCGAGGATCAGCAGATCAGGTCGGTGTTGAATCGCGACGGTGAATGAGGCTCGTCGCTGCATGCCGAGCGGTAGTTCCCGCACGAGCAGGTCCGTGCCGTCACCGGTGGCCATCTCCACCGACGGCGTCGTGCCGAAGATCTGCGCGCGGAACTCCAGGTTCTCGGCGACGGTGAGGTCGGGATAGAGCCCGAGATTCTGCGCGACGTAGCCGATCCGGCGGCGTTGCTGGGCCCGTTGTGGTTCTCCGAAGAGGGCGATCGATCCGGAGGTCGGGGCGAGCAATCCGAGCAGCATCTTGATGAGGGTCGTCTTGCCGGCGCCGTTGGCTCCGAGGAGGCCGACGATCTCCCCGGAGCTCACATCGAGGTCCACCCGATCGACGGCGGTGAACGATCCGAAGTTGCGGGTGACCGCCCGCGCCTGAGCCACGATCATCCGCCGGCCTTTCTGGCGAGGAGTTCGAGGACGATGGCAGCGTCCTCGAGTGTCGGTTGATGGTCAGTGGCATCCGCCGATTCCGGATGCCACTGATGCCACCGGTGACCTTGGCGCCATGCGGTCGACGGGTCATCCGGGGCAGCCTGGTCCCTAATCGTTCCCGGCATCGCCGCGGTCACCGCTCCCGGCGATCCGGACGCGAGCTGACGGCCGTCGTAGAGCAGCTCGACCTGGCCAGCTCGGTCGGCTTCGTCCAAGTAGGTCGTGGCCGACACGACCGCGGCGCCCGTTGCGGCGGTGGTTGCGATCAGTCGCCACAGCTCCATTCGACTGACCGGGTCGAGGCCGGTGGTGACCTCGTCGAGGACGAGCAGGTCGGGGTGAGCGAGGACCGCCATCGAACCCGCCAGCTTGCGACGCTGACCCCCGGACAGCTGACCCGCCAATCGGTTTCGGAACGACGCTATACCGGAGCGTTCGAGAAGATCCGACGCTCGTGGCCGCCACGACTTCAGCCGATGGGTGGCGGCGACGAAGGCCATGTTCTCGTCGACGGTGAGATCGCGGAAGATCCCGCCCCTGGAGGGGACATACCCGATCCGATCCTGGGACGGAAGGTGCACTCCGCCCCGATGATCGAGCACGAGCCCCACGAGCACGCGCAGCAGTGTTGTCTTCCCGGCCCCGTCACCACCGATCACCGAGTGCACGACTCCGGGCTCGATGTGCACGGTGACCGACTCGAGGGCGGCCGTGCGACCATATGCGACGCTGAGATCTTCGACCGACCAGCTCATGACGATGCCGCCGGCGTAAACGGAGCCTCCTGGGCCGCGTCGCCTCGTTTGGGCGCGAGATCCCCGCGGAATCGATACATGGCCACCCCGAAGACGACCGCCGCCATCAAGGTGAGAAGGGCGAGAGGCAGAGCCAACGCCGAGAAGTCGGGTCCCTTCAGGAACTCGCCCCTGGCACCCTTGATGAACCAGGTCAACGGGAGCAGGTAGCCGATCCAGCGCACGCCGGCGGCCATCGATTCGAGCGGAAAGATCATGCCGGACAACATGATCTGGGGAAGCAGGGTCATGATTGCCAACTGCACAGCCTCGCCCTGGCTCTTGGACACGGTCGAGATCGCCACGCCGAGACCCAGTACCACGAACAGGAAGACCAATCCGAACAGGCCGAAGACCAGCCACGACCCGACGAAGGGCACGTTGAACAACAGCAGGCCGGCGATCGTCACGACCGCCATGTCGAACAGCGCCACCAGGAAATAGGGGGCGATCTTGCCGACGATGACGTCGACCGGTCGTAGGGGCATGACCGCCAGCTGTTCGAGTGTCCCCTGTTCGCGCTCGCGCACCACGCCGAGACTGGTGACGACCGTACCGATGAACAACAGGATCAAACCGATCAGCGCCGGCACCATCACCGGAGCCGTATCGAGGTTCGGGTTGAAGAGGACCTCGGGCTGGGTGGCCGGCGGTATTCGCCGTAGCGCGGACTGGGCAACGAACAGCTCGGAACCGTCGACCAACATCGTCGAGGACCCAGTTCCGGTGACGATGCCGACCTCGACCTCGGAGTTGCGCAGCATCCGTTCGACGGCCTGTCGATCGCCTGTCTCGTCGACCTCCACAACGTCGTAGGCGGAATCGAGCGACTGCGACACTTGCACAGCATTCGGGCCGACGACGACGGTCTGGATCTGTCCGACGTCGAAACGGGCGGCGTACCCGAAGATCACGAGCAGCATCACCGGAAGCCCGATCATCAGACCCATCGCACGCTTGTCCCGACGCATCTGCCGGAACTCCTTGACGATCATCGCCTTCACACAGCGCCTCCAGTCCTCCCAGCGTCGAATTCGTACGCTAGCCAACGACGGCAGACGTCGGGACCATGGTCACTGGGCCCAAGTTGCGGCATACACGACTCTGTTCGTGGAGGTGCGTACATGCCGCCCGCGAATGCTTCTGAACTCGACCGCACCGATGGCTCGATCCACCCCGTGGGCGCGGTCGACATCTACTGGCTGCCCCTGGGAGCCGGCGCCGACGTCGTGCGGGTCAGCGGCAAGCTGTACGAAGCGGCGTCGGCACGGCTGCACAGGCGGGCCCGCTGCGACCTCTATCACTCCGCCCTCGAGATCCGAGTTGAGGACGGCAGGTTCGTCATCGAGCAGACGCCGGTGCCGGATGCACACAGGCAACGCCGAGGCGTGGTGGCCCAGGGGCCGGTAGGTCTCAGGCTGGCCGGCCGCATTCGCCTCTTCCAATACGAGGTTCGTCGTTGGCGGGACGGTGAGATTCCCGACGTCGACCATGCGGTCGGGAGTCCGGTCAGGTTGACCGATGACCCGACCCGGGCTCGATCGGTTCTCGATGTCCTTCCGACGGTGCCCCGTTTGATCTGGGGTCGCGACGAATCGAAGGTGGGTGAGATGTGGAACTCGAACTCGGTCATCGCGTGGGCGCTGGCTCGCGGAGGGTTCGACGTGGCAGCGATCCGTCCGCCCGCGGCTGGTCGCGCCCCGGGCTGGGAGGCCGGCCGCCTCGTCGCAGCTCGAGCCCTCGGCCAAACCGTTGTCAGCGGCGACCTGGAGTGAGAAGGGCACCGGTGTACGGGCGGCACGGGAACTCGAGATCCTGGATCGGGTTCACATCGGACTCGCACGACCGGGCACCCGGGAAGAATCCAAGAAGGCCCGCGCCGATCGCTTGGTCGAGGTGCTCGACGTGATCATCGATTGGATTCGCGCAACCGTGGTGGGACACGTCGGCTGGTTCACAGGCGCGGATACAGCGTTTCGGTGTGTCCGTCGACCCCGATGATCTGCCCGGAGATGTGCCTGCCGTAGTCGCTGCACAGGAACACGATCAGGTCGGCGATCTCCTCCGGATCGACGTAACACTGCATCGACGTCCCGATCGCATACATGTCCCGCACCACCTCTGGATCGAGACCATCGGTCGCAGCGTGGGCGGCGATGATGCGTTCCATTCGGTCGCCGTTGACGTTGCCGGGCACGATCCCGTTGACACGGATGTTGTGCGGGCCCAGCTCCATCGCCAGGGTCTTCGTGAACCCGGTGACCGCCCACTTGGCGGCGGCGTACGGAGATCGGGTCGGATAGCCGAGGATCCCTGCAGCCGAGACGAGATTGACGATCGCGCCGTGACGTTGCTTCTTGAAGGCCGGCGCCACCCTCCGGGCGCAGAAGAACTGTGCGTCGATGCAGACGGCCATGCAGTGACGCCACTCCTCATCGGTGATGTTCTCGACGTGCTTGGTCGGTCCCGCCACACCAGCATTGTTGATCATGAAGTCGAGGCCGCCGGGCAGGATCTCGTCGAAGATGGCATCGAGCTCGGCGGAGTTCGAGACGTCGCACACCCGGGTCACCACGTCGTCGGGCAGCGTGTCGAGCCCTGTAGCGTCGATGTCACAGGTGAACACTTCGGCGCCCGCCGCACGCATGGCCAGCGCGGTGGCCCGTCCCATGCCTGCACCGCCGGCGGTGACGAATGCCCGCGTGCCGGCGAGTGAAACGATCATGCTGCAGCCCCCTTGATTACAGGTGCGCCAGTAGAACCCACGTGGGGTGTGGTGTCAACGAGCGCAGCCGGAGCAGTGCCGGCCCGCTCCAACCCTCAACCACCGGATGCGAGAACTTCGGTGCCGGATCGGCGTTTCCACCCAATCAGGCAATCCACACGAAAAGGCATCACGAGAGGGCGTCGATGTCGTTCAGCAGGGCAAACAAGCCCAGAACTGCGATCATCAGCCACGCGGCACGCACCACGAGTCCGACACCGAACGGCGCCCCGCCGCGTTGCACGATCAGTCGACGCAGCGGAACCCACAGCACCAGCACGAACGCCGACACGGCCACCAAGAACAACGATGGCGGGAAGGCGGCGAGGAGGGCCAGGGGAAGGACCCAACGGCGGCGGCCTCGTGTCGTCCACGAGCCGGGAATGGCCACCCGGTCCACCGCATCGCCGATCGTTGCCCCGAAGACGGCCGGGAGGGCCACGAAGAGGCCGACCGCCAGCCAGGTCGGCTCCAGGACCGTGAAGTCGATCCCATCAGCGTGAACCAGCATGGAGCCCACCACCGCTCCGGCGGCAGCTGCAACCGTCAACCTCCGAAACCAGCCGGGTCCCAGGAGCCATGGTGACACCGCCCGGTGGGCGGCCGCTCCGATGATCCCCACCGCCGCGCCCAGCACCAACAGGTTGTAGGTGCCGCTCAAGGTGAAGCGCCCGATCACGAAGCCGTCGTCGCTGGTCGCACCGCGCACCCAGTCGGGTGAGGTGAGGCGGAGAACGAACATGGCCGCGCGGCCACCTCCGCCGGCGACCAGGACCCCTACCGGGATACCTGCGACGACGAGCACCCGCAGCCTCTCCAACACCTCGGCACCCACCGAAGCTACGGGCAGGTCGGCTCGGAGCCGCTCGTGCCGCTCACCGATCTCCGTGGTCGTGATCACGGGTACCACGCCGGTTCCCGGCCCCTCTCAGCGCCGGCGTCGTCACCTCGTCGATATCCGGTCCGGTTGTGCATTCGAGCCTCTATCTCGCAGCGAGCTGGCGGGTCGCTCGGGCAGAACCTTCGAACGACCCCGTTTCCTGACAGACGGTCGACGGGTCCCATCCGGGTGACAGGACACCCCCGCACGTCGAGGAAACACTCGCCGGCGTGAACC
>JAHEJO010000065.1 GCA_024638805.1 Acidimicrobiales bacterium
ACGAGGATGCCGTGAACCTCGGGGTCATCGACCAACTCCTGTACGGCTACATCGACCTGGGCCTGGGTCACGTCGGAACCCAGTTCGACATGACGACTCCGGAGCCCTGCCTCGACGGCCTTCTTGCGTTTGGATCCGACGTAGACCCGCGAAGGCTTGTCGTCACCGACCAGAACCGTGGCCAGGGTGATCACCGGCGACCCTTCGGCGACCACCGCGTCGGCCAATCGGGCGATCAGCTCGTCCCTCACCATGTTCCCGTCCATGAGGATCGCCCCGCCGGAGGTGTGCTCCACTGTTCCCACTTCTCTCCCCTGAGGTCTCACGTGCCGGCCGGGCCGACCGTCCCGGCGAACGTAGCGAACCACCGCCGCCGAATGCGCCGCAAACACCAGATTTGCCACCATACGGCAACGGTGGCCGGGCTCAATCCGCTCCTTGGTGGCCCGGGCCGGCGCTCGCGGCCGACTCCGGAGAACTCGGTACGTACGTCCTGGCGGCCAGCTCCTCGAGCGCCGCCCACACCTCAGCTTCGACCGTCGGTCGATCCACCGTCGACCCCGGCTGGTGGATCGGTTCGGCAACGACGACCACATCGATGTCGGCGGGGCCACGGGGAACGACACCGGACGTCGACAGCGTCCGGTCGGACACCACCGCAGACCAGCCTGCGCCCTGCAGGCGTGCTCCGATCCCGAACTGGTCGGCTGCGGCCCCGCACAGCCCCAGCAGCGCCAACGGCACATCACAGCCCTCGATGCGTGTCGCCACACCAGGTGACTCGAGGGCTCGGTCCATCGTTCCCGGTCCGCCTATCCGAATCAGGTTCGAGCGGCACGGCCCGGGCATGGACGTCAGCGATGCGAGGACGGCGGCGGCCCCATCGACCCCCCGTTCGCTGAGCCAGCGGCCGGCGGCTGCCAGCTCGCGGGCCGTCCCCTCGTCCACTCCGGCGCCAACAGCTGCCTTTCGCAGCGTCGTCTCGATCTCGTTGAAGGAGACCTGCATCAGGCCGGATCCAGTACCGGCAACCACCAGTCATCGGCGAAGGTGTCACCCAGTTCGTCGGTCAACGGCGCCCCCTGGAAGAGGGTTACGCGAGTCCAGCGATCCGATTTCGGATCGAACTTGGATGCGCCGAAGAAGGAGAGTTTGCTGCGCAGCATGTCGAGCGGTCGGCAGTCCTCACCGATCAGGTTGTTGCGGAGCTCGCTGTAGGGATGTCGAGCGACGGTCTGGACTCGGAGCACGGCGTGGCGATGTTCGGGCATCTCGGCCAACACATCGGCGACACTCGCATCGCTGTCGAAACGGTCGAGAGCGGCAGCCAAACGGTTCACACGGCGGGCGATGTCCAGGGGCGATTCGAGCTCGACTCCCGCATCGGCGCGGCGGTCGCCGAGCCGCGGCTCGAGCTTGTCCTCCGACACGTACCAGAACCGGCTGGAGTTGGCCGGCGAATCGAAGTCGAGGGCGACGGCCCACGCGAAGTGATCGTCGACCTCCGATGCCAGTTCGGCGACGGTCATCGTCGGATCGGGCCTCGACACTTCGGTGGCGGTCATACAATCGGCCAGACCGTCGACGAGGTCGGGGTACAGTTCGAGCAGGAGCGACACGAGGAGTTCACCGCACTCCTGGGACCATCGCGACGAGATCGCGACCAGGCGATCCCACGGTTCGCCCGATGCGAGGAACGGGCCATCCACCACATCGGCCACCTGTGACAGCTCGATTCGAAGGGTGAAGATTCGCCCCGACTGCTCCGCATGTTCGGTCGTCCACTGCTGGACGTGATGCCGGGCTCGGAACAACAACTGTCGAAACCGGCGGATGTGGTCGGCGTCGGCACTGCGCACGGCTCTCACGCGGGCGAGCGCGGTCTCGCGGGCGAGCATCCAGTTGTTGAGGAGCATCGGATGGTTGACCAGGAACGGCGCCATGCCCAGACCGGTGGCATTCCCGATGCCGAGATGCCGTTGTAGGCGACGCTCGAGCTGCGCCGCCGATCCGGGTGCCCGGCTGGCTGCGATGTGTTCGACGAGTTCGAGCGTGAACGTGCGGATGAGCCAGACCGTCAACATCTCGGCCCGGAACGGCCCGGCCAGGCAGGGTCGATCGATCAAGGTCCGCCGGTCGGCGATGCCGAACTTGCCGTTGCCGTAGACCGCGGTGGTTCGCATGAGGTAGCCGATCGAACCGACCATCTCATCGGTCGGTTGGCGCCCGTCGGACAGGCTTTCGACCACGTGGTCGAACAGCCGAACCGAACGGTTCGCCCTGCTCAACACGAGCTCCCGTTCGGTGTACCTGGACGCCTCCTGCCGGGGGACCACACTCGCCAGCCGGTCCAGCTCCTCGCCGCTCGGAACCCCGTCGTACAGCACGTAGGTGGTGTCCCACGCTTCGGCGATCACCCGGTCGGTTCGCGCCCGATCCTCCAACGGGGTCGAGAAGGCGACCAGGCTGTAGGGACGGTCCCCGATGGTGACCACGTAGACCGCCCGCCCGAATCCGTCCTCGTCGATGTCCCAGAGCCGCCGATCGACCGTTGCCTCATGTGCGTGCAGATCCCGTAGCAGGGCCCGCATGAAGCTGATCCGAGAGGGAAAGAAACAACCCATCCGGTCCAACTGCATCACCTCCGCCGGTGTTCGCAACGGGCCGGAAGGATGGAGTTCACCGACCCCGCACAGATTCTCGACCTCCACGCTCAAGATGGCACGTCCTGGCCGGGCCCGAAGGACCGATCGAAGAAGCGGAGCCAGTTGCCGCCCATGATCGCCTCAACCCCGGGATCGTCGAAACCGACGGCGGTCAGACCCGCCGCGATGCCGGTGAGGTCGAGGTTGTTTCGAAACCACTTCGGTTGGGGTGGGAACCCGGGAGCTGACGCCGAACCCTCGCCGAAGTCGGTCTGTCTGGTCCATCGCCCGTTGCGCATCCAGCTGACCACCGAGTCGGGTTGGTCCTGGCACAGGTCGCTGCCGATGCCGATGTGCTCCACGCCATAGCGCTCGGCGCTCTCAGCCACCATCCGACAGAAACCGTCCAACGTGCAACCGGACCCATTCTGGAGATGATGCGGGTAGAGCGAAAGCCCGAGCATCCCGTCCGAATCGGCAAGCTCGCGCAGTACATCGTCCGACTTGTTTCGGCGAGCCGGGTACCACCATGCCGGGTTGGCGTGGGTGATGGCGACGGGACGCTCGGACAGCTCGATCGATTCGAGGGTCGAGCGCTGGGCAGAGTGGCTCATGTCCACGACCAGACCCACCCGGTTCATCTCGACGATCGCCTCGCGACCGAAGCGGGTGATCCCGGAATCGTCCTGCTCGTAGCACCCGGTGGCGAGCAGCGACTGGTTGTTGTACGAGAGCTGCATGAAGCGAACACCGAGGGTGTGGACGATCTCGATCAAACCGAGATCGTTCTCGATCGGGTCCGGGGTCTGCAGACCGAAGACGATCGCCGTCCTGTCGGTGTCGGACGCCAGTCGCACGTCGTCGCCGCTCCGACCGGGGATGATCAGTTCACCGAATCGTGCAAACCACCGGTTCCACTCCTCGATCCTCTCGACCATCCCCCGGAATGTCTCGTGGTAAGCGATGGTCACGTGTACGGCGTCGACGCCTCCCTGACGCATTTGGCGAAAAATCGGCTCACCCCAGTTGCTGTACTGGAGTCCGTCGATCAGCGGTGCGGGCACCCGACCTCCTCGTGTGATGTACGACTGCGACGGTAGGCGCGGCGATCCGATGAAGAAAGCGGATGGCCGACGACCGCCGGTCCGGGCTCGTCATCG
Organism: Acidimicrobiales bacterium; assembly: GCA_024638805.1. GTDB lineage: Bacteria > Actinomycetota > Acidimicrobiia > Acidimicrobiales > SZUA-35 > JABDIY01. Next base: position 3,806 of record JAHEJO010000065.1, read on the forward strand.
GCCCAACCGAATCGAACTCCTAGAGTGGATCCGTGCTCAGCGCCGGTTCGCTCCCCCGTCCTCTGGCCTTCGTGCTCGGAGGCGGCGGCAGCTTCGGAGCCATGCAGGTGGGAATGCTCCACGCCCTGGATGAGGCGGGCATCGTCCCGGATCTCGTCGTCGGCACATCGATAGGTGCGCTGAACGGTTCGATCGTCGCCGCCCGCCCGGTCGGTGCGGCCGCCCGACTCTCCCGAATCTGGGTCGACATCGATCCGGACGAGGTCTTGGGGAAAGGGCTGATCCACCGGATGAAACCGATCGTCGGGCGCCGAAACCACCTGTACGACAACGACGGGCTGCGCAACCTGGCTACCTGTCTCGTCGGCAACGGTCTGATCGAGGATCTCGAGATTCCGTTCGGAGCCGTGGCACTGGAGATCGACAACGTCGCACCGGTACTGTTCCGTTCCGGGCCGGTGGTTTCGGCAATCCTGGCGTCGGCTGCGATCCCCGGCGTGTTCGCCCCCGTCGAACGGGACGGTCACCACTACTACGATGGCGGCCTGATCTCCACCGTGCCCATACTCCAGGCGTTGCAGATGGGTGCAGGATCTGCCGTCGTGTTGGACTGCATCTGGGCCGACCAGCAGACGCCCATCCCCTCGAATATGCTCGACGCGCTGGCCTTCGCCTCCCTCGTTGCCGCCAGGTCGCAGGGCACGAGAGAACTGCCTATCGCCGCCGATCAGATCCCGGTCGTCTATCTCCCCGGCCCGGCCCCTCGCCTTCTTTCTCCGCTCGATTTCCGCCGAACTGCCCAGCTCATCGCAGAGGCCTACGACGGCTCCCTGCGGTTCCTGGGCGCGCTCGAGGTCAACGGGCCGGGACTGTACCGAGAGGCAGGGCGGTCATACCGGTGAGACAGTGCTGGCGTAACCGATAGGATATATCTCACAAAGAGTGGCCAGCGACCTCGCCGGTTGGTTATCTTGTGTCAGTGCGGGAAACCAAGGTCATCAGAGTCAGCGCGCGAACAACTATGGTCTCGACCGCCCTGGCGGAGGCGTCCGAGGACTCGGTTGACTACTCCCGATCAGGAGCGCCGTGCCGGAGGGAGAACCGTCCAGGCTCACTCGGAGCGTTCGAGGTCGACCGGATGCACCATGCTGAACTCCACGCTTACGCCGCCGCCCTCGTCTTGCGGAGCAATGGGTCTGCGATGCGCAGGGCTCTGTCGGTGTTTCTGAAGATGAAGCCCGACAGGCCTGGTGTTTCGGAGTCGACCAGGTTGCCCATCACCTGAAGTGTGATGTTGGCGATCGCCTGAGTGCCCACGGCGAGGCGAAGGCCGCTGCGCAGAATCAGCGGATGGCCGATCAGGAACGAGAAACGACGACCGGTGCGGAGAAAGGCGTCGAAACGTTCACCGACGAGCTGGTCGTACCGTTCCGGTGCTGTCGCGGGGTTCTCGACGAAGAGGTCGGCGGCCAACATCCCTGATTCGAGTCCGTAGTCGATGCCCTCACCGTTCATCGGATTGACGAGTCCAGCCGCATCACCGATCGCCACCCACCCCTCACCATGCCGTCGGCGGGCGCTCATCGGGAGGCGCCAGGCCCGGGGGCGCTCGAGGTTGGGTCCCAGCTGCCAGTCGTCCTCCACCAGATTGCGATAGCTGGCGAGAAGCTTGTTCAGGTTGAGCTTGCGGAAACCCTTCATGGTGCTCAGGGCACCGACGCCGATGTTCACGGTGCCGTCACCGGCCGGGAACATCCACCCGTACCCCGGCACGGCGACACCGTGTTCGTCCCGGAGGGTAAGGCACGCCTCAAGGTGCTCGGACGCATGTCGTGGTGACTCGGCGTAACTGCGTATCGCCAAGCCGAAGGGTTCGTCCTCGATCCGTTCGGCGCCCAGCATCCTGGCGACCGGCCCAGGGGCGCCGCTGGCGGCGACGACGAGGTCGGCGGTGTGTACCCGACCGTCGGCTTTGACACCGACCACGCGTCCACCTTCGAACTCGGGCAGTGCCTCGGTCTCCCATATCACCTCGGCCCCCGATCGGGCTGCAGCGTCGATGAGGGCGGCGTCGAGACGGCGACGGGGCCACACCGCACCGTAATTGGGGAACTTGGTGCCGTCGGGCCAGGCCAGCTCGCGCACGGTCTTGTTGGCGATCATTCGCAAGCCGGCGATTCGGTGAGCATCGGACATGTCGATGCCAAGCTCGTCGAGAGCCGCCACCGCCCGGGGTGTGAGACCATCGCCGCACACCTTGTCCCGGCCGTAGGGTGCCTTGTCGAAGACGCGCACTGATACTCCGGCACGGGCGGCCCGGATCGCTGCGGCAGCTCCGGCAGGGCCGGCCCCGATCACGATCATGTCGGTGCGGCTCACGTCATCCAGAATGGCCGCTCGCCAGCCTCGGCCCTCAACCGTGCCGAGGTGACCCTCGTCGCTCTCGATTTCGCTGGAGCAACCGGCCGCCGAGTGAGCGAGGTGCTGGATCCACCCGCCGAAGTGCCGACGGTGGAAACATCGAAGGAATCACCGCACGCCCCACCCGCATCCGACCGTTGCTGATCACCTTTGGCGGGCCGGTCATCGGGCTTCTCCTGATCATGGCAGAACCGGCGTCGGCGATGGCGGCGGCCGAGAGCTCAGAGCTCGGCCTGAGTGCACTGGATGCGGTGATCCTCGGCCTGATCGAAGGTGTCACCGAGTATCTGCCGGTCAGCTCCACCGGTCATCTTCTGGTCGCCACCGAACTGCTCGGCCTGAACGTCGACGCCGAGGCAGAACGACTGCTCGACGCTTACGCCATCTGCATCCAGGCCGGAGCGATCCTGGCGGTGCTGGTGGTCTACAAGGATCGAGTTCGCCAGATACTCGACGGGGTCCTCGGCCGATCCGACGAAGGCCGCCAGGTCCTCATCGCGTTGGTGGCCGCGTTCGTACCGACCGCCGTCATCGCCCAGTTCGTGTTCCCGCTGATCCGTGACCGTGTCTTCGGGGTCGGACCCATAGCGGCGGCGTGGATCGTGGGCGGGATCCTGATCCTGCAGCTCGGTCGGACCAGCTTCTTCGACCGTGCCGGCAAGGACTTCGACGAGTTCACCGTCGCCAACGCGTTCGTCATCGGGCTCATGCAGACTCTGGCGATCTGGCCGGGCGTGAGCCGCAGCCTGATCACGATCATCGCCGGCATCCTCGTCGGTCTCTCACTGCGCGCCGCGGTCGAATTCAGCTTCCTGCTCGGCTTGATCACACTCAGCGCTGCGACCGCCTACGCCGGCCTTCAGGATGGCAGCGAGCTCATCAGCGAATTCGGTTGGCTCAACCCACTGATCGGTCTCGTGGTGGCATTCGGCGCCGCCGTGGTGGCGGTGAGATGGATGGTTGCCTATCTCAACGAGAAAGGTTTCGACATCTTCGGTTGGTACCGGATCGGTGTGGGTGTTGTCGCACTCGCCCTGATCGGTGTCGGCGCGCTCCCGTTCTCCTAGCCGACGGACGGGAGGAGCTCACGCGGTGTTGATGCGGCGGAAGCCTTCGGCCAACCGGCCCGAACCGACCCCGCCCTCCATCGCTACCCGTTCACCCCAACCGCGGATCATGCCGGGAAGCCCGTCGGGGTTCTGCATCTGGCTCTCGTGGCACAGCAGCGCTTCCACCTTGCGATCGAAGGTGTCGGTGATGTCGACGTAGTGGTTGGACTTCGGACCGCCGATCAGCCAGGTCTCCGGGACGCTGTGGGGGACCAAGCCCCCGTCGGTCAGCAGTTCGGGAAAGGCGAACTCGTTGCGGCTGTCGGGATACACCGCCGACAGCGTCGCCTCCCCGGTGGCCAGGTGATCGGGGTGGCTGCCGTAGATTCGCTCGAGGTTGCGGACCGGGGACTGGGTGAGCACCCGGTGAGGTTTTACCAGCCGGATGATCTTGCTGATCGCTCTGCGCAAGTCCAGGCTGGGAACGACCGCCCCGTCCTGGAATCCTAGGAAATGCAGTTGCTCGACGCCGACCACCTTGGCGGCACGGGTCTGCTCGACCCGGCGGATCTGGGCCATCTGCTCCCGGGAGATCGAATTGTCGAAACCGCCGGCCTGGCCGTCGGTAACGAGGCAGTACGCCACTTCGTGACCGGCATCGGTGAGGGTGGCGACCGTTCCGGCGCAGCCGAAGTCGAGATCGTCGGGGTGGGCTGCCACACAGAGGATTCTCACCGGCGACGTCACACCGATCACGATAGAGGCACGATTCGATGCCGGTGTGATCAGGGGGTCATTCCTGCAACGGACTCGCCGGTCACGTCCCACAGGTGATGGAGCGGGTCATGGATCTCGTAGCGGGCAAAGGATTGGATCGTGAAGGCCGCACCATCGGAGCGGCGACCCGGTCGGATCAGTTGGCCGGCGTCGAGCGCGGCGAACCGATCGGCCAGTTCACCGGCGAGCCGAACCATTTGGGCGGCGACTTCCGCCGGATCGGCGAGGTCGTATCGTTCGGCTTCGGCGGTCTCGTTGGGGTTCCAGTTGGTGAACAACGGGTCCTCGGATTCGACCATGAGTGCGAGGCGGTGTCCGAACAGGGCGAAGACATCCCGAACGTGGCAGGCGTACTCCAGGGGGCTCCAGATGTCGGGTTCGGGCCGTGTCCGGACCCATTCCGGTTCGCTTTTCATCAGGACGTCGGCCCACCGTCGAGCGCACTCGCGATTGAGTTCGACGATGTGTTGGATCGAGAGGTCGCCCACATCGGCTCCGCATTCCGGACAGGGTCGATCGAGGACCCAGGTCCAGTCCTTGTCGTCCTGGCGGGCAGGGGCTGGTCGAGGTTGATCCGTCATGGGCTGAGCCTTCGTCGTTCGGTGACACATCATTGTGCCAATCCGCGGCCGACGGCGTCGGCCGGCGACGTTCCGATGTAGGGCAACCGAACGAGTGTTCGTATACAGTGAAAGGATGGATTCGGGACGCCAGCTCGGACTTCTTGCCGGCGGTGCGCCTGGCGTGCCCTCCGACCGACGGGTGCCAACCCGCCGCCACGTGGGGACCGGCGCCTGGATCGACCTGGCCGAGGACTGGTTGCCGGGGGCCGACGCCTGGTACGACGACCTTGCCGCCAAGGGCGAATGGCGGGCGGAGAGAAGGCCGATGTACGACCAACTCGTCGAGGTACCCCGGCTTGTGTGGTCATCGGCAGAACCCGAAGCGACCGTGCCGGGACTCGCCAATCTCCGCTCATGGTTCGAGAACCACTACCGACGGACGTTCCGGTCGATCGGCTCCAATTGGTACCGTGACGGGCAGGACAGCGTGGCGATGCATCGTGACCGGGTGAGGTCGCCGGGTGACACGGTCGTAGCGATCGTTTCGTTGGGCGGACGGCGACCGCTCGTGGTGCGACCCGACGAACCCGGATCGACCAAACGCTTCCACCTCGGTCACGGCGACCTGTTCGTCATGGGCGGCAGCTTCCAGGCCACCCATCAACACGGGATTCCCAAGATCGCCCACGCCGATCCCCGGATCAGCATCATGTTCAGAACCTGACGATGGGTGCCCTGATGGGCCACCCGACCCCACGATCATTGGCTGCAACGCCGCGACGCCCCGTAGTCTTTGCGCGGTGAGCATGATCGGGACCCGAGTCGTTCGAATAGAGGATCCGGACCTGTTGACCAGCGGCGGCAAGTACGTCGACGATCTGGCTCCTGGCGACGCTTGGCACGTGACCTTCGTCCGCTCGATGATGCCTCACGCTCGATTGCAGTCGATCGACACCACCGACGCAGAAGCCCATCCGGATGTGGTCGCGGTGTTCACCGCCGAGTCACTCGGCGTCGAGCCGGTGGCGCCGTCGTTGCCCATGCTGCACCGGGAGATGCGCCGATCCCGTCTCGCCCACGACGTCGTCCGCTACGTGGGAGAACCGATCGTCGCGGTGGTGAGTACCACCCGGGAAGGTGGTGTCGACGCCGCCGAAGGAGTGGTCATCGATTACGGCGAACTCCCCCTCGTCCTGCGTCCGGCCGATGCGCTCGCCGAGGACGCACCGCTGTTGTTTCCCTCAGCCGGGACCAACATCACCTTCGCCATTCCCGCCGCACTTGCAGAGTCGGACTTCATCGAGACCGCAGACATCACGGTCTCCCTCGAGTTCCGAAACCACCGGATGGCACCGTGCCCCTTGGAGACACGTGCGACCGTGGCGCGATGGGACATCGTCGACGGGGAGGAGAGGCTGACGCAGTGGTCGAGCACGCAAGGCGCCCACAGCACCCGCGACGGACTCGCTCGAGCTTGTGGCATCGAGGCTGACCGTGTCCGGGTCATCTGCCCGGACGTCGGCGGCGGATTCGGGGCCAAGAATGGCAACTATCCGGAGGACATCGTGTGTGCGCGGATCGCCCGCGCCCTCGGCGCACCCGTGCGATGGGCCGAGACCCGCTCCGAATCGATGCTCGGACTGGTGCACGGGCGAGCCCAGGACTTCCGATGCGTGCTGGGAGGCACGGCTGACGGAACGATCACCCACTATTCGCTGGAGATCGTGCAGGACGCCGGCGCCTACCCCGACATCGGCGCGGTGCTTCCCCGATTCACCGGGCTGATGTGCAGTGGTGTCTACGACCTCCCCAATGTTCGCTTCGCCAGCCGCAGCGTGGTGACCAACACGGTTCCGGTTGGCGCCTACCGTGGAGCGGGCCGCCCCGAGGCGACACACGCGCTGGAACGGATGGTCGATCTGTTCGCTTCCCGTCTCGGGATAGATCCGGTCCAGGTCCGGCGACGCAATCTGCATCGACCCGAGTCGTTCCCCGTGACAACTCCGACAGGGGCGGCCATGGACTCCGGTGACTACGAGGCCGCCCTCGACGCCGCCCTCGACGCCGCCCGGTACGACGACGTCCGGGCCGAGCAGGCGCAACGTCGCACCGATCCGACCGCCACGACCCTGCTCGGCATCGGCGTCAGTAGCTACGTGGAGATCACCAACCCGCTCCGAAGCGGTGAATACGGCAGTCTGGAGGTGAACCCCGACGGCACCGCCCTCGTCCTCACCGGGTCCTCCAGCCACGGCCAGGGTCACCACACCGCCTTCGCTCAGCTGGCCAGCGACCGGACCGGCATCGCCATCGACAAGATCACCGTCCGCCACGGCGACACCGACGAGGTGCCGAGAGGGGGCGGCACCGGCGGTTCCAAGTCCCTCCAGTTGGGCGGCAGCGCAGTGGTCGAGGCGTCGGCCGCCGTCGTCGACGCGGCGAGAGCCGCAGCCGCGGATCTGCTGGAGGCGAACCCGGCCGACATCACCCTCGACACCGGGTCCGGCAGGTTCCACGTCGTCGGGACGCCAGCGGTCAACCTCGACTGGGCGACGGTTGCCACAAGCGTGGCCGATCGCCATGATCGCCTGTTCGCCGAGGTCGACTTCACACCGCCCGGCGCCACTTACCCGTTCGGGGCCCACGTGTGCGTCGTCGAGGTGGATGCCGAAACCGGGGGGGTGAGGATCCGGGCGTACGTCGCCTGCGACGACGCCGGCACGATCATCAATCCATTGCTGGTCGACGGTCAGGTCCACGGGGGCATCGCGGCGGGGATCGCCCACGCCATGTGGGAGGAGTTCGCCTATGACGACGACGGGAACCCGGTGACCGCCAACTTCATGGACTACGGAATCCCGTCGGCAGCCGAACTCCCGAGCTTCGTCCGGATCGCGATGGAGACGCCGACGCCGCACAACCCCCTCGGAGCCAAGGGGATCGGAGAGTCGGGCACGATCGGCGCCACACCGGCGGTCCAGAACGCTGTCGTCGACGCGCTGTCCCATCTCGGCGTGACACACGTGGAGATGCCCCTGCTCCCCGAGCGGGTCTGGAAGGCGATCCACGGCCCGCCGGCGAATCAGCCGAGCTGACCGGGTCTACCAGCCGTTCAGGAGTCGGGCTCGCTCTATGAACGAACGGGTCAGGACATGGCGGGGCTGCTCGAGCACCTGGTGCACGGGGCCGTCCTCGATCGTTCGCCCGTCGTGGAGAAAGACGAGGCGATCGGCCGCCGCTCTGGCAAAAGCCATGTCGTGGGTGACGATCACCACGGTGACGTCATCACCGGAGATCTCGCCGATCAACTCCATGATGCCCCGCGTCAACTCGGGGTCGACCGAGGCGGTGGGTTCGTCCAGCAGCAGGAGCTCGGGGTCGGTGCACAGCGCCCGGGCGATCGCCACCCGCTGCTGCTCGCCACCGGAGAGTTCATGAGGGCGTTTGGCCGCGTGACGGCTCATCCCGACGCGCTCGAGGGCGGCCATGGTGCGATCCTGGGCCTGATCCCTGCTCCTGTGTTTCACGAGCCGCTGGGCGATCGACACGTTCTGCTCGACGGTCAGCAACGGGAACAGGTTGAAATCCTGGAAGACCATGCCACACCGCAATCGAAGGGCGTGGCGGACCGAATCGTGATTCTCGACGGTGATGCCGAGCACCTCCAGATCTCCCGCCGTGACCGGTTCGAGCCCCGCCAGGCAACGCATCAGCGTGGACTTGCCCGAACCGCTGGCACCGATGACCACGACGACCTCCCCGAACTGGATGTCGAGGTTCACGTCGGCGACCGCCGGAGTCTGCCCATAGTACTTGCACACCCGCCGGGCCCTGACCGCCATGGGATCCCAGGGAGGCGCCACGTGGTCGAGCAACAGAGGAGCACCGACCTCGGCGATCAGCTTCTCGGGTTCCGGCTGGCGCACCACCGCACCTCCTCCACTGATGAACTGTACGTTCTTTGGATTGCGGGTGCAGGACCGTCGCCCGAAGATGGGGCCGAATCGGTTCAGACCAGCGAGTGGGTGGGTCGTCGCAACGACGGGGTCAGATGCCTTCGAATGGCGGCGACGTCGTCGAGAAGTTCAGCGAGGTAGGGGGTGGCCGGAAACATGGGAACAGACCGGAACCGCCCGTCGCGTGTCTCGTGCTGAACGCGCCACAACGCTTGCGTCCGTGTGTACCGGAACCTCACCAGCGAGAGCACGAAGTCGGAATGGCGTTCGACCAACTCGATGGTGGACGAGCCGAGCACGAGGTCATATTCGAAATGGTCACGATCGCGTTCTCTGCGCTCTCGATTGAGGTCGTTCAGCCAGCGACGGGCACGCAGTCGATCGATGTCGGGGATCATCGGGGTCCTTCCCTTTCACCAGGGCTCACCCCAACCTAGAAGAAAACCGACGCATTGTGCGCGATGGAGCGGTGTTGATCGTCAGCAGCCACCGCTGTGAGCGGTCGGACGCGATCATTGGATTCGCCACCCGACGCCCGGCGAAGCGACCGATCGAGTCCTGCGGTCGGCTGGCCCGGGACACTAGTTGACCGTGGTCAATCCGCCGTCGACGACGAACACGTGCCCGGACACGTAGCGGTTGCGCACCAGTGCCAGTACGGCTTCGGCACAATCCTGTGGTGTCGCCGATCGGGGAACGGGTGCGGTCTCGGCCACCGTGGCGTGCAGAGCGTCCCAATCCTGCGTCCAGGGCGTCGCGACGAGGCCGGGGGCGACGGCGTTGAAACGTACAGGGCCGTGGGACTTGGCCAGCAGCTTCGTCATGTGATTGAGGGCCGCTTTGCTCATCGCATATGCAATCGAACTGCCGACCGGCCTCACACCGGCGATCGAGGTCACCGTGATCACATTGGCGTCGTCCCGTTGGCGGAGATACGGGAGTGCAGCCTTGGTGAGCCACCACGTGCCATACACGTTGACCCGGAAGGTCCGGTCGAGGATCTCGTCGGTCAAGCCGTCGAGATCGTGGTGGGGTACGACCGTGGTCCATCCGGCGTTGTTGACCAAGATGTCGAGCTGACCGAACCGTTCGATCGTGCCTTCGACGAGAGCGGTGCACTGCTCTCGGTCGCTGATATCGGCCTGGATGTACGACGCGTCGCCCGGCAACGACTGCGCCAGACTGCGACCCGCATCGACCGACGTGGCCGAATTCACCACAAC
>JAHEJO010000188.1 GCA_024638805.1 Acidimicrobiales bacterium
AGCGGCACGGTCAGCGGCATCGCCACTCTCGCGGACCTCTTCGAGTGCTTGGGCCGGCACGTACACCGTCGCCGTCGTATTGGCGGGGATGGTGACGTCCAACTCGAATACATCGGTGTGTTGCCGCCACTCGCTGATGATCGGGCCTCGGATGGAGCGATAGGACCCACGCACCCACGTCAAACCTCCACCCGGCCGCGGACGAATCGAGAAATGCTCGTAACCCGGCTGGTCCTCGTCGGGATTGATCCCGACCACGTCGCGCCAGATCCACTCTCCGAGGGCGCCCAGGGCGTAGTGATTGAACGAGTTCATCGCAGGATCCTGGAAGCCCAAATCTGGAGTGTATCCGTCCCAGCGCTCCCACATGGTGGTGGCACCGTTGTCGATCATGCTGGCCCAGGAAGGCATGGTGCGCAGGTTGAGCAGCCGGTACGCCTCATCGACGAAGCCGAAGCGAGAGAGGACCATCAGAGCGCGATGACTGGTGTGAAACCCCGTGGACAGATGCCCCTGATAGGGCTCGCCTGCCGCGATCAGGCGTTGCACAGCAGCGAGGCGGAGATCCTCGGGCAGGAGATCGAGATCCAGGGCCAGTGCGTAGCCGCCCTGCGTGTCGCCCCGAACCCGACCCTCGTCATCGACGTAGGCGTCGTTGAAGGCCGCTTTGATACCGTCGAAGAGCGCGGCGTATCGCTCCGCTTCGTCCTGGCGGTCCAGAACCCTCGCCATCTTCGAGAGGAGCTGAGCGGAGTGCGCGAAGAACGCGGTGGCGAAGACCTCGTCGGGAACGGCGGCGCCGGCATCGGGCATCCCCGGGAGTTGGAGTGTGTCGGCGTTGAGCCAATCGCCGTAGTTGCTGCCGAGTGAGTTGGTCCACAGCAGGGACGGATTCTGCTCGTGCACGAAATCGACCCACCTGCGACCTGCATCGAAGTGCTCCTCCAGCAGACGGGTATCGGCGTAGTTGACATACGAGAGCCACGGCACGACCAGGCCGGCGTCCCCCCAACCGGGAGTTCCGATCCACGGTGCGTCATCGCCCAAGGGGCTTGGGGGAAAGGGCACCCAGTCGGGGAAGCGGCCGTCGTCGAGTTGGTCGTCGCGTACGTCTCGGAGCCACTTGGTGAAGAACGCCGCGGAGTTCATGTTGAAGATCGCCGTTTGAGCGAAGATCAGGATGTCTCCCATCCACCCCATCCGCTCGTCTCGCGACGGACAGTCGGTGGGAACACTCATCCAGTTACCGCGGTGTGACCACAGTACGTTTTGGACCAGCTGGTTCACGAGCTCGCTCGACGTCTCGATTTCGCTCACTTCGGGAGAGGAGGAGTTGAAGACCCGGCAGGTCAGGGCGTCCGGAGTCGGCGCCGTTTCGAGCCCTGTGATCCCCACGAAACGGAATCCGTGATAGGTGAAATGCGGCTCGAAGGTGCCTTCGCCGCTGGGGCCGATGATGTACCGATCGTGCTGGTCGGCGTTGCGCAAGTTCTCCACATAGAGCGCACCTGACTCGGTGAGTATCTCTGCATACTGAACGTCGACCTCGGTCCCAGGCGCGCCCTCCACCTCGACCTGGCACCACCCCACCATGTTCTGACCCAGATCGAAGATGTGTGTTCCCGCCACCGTCGTGGCTTCCAAGGGGTGGAGCTCCTGCACGACCCGAATGGGCTCGTTGGGCTGCCACACCAGCTCCGCAGTGAATTCGTCGAGATCCAGCACCGAGACCGGCTGCCAGCCGGAGGGCTCGAACCCGCCACGGTCCCAGCCGGGCATCTCCTTGCGGGCGTCGTATGTCTCGCCAGCGTAGATGCCCGCCGAGACCACGGGCCCATCCATGGTGAAAACCCAGTGCTCATCGGTAGCCACTGTGAGCCTTTCGCCACTCTCCAGCTCGATCTCCAGCTGGACGAGGAGCTGGTGCAAACTGCCATAGTTGTCGGACCGAAAAGAAAAAGGGAACAGACGCCCCGAGTGCCAACCGTCTCCGACGATAGCGCCGATGGCATTCTCACCTTCCACGAGCTGCTCGGTCACATCGTAGGTCTGGTACTGAACCCGATTGTTGTAGCTGGTCCACTCGGGAGCCAAGAGGTGATCTCCCACCCTGTCACCGTTGATGCGAAGCTCGTACAGCCCCAATCCGGTGACATAGGCCGTAGCCTGTGCGATGGCTCCACCCAGGTCGAAGGACCTTCGGAAGTAGGTCACGCCCATGGGCGAGTCCTCGTCTGCCTTGGTGCCGTGGATCCAGTCCGCCTCCCAATCAGATCGCTCGAGGAGCCCCATCGACCAGGTGGCCGTCTCGCTCCACGGCGAATAGTCCCCACTGGAACCCCAGACCCTGACCCTCCAGTAGGCCAAAGCTCGCGATGGGAGCGCGCTGCCTCCATAGGGAACGTGGAACGACTGGTTAGAGGGCACCCGTCCGCTGTCCCAGAGATCTCCGATGCCCCGGTCCAGCGCCTCTCTGGTCGATGAAACCTGGATCTGGTAGGCCCTCTGGGCCTGTCCCCTTCGTGTCGACCCGATGGTCCAGCTCAGTCGCGGCAAGCGCACGTCCATCCCACGCGGCTCGACGCGATACTCGCAGGTCAGGTCTCGCACCACCAGCTCGGCGTCGATGGTCGGGGTCGGCTCGTCCTGACATGCCGTCGTCGCGGTCGACAGAACCAGCAAGATGAGAACGTACGAGCCTGCAGGCCGCACCTGCGAAGCGGAAAGCGCCTTCATCGCCGAAGTGCGAGTGTCATTCGAGAGGCATAGCATCTGGTCGGAACCCTGCAATTGACGGTCAGGACACGTCCAGCGGCGTTTCTGTTTTCGAAGACGGGAAGCTTCCCAGGTACATGGACAGTGATCGAAGACCGATGCGCACCATTCAGAAGGCGACGGGGCTGCGAGAGATCAGTCACCACGCTCTCGGGCGACATTGGGTCGCAAGCCAAGCCGTGACAAGCGGACGCTCGCTGCGAATGGTTCAAGCGCAGTTGGGTCGCCGCTCGCGGTAAAGTTCGGAGAAGTACGCGCACCTCGCATCGCATACCCAGCTCCGTCTCGTGGAGTCTTTGGCACCCTCCACACCTCCTCATTTCAAATACGCGTCAAAATGAAAAAACGAGCAGGAAGCGCATGATCGCTAACTGCTCGTTTTGATTGGTTGCGGGGGCCCGATACGCACAGCGTTGTCGGCTGGCCTTTGGGGTGCCGATGGTGGTGGTGATCGGGGCCTAGCGAGCTGGATTGGCGCTCTATTCGGACCAGCACTCAAGGCGTGGTCGAAGACATGGGTGGCTCGAGCGTGGCCATGTTGATCGCGTTCAACTCGAAGGGGATGGCGGCTCGAAGAACTCCAGGTCAAGCGCGGACGCGCGTCTCGAAGTGCTCGAAACTAAGGCGCCACCGATTGGATTCGAGCCAACGGCCTACGGATTACGAAACCCCAGGTGCACGCACTGCTTTCGAGAGGTTAGGCGAGCTTTTGAGCGATCGTGTCCGACCGAGAGGTGACTGCTGGAGCAGCTCTCGGCGGGTGTCTCCACCTCGCCGCCTCATGCCCAGCTCAGGACGCTTTGTGGAGATGCACGTCGGTCTGTGGGAACGGGATCGAGCAGCCGGCGGCCTCGAGCTCTTCCTTCATCTTGCGGGTCAAGTCGAAGC
>JAHEJO010000189.1 GCA_024638805.1 Acidimicrobiales bacterium
TTGCCCTCGAAGTCGGTGGGCAGATAGAGCGGACGCAGGCCCGGGTGGCCCTCGAAGCCGATCCCGAACATCTCCCACGTCTCGCGCTCGTGCCATTCCGCCCCGGGGTAGGTGGCCACCCAGGAACCGATGGTCATGTCGTCGCCGATGTCGGACTTGAGGGTGAGACCGATGTTGGTCGTGAGGTTGAACACCCGGGCCAACACCTGGAACCTGGTGTCGCCGCCGGCCAGACCCGAGGTCATCTCGTCGGCTTCGCCAGCCTCACCGTCGGGGGTGGCGTCGACCGCCGCGTCCATCGAGCGCCCGAACGGTGACGGAAGCCAGTCGATGGCGCTGAGAAAGTCGAAGAAACGAAACCGCTGCCGCTCCCGAAGGTAGGTGGCGGTGTCGCTCCACGCCGCATTGTCGATCCGGACCGTGAGGTCGACACCAGGCTCGAGGTGATGTTCGACGACGGCCTCGCCGAGTTCGGTCTGGATCGCCTCTAGGAGAGCGGCTCGGGCCTGGTCGACCGTAGCGTCGGCGGCCGCCTCGGTCTGGGTCTCAGCTGACGACGGCAAGAGGATCACCCTTCCACTTCTGCGCCATGTCCTCGTTCTGGATCAGTTCCTGGAGCAGGACGATCCCCTCGAGCAACGCCTCCGGGCGCGGTGGGCAACCCGGCACATACACATCGACGGGGATGATCTGATCAACGCCCTTCGTGACCGAGTAGCTGTCCCAGTACGGACCGCCGCAATTGGCGCACGAACCCATGCTGATCACGTACTTGGGCTCGGGCATCTGCTCGTACAGCCGGCGCACCGCCGGCGCCATCTTGTCGGTGACCGTGCCCGATACACACACGAAGTCGGCCTGCCGGGGGCTGGCCGGCAACGGGATAACGCCGAGGCGCATGACGTCATAGCGAGGTGATCCGAATGCAGCCCCCATCTCGATGGCACAACAAGCAAGCCCCCACTGGTAGACCCAGAGCGAGTACTTGCGGCTCATGTTCAACAGGGTGGTGAGCGGCTTGGGGATCAATCCAGATTCGACTAGACCCACGATGACACCTCGAGTGCGAGCGAGAGGCGAGCGTTCAGACCCATCGGAGCACACCTTTGCGCCAGGCGTACGCCAAGCCCAGGGCGAGGATGAAGATGAAGATCGTCATCTCGACCAAACCGAAGAAACCCAGGGCTTCCAACCGAGCCGCCCACGGAAAGATGAAGACCGCCTCGACGTCGAACATGACGAAGAGCAGGGCAAAGATGTAATAGCGGATCTGGGACTGACCCCAGGCGTCACCGACGGGATCGACGCCGGACTCGTAGTTCTCGACCTTCCCGACCGTGGGTCGACTGGGCCGGAAGACCGATGCCAGACCGAGGAAGGCGGCGACGAGACCGAATGCAGTACCACCGAAAATGGCTACCAGCAGGTACTGGCGCAGGAACTCTGACACGGCCGTAGATCGTAGCTCCCATCGAGGCGAGTCCCCAAGATTCATTGCATACGTGCCGGGTGAGTCGGCTGGAGTGCGTCGATGGCGAGGCTCACCCCATCAAGCTGAGGCCATGGTGGGATCGCACACAGGCCGAGACGTCGCCGGTCGGGAGCCCCCCCCGCTGGCGAACATGGGCATATTGACCCATCGGGGCGACCCGGTGAAGGTGCCGAAGACCCTGATGTGAGGTTGTCGAAGCTTGTCCGTTCGATCGGCATCAGCATTCTGGTGATCATGGGTTCGGTCATTCTTCCGACCTCGCCGGCGTCGGCGGCCGGCAGCTTCTTCGAGGGTTCGGTGGTCCGGGCCCACGACGCCGAGGTGGAATTACTCGACACGATCAACCGCCTGCGCGGTGAGGTGTACGGGCTCGACGCGCTCGACAACCGGAACTGGGGCGAGTTCGAGGAGTACCTCGAGTGCATAGCCCAAGAGAACTCCGCGAACGCACGGTTGGCTCACTACCCGGCGTCCTGCAATCAGGCCGCGGTCGAGGCCGAGATCCTCGCCGCCCGCTATTCGAGCCTGTCGGGTGGAAGTACCAACGCGCTCGTCGAGCAGTGGAACGACTCGACCGGCCATCGCCAGATCATGCTGGCGGCCGATGCCGACTACGCCCATGTCGGGGTCTATTGCATCGGTAACACGTCCTGGGCGATCGCGTGGATCGGCCGGACCGAAGGCTACGTCTCACCGAATCAAACCCCCCGACAGGTCCCGGGAAGCTCGTTCTTCGTCGACGACGACTACCGCTGCCGCGAGAGCGCTCCGGTGCCGGTCAACGACCCGCTGAGGGCCTACGAACCGGCGGGGAGCCTCGAGGCCCTCGTGAACCGCCCCGACTTCGGGGACCTCGACGCTGACGTGCTCCGCCTCTACCGGGCCTTTTTCCAACGCGACCCGGACATCGACGGTGCCAACTACTGGCTCGATCGTTCGAGACGTGGCCTGTCGATCGGTGAGATCAGCTACAGCTTCGCCGGCAGCGAGGAGTTCGGCAACACATACGGCAACGTCGACAACCGGCGGTATTTGGAGATCCTCTACAACAACGTCCATGGCCGCAACACCGATCCTGCCGGTCTGGAGTACTGGCTTGCGGCGCTTGAGGATGGCCGGCTGAGCCGGGGTGGCGTGGTCCGATGGATCGCAGCCGGCGACGAGTTCGAGCGCAACAACCCCTACGGCGGTCGTTGAGGCGAACCGCTGCTCAGTTCCCGAAGATGGGCGGCACGAACGTCTGGTCCGTGATCGGCGGGCGGACATAACCCGACTTCTTGCTGAGTTCGGGCAGGACGATCTTGGGCTGCTCGATCTCCCCGTAGGGGATCTGGGTCAGGAGGTGGCTGATGCAGTTGAGCCGGGCGATCTTCTTGACATCGGATTCGACCACCCACCAGGGAGCCTGTTTGATGTCGGTAGCGGCAAACATGGCGTCTTTGGCCATGCTGTATTCGGCCCAGCGGCTCCTGGACTCCAGATCCATCGGCGAGAACTTCCAGCGCTTGGTCGGGTCTACCAACCTTCCTTTGAACCGTCGTTCCTGTTCGGCATCGCTGACCGAGAACCAGTACTTGATGAGGATGATGCCGGAGCGAACCAGCATACGTTCGAACTCCGGGCATGATCTGA
This sequence comes from Acidimicrobiales bacterium, assembly GCA_024638805.1. Lineage (GTDB taxonomy): Bacteria > Actinomycetota > Acidimicrobiia > Acidimicrobiales > SZUA-35 > JABDIY01. Next base: position 3,125 of record JAHEJO010000189.1, read on the forward strand.
GGAACTCGCGATACTCCTCTTCGGTGCAGAATCCCATGACCTTCTCGACGCCGGCGCGGTTGTACCAGCTCCGGTCGAAGATGACCATCTCGCCGGCGGCGGGGAGCTCGGCGACATAGCGCTGGAAGTACCACTGGGTCTTCTCACGCTCGGTCGGCGCCGGAAGGGCGGCGATTCGGACGACCCGAGGATTCAACGGTTCCACGATCCGTTTGATCGTCCCACCCTTGCCGGCCGCATCCCGACCCTCGAAGACGGCAACGACCTTCAGACCTTCCTGGCGGATCCACTCATGCATCTTGACCAGTTCGAACTGGAGACGTTTGAGTTCCTTTTCGTATTGCTTCTTCGGGATCTTGACCTTTTGCACCTTTTCCATGGACCCAGAGTGCCCGCTCTTGGATGCGGGTTCAACCGAGCGCTTGCTCACCGGGCGGGGAGCCGCGGTGCCAGGGCAACTGCGGCCAGAGGCGGGATGTCGAGCACGAGACTGTGGGGACGGCCATGAGCGCCGTGCCCATCGGCGATCCACGTCGA
>JAHEJO010000066.1 GCA_024638805.1 Acidimicrobiales bacterium
TGATCCACGGACCCGGATGCCCGGTATGTGTCACCCCGCTCGGCGTGATCGACAAGGCGCTCGAGATCGCCGGCCGGCCCGACGTGATCTTCTGCTCGTTCGGCGACATGCTGCGGGTGCCTGGGTCGGCCCGTGACCTCTTCGGCGTGCGAAGTCAGGGCGGCGACGTTCGGGTCGTCTATTCGCCCCTCGATGCGATCGACGTGGCGGAGAAGAACCCACACGAACAGATCGTGTTCTTCGCCATCGGATTCGAAACGACCGCCCCCGCCAACGCCATGGCGGTGCACCTCGCCGCCCAGCGAGAACTGGACAACTTCTCGGTGCTGGTCAGCCACGTGCTCGTACCCCCGGCGGTCGATGCGATCGCCGCGTCGGCGAACAGCCGGGTCGACGCGTTTCTGGCTGCCGGTCACGTCTGCTCGATCATGGGCACCTGGCAGTACGGGCCTCTCGTGGAGAAGCACCGGGTGCCGATCGTCGTCACCGGGTTCGAACCGCTCGACGTGCTCGACGGGATTCGAAGGGCGGTCGTGCAGTTGGAGCGGGGCGAGGCTGCGTTGGACAACGCCTACTCACGAGTCGTGACCGATCAGGGCAATCGACCGGCCCAGGACATGATTGCCGACGTCTTCGAACTGTGCGACCGGCAGTGGCGTGGGATCGGGTGGATACCGGCGAGCGGCTGGCGGCTGGCGCCGGCCTTCCGAAACTTCGACGCCGAACATCGGTTCGACGTCGCCGATGTCGACGCTCCCGAGTCGCGCCTGTGCCGGAGCGGCGAGGTGCTGCAGGGTCTGATCAAACCCGACGAATGCGCTGCGTTCGGCAGAGAGTGTTCGCCGCGCTCGCCGCTGGGCGCCACAATGGTGTCCGGTGAGGGTGCATGTGCTGCGTACTATCAGTACCGCCGGCTGGAAGGTGCGCCGGTCGTCGCATGACGGTCCCGGACTTCTCGGACTGGGTCTGCCCGCTGCCTCTGCGCAACTACGACCGCATCGTCCTGGGTCACGGCGGGGGCGGCAGGCTGTCGGCAGAGCTGATCGAGCATCTCTTCGTCCCCGCATTTGGACCCAACGTCGATCGGGGTCTCCGCGATTCGGCGATCCTCGTTCCGCCGAAGGGTGTGCTGGCGTTCTCCACCGATTCCTACGTCGTCCGTCCTCTCTTTTTCGCGGGAGGCTCGATCGGCGATTTGGCGGTCAACGGCACGATCAACGATCTGGCGATGAGTGGCGCTCAGCCGATCGCATTGAGTTGCGCCTTCATCCTCGAAGAGGGTCTGGAGATGGCGGTGCTGGGACGGGTTGTCGACCACATCGCTCGGGCCGCCCGGGTGGCCGGTGTGAGCATCGTGACCGGCGATACCAAGGTCGTCAACAGGGGCGCTGCCGACGGCATGTTCATCAACACCGCAGGCGTGGGCGTGATCCCCGACGGCGTCGACATCTCTCCGGACCGTGCGACCCCGGGTGATGTCGTCATTCTGAGCGGCGACATCGGCCTGCACGGCATGGCCGTTCTGTCCGAACGCGAGGGGATCGAGTTCGGAACCACTGCGTCGTCGGACTCCGCTCCGCTCCATGACCTCGTGAGGACGATGCTCGATGCCAACGCCGATCTACACGTTCTGCGGGACCCGACGCGTGGGGGGCTGGCGGCATCACTCTGCGAAATCGCAGCGGCGGCAGATGTGGGGATCGTGGTCGACGAGTCGCTTCTGCCGGTCCCCGACGAGGTCCGTGCCGCTTGTTCGTTGCTCGGGCTCGACCCGATGCACATCGCCAACGAGGGCAAACTCATCGCCTTCGTCGCTCCCGACGAAGCCGATGCCGTGTTGACGGCTATGCACGACCACGAACACGGGGCCGGCGCTCGTGCCATCGGCTCGGTCGTGGAGGACCATCCCGGTATGGTGATCGTTCGAACCCCCTTCGGTGCGTCCCGGGTCGTCGATCTGCCCATGGGCGAAGTGCTCCCACGCATCTGCTGACCTCGTCAGATCTCCTCACGAGCCACCAAACACCGCTTGCGCGCTGGTACCCCCTTTCTTTCACTGTCGTCGACGTGCGAAGATGGGTGTGGAGCCATTCGCAGAGGAGCGGACGATGGCATGGGTCGGGGCTTGCGAAAACGGTCAGGCTGAGTGTGTGGGTGCAGCGGCGTCCTGCCTCGCCTGCGACGCGATCGGAGTTGTCAATGGTTGAGCCCGAGCTGTTCGCCGGGTTCGGCCCGGACGCGCTGGGCTTCCTCTCCGGGCTGGCCTCCGACAACAGCAAGTCCTATTTCGCTGACAATCGCCATATCTACAAAAAACAGGTGGCGATTCCGATGAAATCGCTGGTCAGGACGCTCGGCGATGAACTGCGAACCCGGATCAGTCCTTCGATTCGTTCCGAACCCAAGATCGGCGCGTCACTGTTTCGCATCAATCGGGACCTTCGGTTCACCAAGGACAAGACTCCCTACCACACCCACCTCGATGCGGTCTTCTGGGAGGGCGAGTCCTCACGGTCGAGCCCAGGTTTCATTCTGAGGATCGCACCGGACTCGGTGGTGCTCGGGTCCGGTGTGTTCGTTCTGACCGGTGCACGTCTCGACCGGTACCGGCACGCCGTGATCGACGCTGCCACGGGTGATGAACTGGATGCAATCATCGATGAGGTGCGGAACTCGGTTCGAGGTTCGGAGATGAGTGAACCTCGGAGGGCGGTGGTTCCGCGTGGCTTTCCCGCCGATCATCCCCGCGCTGAGCTGTTGCGGCGCGACGGGCTCCACATGAGCGTCGAAGTCCCCGTTCCCGACCTGATCACGTCGGACAAGTTCGTGCCGTGGTGTGCCGATCGCCTCGAAGGATTTGCTCCGCTCGAGCGGTGGCTCGTCACCAACGTGGGCGACTGACACGGCTGATCAGGCCGGCAGCCGAATCAACCGGCGTCGTGTGGGATCTCGATCGACGCAGATCGCGTCGATCACCTCAGCCATGGCGCTGAGGCTGTGTCCTGAAAGGAAGGAACTGCAGTGGGGCAGCGCTGCGGCCATCGATCCGACGAGGGGCTGGTAGCCGGGCGAGGCACTGCGGGGATTGATCCATACCACGCGATGCGATCGGCGGGCCAGCTTCACCATCTGACGGTCGAGCTCTGCGGGAGGATCGGTGTCCCAACCATCGGATGCGATCACGACGATCGCTCCCCGTACGAGGGTTCCCCATCGTCGGTGGTTGAGCAGCTGCCCGATGTTGGTGGCGAGCCGCGTGCCACCGAACCGGTCATCGACGTCCGCGCTGGCCCGGTCGATCGCTTCGGCCGGAGATCGCAACCGCAGCGAACTCGTGATCCGTGTCAAGTGGGTGGCGAAGGCGAAGACCTCGGCCCTACCGGCCATGACCAGCGCCCGGGTCAGATGCAGGTAGGGGCGTACGAAGGTTTGCATCGACCCGCTCACGTCGACGAGCACCACCACCTTTCGGGCCCGCAGCCGCGGCCGAGTCCGGTGCACAACCATTGGTTCGCCGCCGGTTCGCTGCGCCGCCCGGAGCGTCGCCCGCAGTTCTACTTTCGAACCCGACGACCAGGCTTGGCGACGGCGGCTGGATCGGACCGGCCATTCCTGCAGTGCGCGGCTGAGGACCTCCTCGACCAGGTGGAGCTGCTCGGGATCGAGCAGATCGAAGGGCGTGTCGATCTCGGCTTCCAAGGAGGCGGGGAGGCGTTCGGGCACGATGGTGTGCGTGTCCTGGTCCTCGTCGTCATCGACGCTGGCGGACGGAAGCGTGACCCATGGAAGCCCGCCACCGGCGATCGACTCGTCGGCTTCCGGGGTCCGCAGTCTGGCAAACGCATCATCGGACCGTGGCGGCGGTGCAGATACCGCCCTTTTCGATTGTGGGTCCTTCATCTCCTCGAGGGTGACGTCGAAAACGGCGGCGAAAACACCGTCGAACAGCGCGAGATCCCGATGGTTTGACACCAGGCTGATGCGGGCGAGCCAGTACAGCTCTCCTTTGGAGAGCGGACCGACCGTTTCCAACCCGTGGAGAAACCGGTGTGTGGAACTCAGCGGGACCGGCAGTCCGGCCCGGCGCAGGCGATCAGCGAAGGAGGCGCCGAAGATTGCCCGATCGACACCTGTGAAGAGCACGAGGGCGCTAACGCCGCCGGATCAGGTAGATCACGATGAGGACAACGACTGCGGCAGCCAATGCGGGCATCATGCGTTTGGCCACCGCGCCGCCGGCGGCATCCATGAGATCGAGGGCCTCCATCTCCTCGTCCGGCTCGGCGAATTGGCGAGCTACCGGTGCCGGAGCCGTCCCCTCGGCCGCCGGCTCCGCTGCTGGCGCGACCTCCTCACCGTCGTGTTCGAGCTTGGCCTCGATACACGCGACGAACTGATCGATCAGCTTCTTGGAGACGTCGCCGATCACGCCCTTGCCGAACTGGGCCACTTTGCCGGCGATCTTCAGATCCGTGTCGATCGTGACCTTGGTGTTGTCGCCGACGGCGACCATGTCAGCGGTGATCAGAGCGGTGGCGTTGCCCGATCCCCTCGAGTCGCGTCCCTTGGCGTTGATCACCACGTGCTTGTTCACCTGGTTGAGTTCGGTGAAGTCCGCGGTGCCGGCGTACTCGGCGGTCACAGGGCCCACCTTGATCTTGACCTTGCCGCTGTAGACGTTGCCATCCTGTCCGGTGAGTCGGGCACCGGGCAGGCACGGGGCGATCTCGGGAATGTCGGTGAGTACCTCCCACGCCCGCTCGATCGGCACCTTCACCGTGAATTCGTTCTCCAGTTTCATTTTGCTCCCTTGTTGGTGATTCTCTGGCGCATTGCGCCCCACGTTGACATCGTCCAGGCGGACATTCCGGTCAACCCGACCAGGAGTACGCCCTGGGCGACCTGTACCAGTTCGTGGTGGGCGAACATGTCAGGCCACCTCGCTTTCGGACGAGAAAGCCAGCGCAATCGTTTCGAGGTCATCCGGGCTCTTGGCGATCGCCCCGATGGTTGCGGCGCCCAACGTGCGATCGAGTTCGGTCACGCCCAAGGCATGCAGCGCCGAGACCCAGTCGATCGCTTCGGCCAAGCCTGGCGGTTTGTCGAGATCGAGATGGCGAACTCTGGCGATGAAGTTGGTCGCTGCGTGAACGAGCTGTTCGGCACCGCCCGGGACGTTGCGGCGGACGATCTCGGCCGAGCGCTCCACCGTGGGGTAGTCGATCCAGTGGTAGTAGCAGCGTCGTTTCAGAGCGTCGTGCAGTTCCCGGCTCCGGTTCGATGTCAGTACGACGACCGGAGCCGTGGACGAGCGGAACGTACCCAGCTCGGGAACCGTCACCGATGCCTCGGCCAGGAACTCGAACAGCAACGCCTCGAACTCATCGTCGGCTCGGTCGATCTCATCGATCAGGAGGACCGGTCGTGAGGGCCCTGGATGGCGAATCGCTTTGAGCAGGGGCCGGTCCAACAAGAACGACTCGGAGAAGAGGTCGTCGTCGGAGAGGTGGCCGCGACCGGCCTCGGCGGCCCTGATACTGAGCAACTGGTGGGGATAGTTCCACTCGTAGAGAGCCTCGGACGCCGTGATCCCCTCGTAACACTGGAGCCGGATGAGCGGGGTGTCCAGTGCGACGGCCAGAGCCTTCGCCGCCGACGTCTTTCCCACGCCCGGCTCGCCTTCGAGCAGGAGCGGCTGACCGACGGACTGGGTCAGGAACAACGCCATCGCCAAGCCGTCGTCGACGAGATAGTCGGCGGCGTCGAGTCGGGTGGTCAACTCGTTCAGGGAGAGGTAGGAGGTCACTCCTAGGCCACTCCAAGCTCTTCGGCATAGCGGGTCCGGCAGCCGGGATTGCAGAACCAGTAGTCGACGCCTCCGTGCAGTAGGTGGGGGGTGTCCGCGCGCACGGTGACGCTCATCTGGCAGACGGGATCGATTGCCGTTTCGGGTCGGGTGGCCACAACCTCCTTCGGTGGTTCGAGGCCCTCCAGCCTGACCGCCTTCACGACCTCAGCCAGGATCGACAGGGCGATCTCCTCTGCGGTTCTGGCACCGATCCAGATACCGACCGGCGAATGAACGGCGCGGCGCTCGTCCTCGTTGAGGTCGAGCTCGTCGAGGACCGCAGCTCCTCTCTTGCGGCTGGCGACGAGGCCGATGAAGCCGACGCCGGCGTCCAGTGCGGCGCGGATCGTTTCGTTCTCGTGGCGCCCGTGACTGGCCACGATCACCGCCGCCGGGGGCTGTTCGGAGATGGTGAGCCCATCGGTGTGGGCTTCGACCGCATAACCCAAGGACCCGCCCATGTGGACGAGTGCGTCGGCTATCGGGGTCTGGCCCACGACGCTGAGCGAGAACGCCGGGATCATCGGTTCGAGGTATACCTCGAGTGCACCCCCCGACAGACACGGGTTGACCGTGGTCAGCGCCCCCGGCGTGGGTGGGAACTCGTCGCCATCCTCGGGCAGGATCCGGAGCAGCAGCGACTCTCCCGATTCGAGGACACCCAATGCGGCGGTCCTCACCGACCCCTCGGCGCATTGACCTCCGATGAAACCTTCGATCGAACCGTCGACCAGGACCACGGCGGCATCGCCAGGGCGGACCGAGGTGGGGCACTGGGCCCGCACGACGGTCGCCTGGACGAAGGGCCGCCGCTGCTGCACCAGTTCGGACACCCTGGCCGCGATCCGGTGCGATGCCGGGTTCATCGTCACATCGGTTTCCTAGATCGGCGGTGTGTGGTTGCCCTGCATGGCCTCCCACACCCGGCTCGGGGTGAGCGGCATGTCGGCGTGCCGGATCCCGAACGGCTTGAGGGCATCGACGACGGCGTTGACGATCGCCGGCGGTGAGCCCACGGTTGCCGACTCGCCGATCCCCTTGGCGCCGATGGGGTGATGCGGCGACGGCGTCACCGTGTGCCCGGTCTCCCAGTCGGGAACCTCCATGGCGGTCGGGATCAAGTAGTCCATCAGAGAGCCGGCAAGACAGTTCCCGTCCTCGTCGAAGTTGATCATCTGCATCAGCGCCATCCCGACCCCGTCGGTCAGGCCACCGTGGACCTGCCCCTCGATGATCATCGGGTTGATCTGGGTTCCGCAGTCGTCGACGGCGATGAACCGGCGGACCTTGACCTCGGCGGTTCCGGGATCGACGTCGACGACGCAGATGTAGGCACCGAACGGGTAGGTGAGGTTCGACGGGTTGTAGCAGATCTGCGCCTCCAATCCGCCTTCGACACCTTCGGGCAGGTCGCCCGCTCCGTGGGCTTTCATGGCGATGTCCTGGATCGTAACCGACTTGGTCGGGTCACCCTTCACAGAGAAGGAACCCTTGTCCCACTGGAGATCGGCCACGCTCACCTCCAACATGCCCGACGCGATGATCTGAGCCTTGTCCTTCACCTTGCGGGTCACCAGGGCCGCTGCCGCCCCCGAGACCGGCGTCGAACGACTGCCATACGTGCCGAGGCCGAAGGGGGTGTTGTCCGTATCGCCGTGGAAGACCTCGATGTCCTCCGGTGGGATACCGATCTCCTCGGCCACGATCTGGGCGAAGGTGGTCTCGTGGCCCTGACCCTGGGTTTGCACGCTGAGACGCACCACCGCCTTGCCGGTGGGATGGATCCGCAACTCACAACCATCGGCCATGCCGAGGCCGAGGATGTCCATGTCCTTGCGGGGGCCGGCTCCGACCGCTTCGGTGAAGAAACTGATCCCGATGCCCATCAACTCGCCCCGTTCCCGCTTCTCGGCCTGCTCTCTGCGAAGCTCGTCGTACCCGGCCATCGCCATCGCCTTGCGCATCGTCGGCTCGTAGTCACCCGAGTCGTAGATCCAGCCGGTTTTGGTCTCGTACGGGAACTGCTCAGGCTGGATGAGGTTCTTCAAACGCAGCTCGGCTGGATCCATGTCCAGTTCATAGGCGAGGACGTCGACCATCCGTTCCACGAGGTAGACCGCTTCGGTGATTCGGAACGAGCAGGCGTAGGCGACGCCACCGGGTGCCTTGTTGGTGAAGACGGCGTCCATGTTACAGAACGCAGCTTCGAGGTCGTAGCTACCGGTGAAGACACCGAAGAACCCGGCCGGGTACTTGACCGGTGAGGCCACGCCGTTGAAAGCACCGTGATCGGCCAGCACGTTGGTTCTGACCGCCCGGATCTTGCCATCACGGGATGCGGCGATCTCACCGATCATGATGTAGTCGCGGGCGAATCCGGTGCTGACGAGGTTCTCGGTACGGTCTTCGGCCCATTTGACCGGTTTGCCGATCAGCAGTGACGCCACGATCGCACATACGTACCCGGGGTAGATCGGGACCTTGCCTCCGAAACCGCCCCCGATGTCGGGGGCGATGATCCGTATCTTGTGTTCGGGGAGACCGGCGACGAGCGCATACACGGTCCGGTGGGCGTGGGGGGCCTGGGTGGTGCTCCACAGCGTGAGCTTGCCACTGACCTTGTCGAGATCGGCCACGCAGGCGCAGGTCTCCATGGGCGCCGGATGGACCCGGGGATAGATCATCTCCTGCTTCACCGTCACCTCGGCGTCGTCGAAGACCGCCTGGGTTGCCGCGTCGTCACCGGTCTGCCAGTTGAAGCAGTGGTTGTCGGTCTTGCCCTCCAGGTCGTCACGGATGATCGCCGCGTCCGGATCCAGAGCCTTCCGGACATCGATGACCGGATCGAGCGGGTCGTACTCGACGTCGATCAGTTCGAGGGCGTCGCGGGCTGAGTAGCGGTCCTCGGCGACGACGAACGCCACCTCTTGGTGCTGGAATCGCACCTTGTCGGTGGCGAGCACCGCCTGGACGTCGTTGGACAGCGTGGGCATCCAGGCCAGGCCGTGTTCGGCAAGCATCGCCCCGGTGACGACCGCCTTGACCTTGGGGTGGGCCTCGGCGGCGGAGGTGTCGATCGAGACGATCCTGGCGTGGGCGTAGGGGCTGCGGAGTATTGCGAGGTGCAGCATCCCCGGCAGGGTGACGTCGTCGCAGTACTGGCCGAGCCCGCGAACGAAGCGGGGGTCCTCCTTGCGCAGCATCCGGCCGAAACCGGTCGGCTTCTGGTCATTGAGGTTGTTGTCCGGGGTCGGAATCTGGTTGGCGGACGGTTCGGTGACGGTCATGCCACGCTCCCTTCGAGCGACACGGAGGTTTCCCGCTCTTTGGCGGCCGCCCACTGGATGGAGCGGATGATGGTCGAATAGCCGGTGCACCGGCAGATCTGGCCGCTGATCGCTTCCCGTATGACCTCCTCGGACGGGTCGGGATTGCGGTCGAGCAGAGCCCGGGCGGTCATCATCATGCCGGGGGTGCAGAAGCCGCATTGGAGGCCGTGGCACTGGATGAAACCTTCCTGGACCGGATCGAGACCGTCGGCGGTTTCCAGGCCTTCCACGGTCTTGACGCGATGACCCCCTGCCATGGCGGCGAGATGGGTGCAACTCTTGACCGGTTCCTCGTCGACCCAGACCACGCAGGTCCCGCAGTTGGAGGTGTCACATCCCCAGTGGGTGCCCGTGAGGCCCATGTGGTCGCGCAGGAAGTGGACCAGCAGTGTGCGGGGTTCGACGTCGCGCACGACGTCGTCTCCGTTGACGTTCATCGAGATTTCCATGTCAGATCTCCTGTCCGGTGGCTCGGGCGACCGCTTTGCGGAGCGACCGGATCGTCAGCTCCTTGGCGAGGTGAGTCTTGTAGGCGGCGGTGCCGCGGGTGTCGGTGGCGGGGGAGGCGTTGGCGGCTGCGATCTCGCCCACCCGGGCGTACAGCTCCTCCGACGGTGGTTGGTTACGGAGGGCGTCGGAGATCGGCTGGACGTTGGTCAGGTTCGGCCCGACCGCACACAGACCCACCCGCCCGTCGGCGATCACGTCGCCGTTCATGGTCACCGCCGCGCCGGCCGACGCGACCGCCCAGTCGCCGGCCCGTCGTTCGACCTTGTGGTAGGCGCTGCTCGAATTCGGTTTGATCGGGATGCGGACCTCGGTAAGCATTTCGCCGTCCTCCACCGCTGTTTCGTATGGGCCGCGGTGGAAATCGTGCATCTCGACCACGCGTTGCCCGGAGCTGTTCCGGATGACGCATTTGGCTTCGAGCGCATCGCAGACCGCGCTCAGATCCTCGGACGGGTCGGCCTGGCACAGCGATCCTCCGAGGGTTCCCTTGTTGCGAACGACCGGATCGGCGATGACTTTTTCGGCGTCCCTGAAGATGGGGAAGATCGCAGCCAACTCGTCACTCTCGAGCAGCTGTTGATGGCGGGTGAGCGCCCCGATCCTCACTTCGTCCTCGGTGAAACGGATGTACTGGAGCTCGTCGACCAGGTCGTTGATGTCGATCAGATACTCCGGCATCGCCAGTCGGAGCTTCATCATCGGTAACAGACTGTGTCCGCCGGCCACGATGCGTGCCTCGTCCCCAAGGCGCTCCATGAGCGCGATGGCGTGGTCGACGCTGGTGGCCCGCTCGTATTCAAACGGTGCTGGAACCTGCAATTTCTTCCCTTTCGCCTGGCCTGTTGAACCACTCAAGTCGATCGCCGACCGATGTGTCAACCGTCACTACAGCGTTCGGTGAAGTCGACGGCCACACGATTTGACGACACCATCGTGCGGCACGAGTCTTGGTGCGATGCCCTCGCCGCCGCGGGTCTCTTGATGACCCCCACCCAGCTCCGTGCGTTCGTGACCGTCGTCCGGCACGGTGCCTCAAAGAGCGCTGCCGAAGAGCTGGGGGTCAGCGAGGCGGCGATCAGTAACCACATCGCATCCCTGCGCAGGGAGCTCGATGATCCTCTGTTCCGGCGCGGCGGCAACGGGCTGGTCTTCACGCCCGGAGGGTTGCGGCTGGCCACCCGCTCGGTGGAGATACTCGGCCTCCAGGAGCAGACGCGAGCAGAGGTGAGCGCAGCGGCCGAAGGTCAGCGCCTCCTCCGACTGGCTGTCTCCTCGCTGTTCGCCGAGTACTCTGCGCCCGGTCTGATCGAGGCGTTCACCTCCCGGGCCAAGGACCTGCGGGTGGAATTGGCGGTGCACGCTCCAGACCGTTTCCGTGGCCTTCTGACCCATCGCGGCGTTGACATGGCCATCGGACCGAGGTTGAGTCCCAACATGGGATCGATCGACTCGGTGCAGTTCGTGCGCTACCAGATCGTCCCGGTCGTCGCCCGCCGTCACCCGCTGGCCGGACGCAGGATCACCCCGGCCCAGGCCGGCCGGCATCAGTGGCTACTGGGCCCATCTGCGGTGGACGACGGGGCGGTGACCAATCGAATCCTCACCGAACTCGGGGTGCCCGAGGCCCGGCAGATGGTCTTCCAGAGCAACGAAGCGGCCCTGGCTGAGGCGCGCCGCGGTGCTGGCGTGGCCTTTGCGCTGACCCATCGCGCCGCAGCCGAACTCCAGGTCGGAAACCTGGTCGAGGTGGGCGTTCCCGCCGTGGACAGCCACGGCACGTGGACGGCCTATGTGATCGATCGGCCGCAGCTGACCCCGGCGGCGGCCGAACTGTTGCGATTCGTCACCACACCGAGGGCGATGCAGGCCACACTGTCGGGGTCGGCCGCCGCTATCTCCCGTTTCCAGCCCAGCGTGCACGTCACGCTCTGGAGCTAGACCGGCAACTCACCCATTGGGCGAGGGCGGGGGCGCGACGAAACGGGCATCGGTGATCTCACAGATCGTCCGAGCGATATCGAGCAGGCGGAAATCGCTGTAGCGAGGTCCGACGATCTGCACGCCCACCGGCAGTCCGTCCACGACACCGGCCGGTATCGACACCGAGGGTAGGCCAGGCATCGTGGCGAGCCCGGCCCAGAACAACGTGTCCATGTAGGGACGGTCGGTGCCGTCGACGTCGACGATCCGCTGGGCGTAGGACGCCTCGATGTTGTGGGGGAATGCCTGGGTTGGCGCCACCGGCATGATCACCGCGTCGAGGGTCTCGAAGGTTGACGCCCAGCCCGCTTGAGCGTGCGCACGGCGCTCGTTGAACTTGAGCCATTCCCGATGACTCTCGGTCATCAGCCGGGCGGGTACCGCTGCAAGGCTGTCCTCGGCCGCCGACCTCGCTTCGCCCTCCAGTCGGCTCCAGATCGACCGTGGCAGTCCTGCGCCCATCTGTGGCCACAGCAGACCGAGGTAGGCGACGTGCAGCTCCCGGCTGGGCATCGACGCCCCGAAATCGAGATTCACCTCCGAACCAGCGGCGCCCATTGCCGATGCAACGTCCTCGACCGCCGATCGGCACACCGACGAGACCGGTGCCATCTCGTCGTCGGACCAGAGTCCCAGACGCAACGCGTCCGGCGATTGGCGCTCACCGCTCGCCGGCAGCGCTGCTCCAGGTATCCCACCGAAGGCGCCCACTTTCAGGAGGGTTCTCAGCAGCAGTTCCAGGTCATCGACCGACCGCCCGATCGGCCCGACCACGTTGAGGTCGCCGGCGCTCATCGTTCCGGGTGGGCCCGGGATGTGGCCCCGCATCGAGACGACCCCATATGTGCTCTTGAGAGCGAAGACACCGTTGAAGTGGGCCGGCTGCCGCACGCTGCCACCGATGTCGCTTCCCACTTCGGCCAGGGACATGCCGAGCGCCACGGCCGCGGCGGCCCCGCCCGAGGACCCGCCCGCCGTGCGTTCGAGGTCCCACGGATTCCGGGTGAGCCCGTACACCTCGTTGTAGGTCTGATGATCCCCTGCGAAGAGCGGGACGTTGGTCTTGCCGTAGACGATCCCACCGGCGCCCTTGATCGCCTGGATCGCGTCGGCGTCCACATCGGGCACGTGTTCAGCCAGGGTCGACGAACCGCTGGTGGTGGTGATACCGATGGTCTCGTACGTGTCCTTGACCGTCATCGGCAAGCCTTGGAGAGGGCCGAGGTCCCCGCCGGCGGCCCGCGCGGCATCGGCTTGGGCGGCTTGGTCCATCGCCGCGTCGATGTTCTGGGCAACGACAGCGTTCACCGCCGCGTTGTGGGCGTCGACGACGTCGAGTTGGGCGCGGAGGAGTTCGACGCTCGACACCTCGCCAGATCTGAGCAGTTCGACCGCTGCGGTCGCCGACACTTCCGAGATATCCATCGTCACAACGTACGCGTTCGAGTCGGCCCTGCACCGGTCCGGAGGCCAACCTCGTCCTATGTGCGGAGGAGCCGCGGGACGAAACGAGGCACGGCCGCGGCGTAGGACCTGTACTCGGGGTATCTCTGCGTCAACCGTTGTTCCTCCCAGCGCGCCTTGGCATTGAAGAAGACGACTGTGGCCGCCCCGATGGCGGCCCGAACGATGCTTCCCGAGCCGATCGAGATACCTGCGATGATCAGGATCACCGCGGTGTAGATCGGGTGTCGCACGATGGCGTACAGACCGCCGGTTTGGAGTTGACCTCTCTCCAGTGGCACCGGCGTGGCAGTGAGCGAAGGTCCCAGACCCTTCACCGCAAGCACGAACAACGCCAGGCCGGACACGTTGATGAGCAGACCGATCGCACGAAGCCAACCCGGGCGGCTCCAATCGTCTCCGGCCGGCAGGAGGATCACCAGCCCGAGAAGTACGAACTGGGTGCCGACCCAAAGCCACCCTTTCAGCGATTCGCTCATCGGTCGCACACTAGATCGACGGCGGCGGGACGCCCGACCTCGACCTCTCGCACGGGA
>JAHEJO010000190.1 GCA_024638805.1 Acidimicrobiales bacterium
GCACCCTTCACGCCACAGAGGCAGGCCCAGCGATCGGTGGGACGGTGACTAGAGGTCGGCTCCCCGCAGGAGCAGGCCGGCGGCCCGGTAGGCGGCGTCGATCAACTCCATGTTTGCCACCGCGTCCGCTCCGCCGGTCGGTATCGGCTCACCGCTGGCGACCGCTCGCTCGAACGCCTCGAGTTGATGGTGGTAGGTCGTTCGTCCGGCAACCTCCTCGTCGATGCCCAACGCCTCCACTCTCAGCCGGTTCCCGTTGTGGGGGGCCAACGGATTCTGCACCTCCATCGTCGCCTCCGAACCCCGGACGGTCAGGTACGCAGCAGGTTCGGTTCCTTCGGTCATCTTCGTCTTGAGCAACCCGCTCGCTCCGTTGGGATACTCGACCACGATGGTCGTATCGACATCGACACCGGGCTGTCCTTCGACCATCGTCGCCGAGCGGACCTCCGGCTCCTGGCCGGGCATGACGAATCTCGCCCACTGCACCGGATAGCAGCCGAGATCCATGAGAGCTCCTCCACCCAGTTCGAGGCTTTGGCGTACCCGGTCGGCGGGGTCGATGAACACGTCGAAAACGGCCTCGACCGACCGGATCTCACCCAACGCCCGGCGCTCGAGGATCTGACCGATACGGGCAGCCAGCGGGTGGTACCTCCAGTGGAAAGCCTCCATGCAGACCATTCCCGTACGATCGACCGCTTCTGTGATCGCCCGGGCCAGCGTCGCATTGGCGGCGAAGGGCTTCTCGCTCAGGACGTGTTTGCCGCTCTCGAGAGCCTTGATCGTCCACACGTGGTGAAGACTGATCGGGAGTGGGTTGTAGATAGCGTCAATCTCGGCGCCCGCGAGCAGATCATCGTAGCTGTCGAACACCTGCTCGATCCCGTACTGATCGGCGTGCGCCTGACTTCTGTCCCGATCCCGTGCGGCGATCCCGGCAAGTGTCACACCGTCGGTGTCTCGAGCGGGGATGTACAAAGCCCTGGATGAGATGCGAGCCGCGCCGAGAACGCCGATTCGTAGAGTCATGCGGACCATGATCGCACGCTGGGGTAGCCTTTACGATCGTGCTGGTACATCTGGGACCGGTCAGGGCCGCCGAAATGGACGGTTGGCTTCGATTCACACGACGCGTGATGTGCGACCTCCGCACCGAACCCGGCGACATGGCGGTGCGCAGCGCACGAACGCTCATCACCTCGTGGAACAGGCTGCTCGACGAATGGCATGCCGATCTCACCGCGTTGCCACCCGGACAGGACTTCATTTGGGAGGGCACGCTGGAGCCCGACCAGGCCGAATACCTTCTCCACGCGCTGCAACGTTCGCTCCGGTCGAGCATGGTCAGCACCAGGGTGAACCGAGACGACATGCAGCGAAACGGCTGGATGACCCTCCACCTCATGGAGCGCTTCATCGATTCGCTCGAATCCGAAGGCCGTGCCCACGCCGAGTACGTGGAACAGTTGCGATCCTCGATGTCCAGGTTCGCCGAACGACTCCCGCCCGAGAGCTCCGCCGGGCAGATCTGACCCCTCCGGTCACCCTGGCCGGCCCCCTCCGACCTCGAAACGAACGAGAGCCGGGAGTCCGGCCTGACCCTTGTGCAACAAATGCTCGGCCTCGGCGAGCAGGACCCACGCCGCGGCATCGACCTCGGGGATCGTCAGGCGCCGGCCCGAACGAGGTGGCCACTCGATCTCGGTCGTGTTGCTCACGAGATCGGACGGGTCGAAGTCGCCCGCCACCAGGAACGGATGGATGTGTTTGCCCGACGCCTTCACGACCGCCAGCGGCACAAGATCGACCGCTGTCGGCAGAGCCGTTCCCAGTTCCTCGGCGAACTCGCGGCGAGCGCATTCCTCGGCGTCCTCCAGAACCGGATCGAATTCACCCTTGGGGATGCTCCATGCGTGTTCGACCTTGCCCGACCAGAATGGACCACCCGGGTGGACGAGGAGGATCTCCGGCTCGCCGTCGTCCCCGCTGCGCCACAGCACGATCCCGGCCGAGTGGGTCACCATCGCATCGAAACCTACTTCGTCGACGCCGGCCGGTCAGGTACTGCGCAGCGCCACACCGGGCAAACGGTCACGCACCAGCGAGCCCTGCTCCAAGACCGGAACCCCGTTGACCACGACGGTGCTGATACCGACCGATTCGGTCGCCGGTGCGGCCACCGTCGCCCGATCGGCGATGGTGGCGGGGTCGAACACGGTGACATCGGCGTCCGCACCTACCTGGAGCCGGCCCTTGCGTGCCATGGCCGGAAGCATCGGCTGGGTTCGGCGAGCGGGCAGGATCGTCATCTTGGCCAGAGCGTTCATGAGGCCGAGGACCTGACGCTCACGAACATAGACCCCAAGGGTCCTGGAGAACGTCCCGGCCGCACGAGGATGGTTGTTCGAATCAGGTTCGACGATGGCATCCGAACTCACGATCGTCCAGGGCGTCCGCATCGCGAGATCGATCTCGTCCCCGGGGATCGAACCCAGCGCCGCGACCAGCTTGTTGTCGGCCTTGGCCTGATCGAACGTCTCGGCGCTCAGCCGACCTTCGGTTCCGCCCACCTGGAGGTCCTCGAAATCGATACCGAACCGGCTCCGCCAGTCGCCTGCGAAGCGGAGGCTCTGCAACCGAGTCGCCCAGAAGTCGTACGGGTAGAGGCAGGCGGTCACGTCCACCCCATCGCTCCGTGCCTGCTCGATCGTTGCCAGCGTCTCCTTCATCGTGAACGTCCCACCCGTGCTCGTGATGTGGGACACGTGAACGCTCAAACCCGTCGCCCGGCCGACGTCGAGAATTTCGGCGATCGCCTCGGCGTTCGTGCCCGGAGGGGTGGCATCGCTGTACCGAGCATGGAAGAACAGGACTCCGTTCTGCCCCTTGGCGGCCTCCGCCAGGCGCAGGATCTCCTCACGGGTGGTGCCGGGAACGTATTCGAGCGAGTAGGCGACACCGCCGAAACCGTCGGCGAGTTGTTCCTTCGCGAGGTCGACGAAACCGGTGAACTGAGCCTCGGTCAGTTCACGATCCGGCGATGCGTTGAAGCTGTGGCCACGGTGGAACTGATGGTGGAACGCACCACCGAAGTTGACCGGCACCGCCTCGGTGAAACGATCGAAGAATGGCCTGGCAAAGTTGTTGATCCCGTGCATCCCGAGATTGGTCGTTACCCCGTCGGCGACCTTGAACCACACCCCGAAGCTGTTGGGTCGGTAACTGAGGATGTCGATGAAACCGGGCGAGACGACCTGGCCGGTCGCGTCGATCATCCGACCACCGACGATGGGTTCGTCGCCGATGTAGGCGATCGACCTGCCGATGATGCCCACGTTCAGCAGCCGATCGAGCCCGGAGTCGGGATCCATCACCCGACCACCGATGATCGCGGTGTCGAAGTTCGCGGTCGAGGCCGCTTGGAGCGTCGGATCGAGCACGAGCGGCGCCACAGCCGGCGGCGCGGTCTGGGTAGTTCCCAACACTTCTATGCCGCTGTCGGCGAGGCCGAGGGGAGGCGGTGACTCGACACCTGTCGAACCCGGGCTCGCCTGCCGGCGACCGTCGGGAAGAGCACCGATGGCGCCGAGGGTGGCGACGCTGGCCGCGCCATAGCCAAGGCTGATGAGAAGTCGCCGACG
>JAHEJO010000067.1 GCA_024638805.1 Acidimicrobiales bacterium
GAAGTTGTCGTTGCCCATGAAGATCAGCATGGGCGTCTGCATCCGTGAGATCTCCTCGACCGTCGCCGTGCGCACGAAATCGCCGCCCCACATGTTCTCGAAATAGGACTCCCACACCTCATCGGGCACGTCGGAATGGGGGCCGGCCTGGAGTTCGTCAGCCCAGGCCCGGGAGATCTGAAAGAAATCGGATCGGTTGGCAGCGTCGACGCCGACCGGTTGGAGGATGACGGCCGAGCAGAACCGGTCGGGCTCGGCGGCGAGCAGGCCGAAGATGTACGGGCCGCCGATGCACATGCCGAGGAGGTGGCAACGGTCGATCTCGAGATGGTCGAGTAGTCCGAGCTGGTCGTTCCTGTGCACGTCCCAGCCGTCGGTTGCCGCAATCGGTGCGAAGGACGCCCCTGCGTTGCGTTGATCCATGGCGATCGTGGTGAATTCGGAGGCAAGATTCGTGATCGGGTGCCAGGGCGCGACGTCCCAACGCTGGATCGTCGAGTTCATTCCCCCGGGCGCGATCAACAAGATCGGCGGGCCGTCGTTGGCCTCGCCGTGGATCTCGTAGTTGATCCGAACCTGACCAGAATCGTAGAACGGCATCGCATCACGGTAGCGGGCAGCACCGTGACCACTCCTGGCCCGACAATCGGTGTTCAGGTGGCTCGATTCCTTGCCGATGGTTGTCTGAGCAGCAGCGCCACGACGAGGCAGTAAGAGGTTTTTCGATGGGCCGGTACATGAAAGTCGACATCCTCGGCCCACGCCCACTCGACGTTGCGATGACCGCCATCGCTCACCACCAGGACCGGGTTCCCGGTGCCGCACACCGTCGGGATTCGGCGTAGTAGCCGGGTGGGAGACGCTGCGGTCATGACGAGTACCACCTCAGTACTACTCATCGAAGACGACGATGACGACTACATGCTGACCAAGGACATTCTCGAGTCCGTGCCCGGGACCGACTACGCGCTCACGTGGTGCTCGAGCCTCGACACCGCCCAGGAGCTGCTGAGCGAGGCCAGAACCCCGCACTTCGATGTCTGCCTCGTCGACTGTGGCCTCGGGGGTGGCGACGGTCTCGAGGTGCTTCGCTACTTCGCCTCACAGGAACTGGACATCCCCTGCATCATGCTGACCGGCCGGGCCGACGCCGCCGCCGACCGGGCGGCCATGGCATTGGGCGCCGCCGACTACCTGGTGAAGGGCCGGTTCGATGCCGAGACGCTCGAGCGTTCGGTGCGGTACGCCATCGACAATGCCACCGTCGTTCGAAGGCTGCGCGACTCCGAGGCGCGGTTTCGATCGGTCATCGGTGCGGCGACCGACGGGATCGTTCTCATGGACAACAACTCGGTCGTGTTGGCCTCGAACCAGGCCGCCAACGAACTTGTCGGATTGCCCGACACGAACGTCGTCGGGCGGTCCTGTGTCGAGTTCCTCACACCGGAGTCGATCGAGGGCCTCATCAGGGCGGTCGATCTCGACCCCACAACGGGCCGGCTGGCCAACGACACGGGTCAAGAGATAGATGCCACGCCTCTCGAGGCCCATTTCATCCACGATGCGGGGAACCTGGTTCCGGTCAGGCTCTCGATCACGTCCTGGGTGTCAGGAGGGGAGCGGTTCTGGAGCGTCACCGTCCGGGACCTGAGTGAAACCCGTGCCCTGTCGGATCGGCTCGAGTTCCAGGCATTCCACGACCCTCTCACCGGGCTCGCCAACCGCTCGCTGTTGAAGGACAAGATCTCCAACCGGCTGCGCGCCGTCGGCTTCGCCGATGGTATTCCTGCGCTGATCTTCGTCGATCTGGACAATTTCAAGATGGTGAACGACACGTTCGGTCACGAGGTGGGCGACGAGCTGCTCGTCGTCGTCGCATCTCGTGTGGCGGCATGTGTTCGCCAGTCCGACGTCGTCGCCCGACTGGGCGGTGACGAGTTCGCCGTCTTCCTCCATTCCTGCCGATCGTCGAAAGAGGCGGAGGCGGTCGGCCGACGGCTGGTCGACGTTCTGGCCGAACCGGTGATCCTCGGTGGTCTTCCCGTCGTGCCGTCTGGCAGCGTGGGTGTGGCGCTCGCCCAGTCACCGTCGATGTCCACCGAGGAACTCATCAGCGACGCCGA
Source organism: Acidimicrobiales bacterium (assembly GCA_024638805.1). Lineage (GTDB taxonomy): Bacteria > Actinomycetota > Acidimicrobiia > Acidimicrobiales > SZUA-35 > JABDIY01. Next base: position 2,124 of record JAHEJO010000067.1, read on the forward strand.
TCTGGCCATGTACTCCGCCAAGACCGCGGGGAAGAACCGGATGGCCGTGTTCGATCCCAGCATGAACACCTCGAGTTTCGAGCGAATTCGGATCGAGAACGATCTGCGGCTGGCCCTCACCGCCGGTCAGATCAGTGTTGCCTATCAACCGGTGGTTCGCCTGGACACGGGCCGTATCCACGGCTTCGAAGCGCTGGCTCGATGGACCGACCTCGAACGGGGCGAGGTCCCACCGGGTGTCTTCGTGGCCGTCGCCGAGGATTCCGGGCTGATCGAAGAACTCGGTCGGGCTGTTCTGGAACGGGCGGTGACCGAAACCGCCGACATCCAACGGCAACTCGGCCGCACCTACCAGGTGAACGTGAACCTCAGCACCTGGCAGCTGGCTGACAAGGATCTCGTTCCCTCGGCTCGGTCACTGCTGACCGATTCGGGCCTCGCCCCGGGGACGCTGACACTCGAGGTGACCGAGAGCGTGATGGTCGGACACGTCGACCGCGCCTTGGCCGTTCTCAACGACCTACGCGATCTCGACGTCAAACTCGCCCTCGACGATTTCGGCACCGGCTACTCGTCCCTGAGCTATCTGCACCTGCTTCCTCTGGACGCGCTGAAGGCCGATCGTTCGTTCGTGACCCGTCACGAGGAGCCGGCCGGTGAGGCTCTCCTCAGAGCGATCGTGGCGATCGGGTCGAGTCTGGGATTGCGAACGGTGGCCGAAGGGATCGAGGACGAGGCCGAACTGGCGTCGGTGCGACGCCTCGGGTACGACCTCGGCCAGGGCTACCTCTTCTCCAAGCCGGTCCCACTCGGCGACCTGACCGAACTACTGGAGGCCGAGATTGCTCACAACTGACACCCTGCTCGACCCGCTTCGGAATGCGTTCGGGCGGGTCCGCCATCCCGGTGGGGACTCTGCGGCCGAGCTCGGTGACCCGTTCGTGGCCATCGTCGAGGCCCTACCCGACGCGTTGGTCGTGTTGTCCCCTGAAGGGACGATCCTCTATGCGAACGCCGCCTGGCGGAGATTCCGATCCTTGACGCTCGAACAGGCGATCGGGACCGACATCGTCGAGTTGGCCGACACCTGCGAGAGGCGCACGTCGGCCGAGGAGCGTCGCGGTCTGCTGCGGTCCCTCACCCCGGCTGACCCGACGACGGTCCTCAGCTTCTCCAACGTCGACGGTGCCTGTCTCGACGTGACCTACCGGGGCTGGTTCAGCGCCGAAGGTGAACTGGTCGTGGTCGCCGGGATGGCACGTGACGTCAGCGACGACCGACGCCTCGAGGAGGAACGCAAGGCCGTCATCCACGCGCTCGAGGAGAGCAACCGAGACCTCGAGGACTTCGCCTTCGTCGCCGGCCACGATCTCCAGGAGCCGCTGCGCAAGATCATCGCCTTCTCCGGACGCCTGAGCGACCGCCACGCCGATCAACTCGACGAACTTGGTCTCGACTACCTCGACCGGGTGACGTCGGCGGCCACCCGAATGCAGCAACTGATTCGATCACTGCTGGGTTTGGCCAGGATCAACGGTCGCACGCCCGAGTTCGCCGATGTCGATCTCGACCTCGTCGTCAAAGCGGCCGTGGCGGATCTGGAATTGGCGGTCGAGCAGTCGGCCGCGACGGTGAGCATTCGGACGATGCCCACCATTCATGCCGACGCGGTCCAGATGCGGCAGTTGTTCCAGAACCTGATCGGCAACGCCTTGAAGTACCGCAGTCGCGACCGGCCACCCCAGGTCGATATCCGGGCCGAGCGAGATGCCGATCGGTGGGTGATCGCGGTGGCGGACAACGGGATCGGGTTCGAGCCTGAGCAGGCGGCTCGCCTCTTCGATCCCCTCCATCGCCTCCAGACCCGTGAGGACTACGAAGGGACGGGGCTGGGACTGGCGGTGTGCAGCCGCATCGTGCAACGACACGGTGGCACGATCTCGGCGACCGGAGTCCCCGACGCCGGTGCGACCTTCACCGTCGTGTTGCCGACGCGGCCTGAGTAACAGGTCCCCGCGCTGGGAGTCGAGAGGTTCGGGGGCCTGGCGTTACGCTGTCCCCATGCCGTTGGCCGAGAGCGTCCAGGATGTCGAGAAGGCGCTCGCTGACCATGACTACTTGTCCGACGTGGGTCTGGCCACCAGCATCTATCTTGCGCTCACGCTGGAACGGCCCCTTTTTCTCGAAGGTGAGGCCGGCGTCGGCAAGACCGAAGTGGCCAAGGTGCTCAGCCGGTGGACCGGCGGCCGACTGATCCGACTCCAGTGTCACGATGGCATCGATGCATCCCAGGCCGTCTATGAGTGGGACTACGCCCGCCAATTGCTTCACCTGCGCACAGCCGAAGCGACGGGCCGGGCAACCGGGGCGGCCACCGAGGCGCTCGAGGCCGAACTCTACGACCCGCGCTTCCTGATACGGCGGCCTCTTCTCGAAGCGCTCAGCCCAACCGATGGCCCCCGTCCGGTCCTCCTGATCGACGAGGTCGACCGGGCCGACGACGAATTCGAAGCGTTCCTGCTCGAAGCGTTGAGCGACTACAGCATCACGATCCCCGAGATCGGCACGATCCACGCCGAGCGTCCGCCGGTGGTCGTCCTCACGTCGAATCGCACCCGCGACGTCCACGATGCGCTGAAACGCCGCTGCCTGTACCACTGGGTCGAACATCCGAGCTTCGAGCGCGAGGTGGCGATCGTCAAACTCCGAGCGCCCGGGGTCAGCGACTCGCTCGCCCGCCAGGTTTCAGCGATGACCGAGGCGATGCGCGGGTTCGGTCTGTACAAACCCCCCGGCATCGCCGAAACGATCGACTGGAGCCTGTCCCTCGCCGCCCTCGGACGGATGGAACTCGACGACGACACCGTCCATGCGACGTTGGGCACCGTGCTCAAATACCGGGAGGATCAGGCCAAGCTGCACCAAAAAGGGGTGCACGAGATGGTCAAGAACGCCCTTTTCAAGGCCGGCTGAGCCACGCCAGCCCGCTGCGCTCCGGCATGGCACGTCGGGTGTCGGCGAGTATCCCGCTCGTGCGGCGGCATCTCCACTACACCTGAGTTCGACCAGAACATCGTGATGTCGAGGAGATCTCCGTGGAACTGTTGAAGAGATGCCTGATCGCAGGCGTTGTGTTACTCGTCCTGACCGGCGCATTCATCTCGCCTGCCGAGGGGCAGGATCCGGTGTCCAAACAGTATGTCGTCGTCGAGGAGGCGCTGCCGTTCGAAGCGCTCGACGGCGCCACCGCCTACTGGGGTGTGCTCGGCGACGCCGGCTACCGGATCGAGATACCCGACGGGTGGAACGGCGAGTTGGTGATGTGGGCACACGGCTACGCCGGAACCGGGACCGAACTGTTCGTGCAGAATCCGCCGGATGGAACCGGCGGTTCGGCGGAGTTCCGCCAATACCTGATCACCAACGGCTACGCCTGGGCCGCCTCGAGCTACTCCAAGAACGACTACAACGTCGCAACCCCCGCCGTGGAGACGAGGCAGCTCGCAGGACGATTCGACCAGCTGACCGGAGCCGCACCGCCCGAGGCGGTCTACCTGGCGGGTGTCTCCATGGGTGGAAACATCACTGCGTATTCCGCCCAGAGGTTTCGCTACGTCTATGACGGTGTGATGCCCCTGTGTGGCGTGTTGGCCGATCTCGACCTGTTCGACTACTTCCTCGATGTAACCCTTGGTGCCCAGACCCTCGGAGGAGCTGGGACATACCCGGTACTCGACCCGGTTCAGTGGATCGGCGTCGACGTTCCGACGATCACAACAAACCTGTCCGGCGCCGCCCCGGGGTGGCCAACGGTGCTCAGCGCCAATGGACAGAACCTCAAGAACATGGTCGAACTACGCAGTGGTGGCGTGCGCCCCGATTTCGACGAGGGCTGGGCGTTCTGGAATTCGATCCCCTCCGACGCCGGGGACGGCAACTTCGTGTTCGGCCTGGCGATCGACACGGGAACCGTTCCGATCGACAAGCAACACCTCGGCAACGATGACGTCCTGTACCAGTTCGACACCGACCCGGCCGTGTCCCAGGCCGAGGCAGACTTCAACGCTCGGATCCAGCGGGTCGAAGACGACCGGCTGCGCAGCGGCGATCGTGATGAGATCCCGTTCAACAGCGGACGATTCAGGGCGCCCATGCTGACCATGCACAACCTGGGTGATCTCTTCGTTCCTTTCTTCAACGAGATCGAGTTCGCCGAGCGGGTCGAACGCAACGGTGACCCCGACCTTCTCGTTCAGCGAGCCATAAGGGGAAGTGGCCACTGCGACTTCACCACCGCCGAGTACGTCGAGGCATTCGAGGACCTGGTGGACTGGGTCGAGCTGGGAGAACGGCCCGCCGGCGATGAGGTGCTGGACCCCGCAGCGGTTGCCGCCGCCGACTACGGGTGTGCCTTCACACGCGGAGACCACCTCGCCGCCTCGGCCTGCCCTGCCCCCGCGCACGGTGGTGCCGACGATGACCAGGACGAGACGGATCTCGATCCGTACGGGGGCGGCGCCGGCTCGGTCGACGAGACGGATCTCGACCCCTACGGCGACGGGACCTGAACCGCTCTCGGGCCCCGCTGAGCCCGGATGCGCGTGCGGCGCAGTGCGGTAGGTCGGCGATGTTGCGCGGTCCTGGCCGACCCGCAGGGCTCGTCCCGGCTCTCCTACCCCTTGCTGTGATCAGAATATAAGGATATGTTTATGAAAGTATGATCCAGGCCGATGGGTAGCCGATGAACGAACTTCTCCTTGCACTGCGAGCGATTGCCGAACCGACCCGTCTCCGGATCCTGGTCGTGCTCGACCGGGTCGAGCTGACCGTCGGTGAACTGTGCCGTGTGCTGGGCCAGAGCCAGCCCCGCGTGAGCCGACACCTCAAGCTCCTCGTCGAGGCCGGCGTTCTGGAGCGCAATGCCGAAGGGACCAGTGCCTTCTACCACCTTGCCGATGGCCCCATCGCACAAGGGTTGACCGACACGGTGCGGGACCTTCTCGGTACCGGTGACCTCGAACGGGGTGTGCTCGCCCGTGACATCGAGCGTCTCGGGGCGGTGCGGGCCGAACGGGCGGCATCGGCAGCAGCCTATTTCGAGGAGATCGCCGACTCGTGGGAGGACCTGCGCCGGCTCCATGTTTCGGATTCGGTGGTCGAGACAGAATTGCTGAAGGCGACCGACGGTCTACGAATCCGCAACTTCCTCGATATCGGTACCGGCACGGGACGGATGCTCGAGGTGTTCGCCGACCGGATCGACCGAGGTGTCGGCATCGATCTCAGCTCCAAGATGCTCAACCTGGCTCGAAGTCGGCTCGACGCCGACGGACTCCGGCACTGCTCGGTGCGACACGGCAACATCTACGATCTCGATGTCGCGGTCGGATCGGTCGACGTCGTCGTCGTCCATCACGTCCTGCACTTCCTCGACGACCCAGCGTCGGCGATCGCTCAGGCAGCCAGGACGCTGGGCCCGAACGGGATGATGCTGGTCGTCGACTTTGCACCCCACCACCTGGATCTGCTGCGCAAGGAGCACGCCCACCTGCGGCTCGGCTTCGCCGACGCCCAGATTCGCCGCTGGTGCGAGAAAGCCGGGATGCACAGCGTTTCGGTCGATCACCTGAACCCGACCACGTCGACCGAGGGTGAGCCACTGACCGTGTCGCTGTGGACCGCCTACCAATCCGCCGACGCAGCGATTTCTCTGCCCGTCGAGTCGAACCTGACCCTGGAGAACGCATCATGACCACCCCCACCGATGACGTCCAAGATGCGGCGCGGCGACTGTCCGGTCGCCCCTGGCCGGTGACGCCGATCAGAGGAGAGATCCGCCTTTCCTTCGAGTTCTTCCCCGGGACGACACCGCAGGCGACGGCCCGGCTGAGGAACTGTGCACGGCAGCTGGCACGGTTCGGGCCTCGATTCGTCAGCGTCACCTACGGCGCCGGCGGTTCCACACAAGAGCGAACCCATGATGCGATCAACGACCTCAGCGATGCGATCTCACCACCGGTCGCCGGTCACCTCACCTGCGTTGCAGCCTCAACCGACCAGACCCACGCCACGATCGATAGATATGCGGCGGCCGGGGTCTCCGGGATCGTCGCCCTCCGCGGCGACCGACCCAAAGACGCCGAGGGGCCCATCCCCGTCGGTTACGCCGACGCCGCCGAACTCGTGGCCGGCATCAGAGCTCGTAGTGATGCAGCCGAATTCGAGATTTCCGTTGCCGCCTATCCCGAGGTCCACCCGATGGCCGCCAGCGCCGACGCCGATCTGGACAATCTCAAACGCAAGATCGATGCCGGTGCCGATCGTGCCATCACTCAGTTCTTCTTCGACACCGACGTCTTCCTTAGGTTCCTCGATCGTGCTCGGGCGGCGGGCATCACCGCTCCGATCGTTCCCGGGATCATGCCGGTCGTCGACTTCGGCAACATCGTCAACTTCGCCAAGCGCTGCGGTACCCACATCCCTGACTGGATGCCCCAACTGTTCGAAGGGCTGGACGAGGCCCCGGAGGTGCACCGGACGATCAGTGCCACCATCGCTGCCGAGCAGTGCCGGGTCCTCGCCGAACACGGCATCCGCGACTTCCATTTCTACACGATGAACAACGCCGAGGTGACGGCCGCGACCTGTCAGATTCTCGGTGTGCAGGCCTCCGGGTCCTCTTCACGGGAGGTCCTGGCATCGTGACCCGCACCCCGAACAACCGGATCGAAGCGCTCCGGAACGAGCTGGCGGAGCGGATTCTCATCATCGACGGTGCGATGGGAACCACGATCCAAGAGCACAAGCTGGCCGAAGCCGATTTCAGGAACGATCGTCTACGCGACCATCCGTTGGACCTGGCGGGCAACAACGACCTCCTCAACCTCACGACGCCGGACCTGATCCAACGGATCCACGCCGAGTTCATCGATGCGGGCGCGGACATCCTCTGCACCAACACGTTCAACTCGACAAGGATTTCGCAGGCCGACTACGGCACCGAAGCTCTCACCCGGGAGATCAACCTGGCCGGGGCACAGCTCGCCAGGGCCGCCGCCGACGTCGCTGCCGGGATCGACGGTCGCCTCCGGTGGGTGGCGGGTGTTCTCGGTCCGACCAACAAGACCGCCAGCATCTCACCGGATGTGAGCGATCCCGCATTCCGGGACATCACGTTCGAACAGCTCCGCCACAGCTATGCCGAAGCGGTGGACGGCCTGGTCGCCGGCGGAGCCGACGTCATCCTCGTCGAGACGATCTTCGACACGCTCAACGCCAAGGCGGCTCTGTTCGCCATCGACGAGTACGCCACAGCACACGACATCGACCTGCCGATCATGATCTCGGGCACGATCACGGATCAGTCCGGCCGAACGCTGTCGGGGCAGACCACCGAAGCGTTCTGGTATTCGGTTCAACATGCTCGACCGATCTCGGTCGGCCTCAACTGCGCCCTCGGCGCCACCGAATTGAAGCCCTACATCGGCGAGCTGTCCCGGGTGGCCGATACGGCGGTCAGCGCCCACCCCAACGCCGGTCTGCCGAACGAACTCGGCGAGTACGACGAAACACCCGACGCGATGGCGGCGGTGATCGAGAAGTTCGCCGCCGCTGGGGTCCTGAACCTGGTCGGCGGCTGCTGCGGCACGACCCCGGACCACATCCGTGCCATCGCGGCCGCCGTCGGCGAGTACCCACCCCGCCAGATCCCCGAGATCCCCGGGGCGACCCGCCTCTCGGGTCTCGAACCGATGACGATCACCGATCAGAGCCTCCTGGTCAACGTCGGCGAGCGGACCAACGTCACCGGTTCGGCCAGATTCGCTCAGCTGATCCTGAACGGCGAATTCGACGCAGCGGTGTCCGTCGCCCGTGACCAGGTCGACAACGGGGCCCAGATCATCGACGTCAACATGGACGAAGGGATGTTGGACTCCGAGGCGGCGATGATCCAGTATCTGAACCTCATCGCCACCGAACCGGACATCACCCGAGTGCCGGTGATGATCGATTCCTCCAAATGGAAAGTGATCGAAGCGGGACTTCGGTGCGTGCAGGGCAAGAGCATCATCAACTCGATCTCGCTCAAGGAGGGTGAGGACGAGTTCATCCGCCACGCCGTGCTGGCCCGCCGTTACGGCGCCGCGGTTGTGGTGATGGCCTTCGACGAGGAGGGCCAGGCCGACACCTACGAGCGAAAGGTCGAGATCTGTCAACGGGCGTATCGGGTCCTCACCGAGACGGTGGGGATGAGCGCCCATGACATCATCTTCGATCCGAACATATTTGCCGTGGCAACCGGGATCGAGGCTCACAACGACTACGGGCGTGCGTTCATCGACGCAGCCCGGGAGATCCGCCGAACCTGCGAAGGAGTGAATGTGTCGGGCGGGCTGAGCAACCTGTCGTTCAGTTTCCGTGGCAACAACGCGCTACGGGAGGCGATGCACGCCGTCTTCTTGTTCCACGCCACCCGGGCCGGCCTGAACATGGCGATCGTGAACGCCGGTCGGCTGCCCGTCTACGAGGACATCCCCGACGATCTGATCGAACGGATCGAGGACGTGATCCTCAACCGCCGTCCCGACGCCACCGAACGCCTGATCGACGTGGCGTCCGACGCCAAGTCCTCCGCCGCCGCCAAAGCCGAGGACAAGACCTGGCGAAACCTGTCGGTCCACGATCGACTGGTCCACGCCCTCGTCCACGGGCTGGACGAGTTCGTCGTCGACGACGCCGAAGAGGCCCGCCTCAACTCACCGAGCGCGCTGAGCGTGATCGAGGGCCCGCTGATGGACGGCATGAATACCGTGGGCGACCTGTTCGGGTCGGGCCGGATGTTTCTCCCCCAGGTGGTCAAGAGCGCCCGCGTGATGAAGAAAGCGGTCGCCCATCTCGAGCCGTTCATGTTCGGCGAGGGGGGCAAACCCCGCGTGGTGGGCAAAGTGGTGATGGCAACCGCAAAGGGAGACGTGCACGACATCGGCAAGAACATCGTCGGCGTCGTCCTCCGCTGCAACAACTACGAAGTCACCGACCTGGGTGTGATGGTTCCGGCCGACAAGATCCTGCGAACCGCCCGCGACATCGGTGCCGACGTCATCGGCGTTTCGGGACTCATCACCCCGAGCCTCGACGAGATGGTCCACGTGGCCGGACAGATGCAGGAAGAGGGATTCGACATCCCCCTCTTGATCGGTGGGGCTACCACCAGCCGGGTTCACACGGCGGTGAAGATCGACCCTGCCTACGACAGCGCCGTGATCCACGTCGTCGACGCGTCGAGGGCGGTGGGGGTTGTCTCCCAGTTGCTCGCCGAGGGTAGGTCCCGGTTCGTCTCCGAGACGAAGGCGGACTACGCCGCGGTGCGCCAGGGCCGTGCCGATGCTCAGAATGCACCCCGGTCCCTCGACCTCGATGCGGCGAGAGCCAACAAGGTCGACATCGACTGGGCGACGTCGACCCCGACCGAACCGACCTTCACCGGAGTGGAGACGATCGTCGACATCACGCTCGAAACGTTGCGGGACTACATCGACTGGACCCCGTTCTTCCGCACGTGGGATCTGGTCGGGACCTATCCGCGCATCCTCGACGATCAGGTGGTCGGCAAGGTGGCCCGCGGTCTGCTGCGCGACGCGGAGGAGATGCTCGACGAGATCATCAGCGGGGAGTGGTTGCAGGCAAAGGCCGTCGCCGGATTCTGGCCGGCCAACAGTGTCGGTGATGACATCACGGTGTTCACCGATCGAACTCGAACGGCGCGTCGGGCCACCCTCCACACGCTCCGACAGCAGGTTGTCCACGCCGACGGTCGCCCCAACTTCGCCCTTGCCGACTTCGTGGCACCCGTCGAATCCGGTGTCAAGGACTACATCGGAGCGTTTTGCGTGTCGACCGGTGCGGGGGTGGCCGATCGGTGTACGACCTTCGAGAACGCCCACGACGACTATCAGAGCATCATGCTCAAGGCTCTGGCCGACCGGTTGGCCGAGGCGAGCGCGGAGTACATGCATCATCGGGTCCGAACCGATCTGTGGGGCTACCAGACCGACACCTTCACGAACGAAGAACTCGTCAAGGAGCGCTACCGCGGCATTCGTCCCGCTCCCGGATATCCCGCCTGTCCGGATCACACCGAAAAACGGACGATCTTCGAGCTTCTCGAGGTGCCCGAGCGGATCGACGTCCACCTGACCGAAAGCTGTGCCATGAGCCCGGCGGCGTCGGTCAGCGGGCTCTACTTCGCCCATCCCGACAGCCGCTACTTCGGTGTGCGCAAAGTTCTGGCCGATCAGCTGGAGGACTACGCAGGCCGGAAGGCGATGACGGTGGATGAGGCTGCCCGGTGGCTTGCTCCGGTGATGTGAGGCTCCGGCCCGGCTGTTGGGTCGGGTGATCGTTCGTTTCGGCCGGGAAGGTTGCGCTCGCTTGGAAGGCGCATTCGACGAGTCGACGGATCGATCCGACCTATGATCGGGGTGGCCCCCAACGGAGAGGTTCCCGATTGCGGAGAGACACCATCGACGGTCTGGTCCACTTCACGCCCGTCCGCCGCCGTGACGAGCGCGGCTACTTCTGCGAGGTCTACAGCCGTCAAGAACTCGCCGGGATCGGTGTCCTGGTCGACTTCGTTCAAGACAACGAGAGCATGTCCAAGAGCGCAGGCACGGTCAGAGGTCTCCACTTCCAGGCACCGCCGTCGGCGCAGGGCAAGCTCGTCAGGGTGATCAGCGGCGCCGCCGTCGACGTCGTCGTCGATCTACGGTCTGGGTCGCCGACCTTCGGCGACCATGTCGCCACCCGGCTCGACCGGGACGGAGGGAACCAGCTGTGGATCCCACCCGGATTCGCCCACGGTTTCTGCACCCTCGAACCGGACACGCTGTTCGCCTACAAGGTGACCCATCCCTATGATCCGATCGCCGAGCGGTCCCTCCGATGGAACGACCCTGACATCGGTATCGAGTGGCCGGTCACCGCCGACGATGTCACGCTCTCGACCAGCGACGAAGACGCGCCGTTCTTCGCCGACGCCGACGACCTGTCTCGTCTGTTCCGATAGCGACCTCGTGTGACGAAAGTGCTCATCACAGGGGCCGCCGGTCAGATCGGCAGCGAACTGGCCAGGGTCCGCTGGCCGCAGGGTTTCGAGCTGGTGCTCGCCGATCATCGGGACCTCGACATCACCGATTCTCGTGACGTCGAACGTACCGGCGGTGGTATCGATCCCGACCTGATCATCAATACGGCTGCATACACCGCGGTCGACAGGGCGGAAGACGAGCCCGAAAGGGCATTCGCCGTGAACGAGACGGGTGTCGGCCATCTGGCTGCCCTCGCCGACACCTGCGGTGCCACGCTGATCCATCTCTCGACCGACTACGTCTTCGACGGCGCCAAGCAAGGCTGGTATGCCGAAGATGACGTCCCGGCGCCGCTGTCCGTTTATGGTGCCAGCAAACTGGCCGGCGAAAGG
>JAHEJO010000068.1 GCA_024638805.1 Acidimicrobiales bacterium
GGCGTCCATCAGCGTGCGCACCTCCTCTGTGCCGAGGACGACCGGAACCAGACCGTTCTTCGTGGCGTTGTTGGCGAAGATGTCGCCGAAGCGGGGGCTGATCACCGCCACGAACCCGCTCTGCTGGATGGCCCACACCGCGTGTTCACGACTCGAACCCACACCGAAATTGGGGCCTGAGAGGAGAATCGAGGCTCCGGCGAAACGCTCGTCGTTCATCACGAAGCCGGGATCATCCTTCCATTCGGAGAACAGGCCCTTCTCGAAGCCGGTTCGCTCGACCCGCTTGAGCCAGTCGCTCGGGATGATCTGATCGGTGTCGACGTCGGAGCGGTCCAGCGGGACGGCCCGGCCGCTGACGATCTGCACGGCTTGCACGCCTCAGACCTCCACGTCGCCGGGTTGGGCGAATCGGCCGGCGATCGCGGTGGCGGCGGCCACCGCTGGTGACACGAGGTGGGTGCGCCCGCCCCGACCCTGGCGGCCCTCGAAGTTGCGGTTACTCGTCGAGGCGCAGCGTTCGCCGCCAGCCAGTTTGTCCGGATTCATGGCCAGGCACATCGAGCAACCAGGTTCTCTCCAGTCGAAACCGGCCCCGGTGAAGATGGCGTCGAGCCCTTCGGCTTCGGCCTGCGACTTGACCGCATGGGAGCCGGGCACGACGAGCGTGCGCACCCCGTCGGCGACTCGACGATCACCGATGACCGCCGCTGCCGCTCGGAGATCTTCTATACGACTGTTCGTACACGAACCGATGAACACGGTGTCGACCTCGATGTCGGTGAAGTGTGTCCCGGCGTCCAGGCCCATGTAGTCGAGGGCCCGTTCGGCGGCGTTGCGGGCCGATGGGTCGGCGAAGTCGGCGGGGTCGGGCACCCGGCCCGACAGGGGGGCGACCTGACCGGGGTTGGTGCCCCACGTGACCTGGGGGACGATCGAGGCCGGATCGAGCACGACCTCGGTGTCGAACACGGCGCCCTCATCGGTGGGAAGGGTCCGCCAATCGGCGACGGCAGCCTCCCAGCCGGCGCCGACGGGGCAGTGCGGTCGACCCTCGAGGTAGGCGAAGGTCGTCTCGTCGGGGGCGATCAGCCCCGCTTTGGCTCCCGCCTCGATACTCATGTTGCAGACCGTCATCCTGCCTTCCATCGACAGATCGGTGAACGCCTGACCCTGATATTCGACGATGTGGCCGATCCCGCCGCCGGTACCGATCTGGCCGATCACCGCCAGGATCAGATCCTTGCCCGTCGAGCCCTTCGGCAGTGGCCCGTCCACGGTGATGCTCATCGTCTTGGGCCGCTTCTGCGGCAGCGTCTGTGTGGCCAGGACGTGTTCGACCTCGCTGGTGCCGATCCCGAAGGCGAGTGCACCGAACGCACCGTGGGTGGCGGTGTGCGAGTCGCCGCAGACCACGGTCATGCCCGGTCGAGTGAGCCCCTGCTCGGGTCCGATGACATGCACGATGCCCTGGCCGGGCGATCCCATCGGGTGGTTGGTGATCCCGAATTCGGCGGCGTTGCTGCGAAGCGTGGCGATCTGTTTTGCGCTGATCTCGTCGGCGATCGGCCGGTCGATGTCTTCGGTCGGCACGTTGTGGTCTTCGGTGGCCACCGTGAGGTCCGGCCGCCGGACGGTGCGGCCCGCGATCCGCAGGCCGTCGAATGCCTGGGGTGAGGTCACTTCGTGGATGAGGTGCAGGTCGATGTACAGCAGGTCGGGTTCTCCGTGCTCACCGGCATGGACCACGTGGCGGTCCCAGACCTTGTCGGCCAGCGTTCTCGGTGCAGCGCTCACGACGCTCAGGTTATCCAGGTGCGTGCGGGGACTGTCCCCGGAACCGACCTACCGCCGCGTTGATGGTGGGAATGAGGTTCTCGTGTCCGATTCGGTCGGCCAGGCCGGATCGCTCCAGCACGCCCAGCACCTTGGGATTGGCCCGGGCGATACTCAGGCTGATCCCGTCCCCATCGAGTTCGTCGATGACCTCCTCGAGATGGCCGACGGCGGTGGTGTCGATCGAGCCGACCCCTTCGAAATCCAGTACGACGTGGCGTTCCTCGCCCGGGTTCTGCTCGAGCGCCAACCTCAACCGCTCCCGGAACCATTCGCCGTTGGCGAAGAACAGTGGCGCATCGAAACGGTAGACGAGCAGGCCGGGCACAGGATCGGCGCGGCGGTCCTCGACGTTGATCCATCCGTCGAGTCCCGATCCCTCGCCGAGCACGGCGTCGGTCGGGCGGGCCACGCGACCGACGGTGATGACCAGCGACAGCCCGACGGCGAAGAGCACCCCGTACAGAAGATCGGTCGTGATGACCGCCAGGCAGGTGACCGCCGCCAGGGCCGCTTCGACCCGGCTGATCGCAGCGATCCGTCTGAAACCGGCGAGATCGATCACCGCCAGTGCTGCCGCCACGATCACCGCGGCCAGACCGGCCTGGGGGATGCGGGCCAGAGCACCCTGGCCGACGATCAGGAAGATCAGGACCGAGACGAGTGTGACCACGCTGCTGAGCTGCGACTTCGAACCGATCGTCGCCGGTACGAAGGACCGGGATGCGCTACTCGAGACCGGGAAGCCGCCGGCGAAAGCGCCGAGGCCGTTCATGGCTCCGAGGGCGATCAGTTCCCTGTCCGCGCTCACCGCATAGCCGTGTGTGGACGAGATGGAGCGGGCGGTGAGGATGTTGTCGGTGTAGCCGATCAGCGCCACCCCGGCCGCGGCCGGGAACAGGTCGACCGCATCGTCGACCGAGATCCCGGGTATCGACAGTGTGGGGATCGCGGCGTCGACCGTGCCGACGAGTGCGACGTCCAGATCGAAAACGGCCACGGCGGCGACGGAGAATCCGAGGCCGATGAGCGCGCCCGGAAGCGCCGGACGGGTCCGCCGCAACCAGAGGATCACGGTGAGGGTTCCCAAGCCGATCGCGGCGCTGGCGGGGTCGATGTCGTCGAGGGAGCCGAAGAACTCCCAGAAGCGGGGAAAGAAGCTGTCCGACTCGATCGCCACGCCGAAGAACGATCGCAACTGGCTGCTCAGCAGGGTGAGGCCGACGCCGCTGATGTAGCCCACGAGTACAGGTGTGGAGAGGAGTTCGGCAACGAACCCGAGGCCGAGGATCCCGGCGATGAGAGCGATCGCTCCCACGAGCCCTGCGAGCAGTGCCATCAGTGCGACGTAGCGATTTGGATCACCGGCGGCGAGCGGCGCGACGGCCAGTGCGGACAGTACCGCCGTACCCGGTTCGGGCCCGATGCCGAGGTGACGGCTGGTTCCGAGCAAGGCGTAGACCGGGAGCGCCACCAGCGCGGCCCGGAACCCTGCTGATGGCGGCATTCCGGCGAGCTCTGCGTATGCCATCGCCTGGGGAACGAGCATGGCGGCGACGGTGAGCCCGGCGAGGATGTCGGGCCGTAGCCACGCTCGTTCGTAGTCGCCCCGTCGCACCATCTGCGGAAGTGACTGCGCTGCGATCACTGGAACCACCCCTGTGACATCGGTCAAGCAACTCCTCTGATGCCCCATCGGGGCGGTGGTCGAACCTACCCTCTCGATGATGCTGAGCGACGTTTCCACCTCTGCCGCGCCCGCCGACGAATCGTCGGGAGGACCTGCGTCCGCGGCCCCGGAAACCAAGTACTCGCTGATCGCCAAGCTGGGTCTCCTCGCCGCCACGTACTGGCAGGTCACCCTGGTCGTGTGGTTGGTGATCATCGGCTCGGGTATCTACGCCTTCTTCGGGGGTCTCGATCGGGAGGGTTTCCCGCCGGTCGACGTGCCGATAGTGGTGGTCGACGGAACGTACTTCGTCGATGACCAGGGCCGGGTCGACGCCGATGTGATGGTTCCCCTGCAGGAGAGTTTCCAGGTTGTCGAGGGCGTGGAGGATGTCACCACGATCGCCCTGCCCAGCGCATTTGCCGTCATCGTCCAATTCGAGAGCGGTGTCACCTCGCCCCAGGGGGCCGAACGCCTCGAGAGCGCCAGGGCGGCCACGACCCTTCCCCCCGAGGCGGACGTTGCCGTGCGAGCGCTGGACGCCACCAAGTATCTGGAGGTGTACGACATCCTCGTCTCGGTGAGCGGACCTGCCGGGGCCACCGCAGCCGATCTCGAGGTCGAAGCGGAGAAGATTCGAGCGTTTCTCGAGGCGACGCCCGGTGTGATCAGAGCCGACACTCGCAACCTGATCACCGAGGGTCTGGATCCGGCTACCGGTGAAACGGTGGCTCGGCAGACCCGATTCTCCCGAACGTTCTTCTCCGGGGACAACGCCTACTCACCGGCGATCGCCGTGGGCCTGGTGCGCGATCCCGCCGACGAATCGCTCGACATCCTCAGCTTCAGCGACGCGGTCAACGATCGACTGGTGAGTGCTGAGGTTCCCGAGCTCAGCGCTGGATTCTCCGCCGCGATCACGGCCGATTTCGCGACGGACATTCGCAATCAGGTCAACAGCCTCATCGGCAACCTCCTGACCGGCCTCGCTGCGGTGGTCGTCGTCAGCTTGGTCCTCATCGGCTGGCGGGCGAGCATCATCACCGCCCTCTTCATGCTGACCGTGGTCATGGCCGCCATGGCCGGACTGCTCGTGTCCGGCTACACCCTCAACACGATCACACTGTTCGGCCTGATTCTGACCCTCGGCCTGCTCGTCGACGACGCCATCGTCATCAGCGAGAGCATCGACGCAACCCGGAGGGACGGCAGCGGCACCGACGAGCGGATCATCGGCGTTTCGCTCACCCGCGTTGCGGTAGCGTCACTGGCCGGGACCTTGACCACCGTGCTCGTCTTCGCTCCGTTGCTCTTCATCGGAGGGATCCTCGGCGAGTTCATTCGAGCGATCCCGGCAACGGTGATCATCACACTTCTCGTCAGCTATGCGTTCTCGGTGATCTTCATCCCCGCGCTGTCCCGCTTCGTTCTGCTCAAGGGCCCACCATCGGGCGGGCCGATCGTGTCGACCGAGCGATTCCTCGCCCGGGCGCTCGGGAGGTTGGCTGCGTTCCCGGCCAGGGGCGGTGCGAAGGGCTGGGCGGTCGGGGTCCTCCTGGCGGTTCTTCCCCTCGCCGCCATCTTCGGCGCCGGCCAGGTCGCGGCCGGGCTCGGATTCAACATCTTCCCGGCTTCGAAGGACGCCAACGTTCTCTTCATCGCAACCGACTTCCCGCCCGGTGTGACAATCGAGGAAGCGGAACAGATCAGCGACGACATCGATGCCGTCGTGGTCGAGGTGCTGGGAACCGATCTCGTTCGTTCGCAGTACATCCGAGGCAACGAGCGGGCCGCGGAGACGTTCATCGACCTGGTTCCCTTCGATGATCGTGACACGACCGCGCCCGCCTATCGGGGACGGTTGAACGACCGGCTGGAGGGAATCGACGGTGCCCGCGTATCGGTCTCGGTGCTGGATGCCGGCCCACCGGTGGAGGATTTCCCGTTTGCGGTGCAGATCTTCACCGACGAGGGCACCATCGATGTGGCCCAGAGCGTCGCCGACGAGCTGGTGGCCACCCTGCCCGGCACCGTTCTGGACAAGACCGGCGAGGAAACCACTATCATCGGTGCGGTCGACGCATCGGCGGGTCGGGTCACCAGGATCGACGGTGACCGCTACATCGAGGTCCGCGCCGGTTTCGACACAGACGACCTGACCAACAACCTCGAGACAACCGAGAACCTGGTGAACGAGCTCTATCCGACCTCGACACTGGTCGAACTCGGCCTTTCCGAAGATGCATTCGCGTTCGACTTCGGCCAGGAATCGGACAACCAGGAGGACTTCGCTTCGCTCGGTTCGGCTCTGATCATCGCCCTTGCGCTGATGCTGCTGCTGCTGGTGCTCCAGTTCCGGTCCGTCCTTCAGCCGCTTCTGGTGTTCCTCGCCATCCCGTTCAGTTTCCTCGGCCTGACCCTGGCGCTGGCGGCCACCGACAACGGGATCAGCTTCTTCTCCGCGGTTGGCTTCATCGCCCTGGTCGGCGTGGTGGTGAACAACACGATCCTGTTGGTCGACTCCGCCAACCAGGCCCGACGGGAGGGACTGAGTCTCGGTGATGCCATCGCCCGAGCGGTCAGTCGCCGGTTCCGACCGCTCGTCGCCACCACGCTGACGACCGTGGCCGGCCTCCTGCCGCTGGCGTTGAGCGATCCGTTCTGGGAGGGGCTCAGCTTCACCCTGATGGGTGGTCTGGTGAGCTCGACGATCCTGGTGTTGCTGAGCTTCCCCGTCTTCTACATCGCGGCGATGGGAGCTCGCCAGGGTTTGGCCAATCTCATTCTGCCCAGCCGACGCAGAGCGAGAGCTGCCGGCTGAGGTCACACGGTTTGGGGAGGTCGGAGCGACCGGGTCGACGAAGCCTCAGAGTTCGATCGAGATGACCTTCACGGACAACTGACCGCCGGGCGCTTCGAACGACACGTGGTCGCCGACCTGTGCGCCCAGAAGTGCTGAACCGATCGGCGACCCCGGTGAGATCACGTCGACTCCGTCACGCTTCTCCTCGATCGATCCGATCAAGTAGGTCTCGCTCTCGTCGTCACCTTCGTACATGATCGAGACGAGATGGCCCGCCTGGACCTCGTCCAGGCTGGCGTCGACCTCGACGATCTCGGCTCTCTCGAGCATGACCGAGAGCTGGGCGATCCGGCCTTCCATCTTGCCCTGTTCCTCTTTGGCGGCGTGGTAGTCGCCGTTCTCCGAGAGATCGCCCAGTTCGCGGGCGGCTTCGATCTTCTGGGCGATCTCGATCCGACCACGGCTGGTGAGATCGTCGTATTCGCGTTGAAGGCGATCGAAGGCCTCCTGGGAGAGGTGGTGGGTTTGGGATACCATCACCCCAAATCTAGCGAGTCCGCCCCCCGGGTCGACTTGCCGTGCGAAATGGATGTTCAGATCTTGGCGTCGGTGAGTGCGAAGGTGCACCACCCCATGGCGACGAGACCGACGATCCATGCAACGATCACGACCGGCTCACTCAGGTACTGGCTGGTGAGAATGTCCTCCACCTGCGCCGCCGATGGTTGTTCCCGAAACAACGTGATGTGGTCCTGCCGGGCGATGAAGTAGTGCGTGACGATCACCGAAAGGACGTAGAGCGGCGCCCCTGCGGTCAGGCGCATCTCGGGTCCGGCGGGGCCTGCCCCCAGCCGAACGGATACCGCGACGAGGATCCCCATCAGCACCGCCAGCCAGGGACCGCGATAGATCGCGCCGACGCTGAGCGAATACCAGGCAGCACCGCTGATGACGGCCATGGCGATGCCCGTCAATGTGCCCGTGACGATGTCGGGTCGAAGCCCGGTCGGAAGTCGCTGGCCGCGTCGACTTCGGTCGACCAGCGGTCCGGGTTCGGCCTTGGGCGCCTCGGCGGCGGCTGCGCTCCACGACTCAGGCACGGTCCGGACAGAGAAGTTGTCTTTTTCTGGCATGGCGCACTCCGAGCTCTTCGTGATCGTTTCTTCGGTCGGAGGACGGCGTGGCTTGAGCGCTATCGTTCAACGGCGCCGATGCGGTGAATGGTCCTCAGGTGCCAACCTCGGAGAGGGACGAATGGGAACGCACAGAATTGCTGTCGTGGGTGGCGACGGGATAGGGCCGGAGGTCGTCGCCGAAGGGCTCAAGGCCATCGATGCCGCGGGGGTCTCGAGCGAGCTCACTCACTTCGATCTCGGTGGCGGCCGGTACCTGCGAGACGGCGTCGTCCTACCGGACGAGGTGCTCGAGGAATGGCGATCCCACGATGCGATCTATCTCGGCGCGGTCGGGGCTCCCGGGGTGCCACCCGGTGTGATCGAACGGGGGCTGTTGCTGAAAATGCGCTTCGAGCTGGATCTCTACGTGAACCAACGACCGTTTCTCCTCACCCCCGGCGACGGCCGGCCAGGGCACGACTTCGTCGTCATCAGAGAGAACACCGAAGGCACCTACGCCGGTGAGGGTGGTTTCCTGCGCAAGTCCACCCCGCAGGAGATCGCCACCCAAGGGTCGGTCAACACCCGTATGGGGGTCGAGCGGTGCATTCGCTACGCATTCGAATTGGCGACGAGCCGGGACGACCACCTGACCCTCGTGCACAAGACGAACGTGCTCACATTCTCGGGTGATCTATGGCAGCGCACCTTCGATGATGTGGCCACGGAGTACCCGTCGGTGACGACCGCTTACAACCATGTGGATGCCGCCTGCATCTACTTCGTCCAGGATCCTCAGCGCTACGACGTGATCGTGACCGACAATCTCTTCGGTGACATCCTGACCGACCTCGGTGGTGCGGTCAGCGGCGGCATCGGTCTGGCCGCCTCGGCCAACCTCGATCCGACCCGTACCTCGCCCAGCATGTTCGAACCGGTGCACGGGTCCGCTCCCGACATCGCCGGCACGGGCTCGGCCAACCCGATTGCGGCAATCCTCTCAGCGGCTATGATGCTCGACTTCCTGGGCGAAACCGGAGCAGCATCGGCCATCACCGACGCCTGCAACGCGAACCTCGGGGCGCAGGGCACCACCGCCGAGGTCGGTGATCTCATCGCCGCTGCGGTGAGAATCAACTAGGAGGCAGCAATGGACATCAGCCGGTCCCCGGTCCGCAACCCCGCATGGCCGTCGGCGGTCGACATCTTCGATACGACCCTGCGAGACGGGTCCCAGTTCGAAGGCATCTCTCTGACGACCGACGACAAACTCCGAATCGCCCAGCAGCTCGATTATCTGGGCGTGCATTTCATCGAAGGTGGCTGGCCGGGCGCCAATCCCCGCGACGACGCGTTCTTCGCCCGGGCGGCCCACGGTGAGTTGCAGCTCGAAACGAGCGAGCTCGTCGCGTTCGGTTCGACCCGACGACCAATGGGCAAGGTCGATGAGGACCAGACACTGGCAAACCTGGTCTCGGCCCGAACCGGAATCTGCTGCATCGTGGCCAAGAGTTGGGACTACCACGTGATCGAGGCGCTGCGCACCACTCTCGACGAGGGTGTGGCCATGATTGCCGACTCGGTTGAGTACCTGCGGGGCGAGGGCAAGCGGGTGTTCGTCGACTTCGAGCACTTCTTCGACGGTTTCAAGCGGAACCCGGAGTTCTCCTTTCGAGCACTCGAGGCCGCCGCCGTCGAAGGGGCTGAGGTCCTGGTCCTGTGCGACACCAACGGGGGCTCGCTCCCCAACGAGGTCGAGGAGATCACCGCTGAGATCCACCGCTCCTTTGGAGGCGACGTCACGATCGGTATGCACACCCAGAACGACACCGGGTGCGCTGTGGCCAACGCCTTGGCCGGCGTTCGCGCCGGCGCCACACATGTCCAAGGGACGATCAACGGTTATGGGGAGCGAACCGGCAATTGTGATCTGACCTCGTTCGTTCCGAACCTGACGCTGAAGATGGGCATCGACACGCTTCCATCCGGCTCACTGGAACGACTCACCGGCGTGTCGAGGCACGTCGCCGAGATCGTCAACCTTCCTCCCAATGATGCGCTGCCCTACGTTGGCAAGTCCGCCTTCGCCCACAAGGCCGGTCTTCACACCAGCGCCATCGCCCGACGTTCCGATGCCTATGAACACGTGGATCCTGGCGCCGTCGGTAATGGCACTCGCTTCCTCGTGAGCGATCTCTCCGGTCGTTCGACCCTGGAGCTGAAGGCCAAGCAGATGGGCATGGAGCTCGGCGGTGAGCAGCTCGCGGTCGCCCTGGCCGAACTCAAGCACCTCGAGAACAGCGGCTACCACTTCGAAGCTGCCGATGCCTCGCTGGAATTGTTGCTCCGGCGGGCCAGCGGCTGGCGTAATCCTCATTTCCGTCTCGAGTCATTTCGGGTGATGGTCGATCATCGACCGGGCGAGAAGATGGCGCTCTCGGTCAACCCGCTGGGCCACTATGACGGCGTCGAGACCGAAGCGACCGTGAAGTTGTTCATCCCCAACGCCGGCGGCACCCTCGATGACGACGATGTGCTGAGGGTGCTCGCGACCGGAGAAGGAAACGGTCCGGTCAACGCCCTCGACTCGGCTTTTCGATCCGCCGTGGGTGAGCGCTTCCCAGTTCTCGATCGGGTCCGCCTGACCGATTACAAGGTCCGTATCCTCGATTCAGCGTCGGGGACCGGAGCGACGACCCGCGTGCTGATCGACGCGACCAACCGATCTCGCCGATGGACGACCATCGGCGTGAGCGAGAACATCATCGAGGCGTCGTGGCAAGCCCTCGCCGACAGCATCATCTACGCCCTCGAGCTCTGAGGCTCAGTTGGCGATGTTGGTGGTCCAGTCCCTGCCGTAGTCGTCGATGACCGCTGCGTGGGTCCGGAGCAACACCTCGGCGCTCACGCGGTCGACGATCTGCCGCCGCTCGACATAGTGGTGGGCGCTGGCCACCTGGGGAAAGAGACGTTCCCTGAGTTCAACCAGCTCTTCGGGTGGCGCCGGATCGAGGAAGCCCCACACCGTGAAGGCTGCGGTCAGGTCGTGCACCACCGGTGCCCTGCCGAACAGGCCGGCCCGCTTCGAGGCGATGGCGACACAGCCGGAGATGACGTCGTCCTCGTCGAGGCTGCCGAGGTGGAGACGGTCGGCGAATTGTCTTGCCAGCCTGAACGCGTACCCCTGGTCGGGTCCCGGTGTGCCGAGCTGATCACCCGTCGGTTGGGAGCCCCGGAAATCGCCGGGACGGTCAGCCATCCACGAGCGGTTCCGGCGGGGCGGCGACGAGTAGGTACGAACCTTGTCGATCGGGTCGGTCGGCACGTACTTGGGAGCAGCCACAGCGCTCACAGTACCCCGTCGACGTCGGGACTACGGTCGAGGCTCATGGACGCCCTGTACAACGTCATCCTGTTGCTGCACATCCTCGCCTCGATCGTGGGATTCGGCGGACTGATCGCCCACTCGATGTACAACTCCAAGGCGCTGCGCGGATCCGCCGGGCAAGCCGGCATGCTCTTCGACGCCACGTTGGGGGTCACGAACATGGCCCACTACGCCTTGTACGCCGTCGGGCCGCTCGGCGTGATCCTGATCTCGCTGTCCGACGGGGACATCGAGTTCAGCGAACTTTGGATCTCGCTGTCGTTCCTCACCTGGTTCGCCATGATCGGTGTCGCCCATGGGCTGATCACCAGAAACCTGAAGGCGACGGCGATGAGGGCGAAGGAACTGGAACCGAGCGCAGGATTCCAGGACGACCGTCCGGCGGTCGAGCTGTTGAAGAAGGTTGCGTTGGGTGATCTCCTCGTCCAGCTTCTTCTGGTCGCCACGCTCGGACTGATGATCTGGCGTCCGGGCTAGTCTCGGCTCGGAGCGAGTGGAACCGACGCGGAGGGAGAATACTGGCACCGTGACCACTCGAGTTCGCTTCTCGCCGGCCCCCACCGGTTACCTGCATGTCGGCGGGGCTCGCTCGGCTCTGTTCAACTGGCTGTATGCCCGTCACACCGGTGGGGTGTTCGTGCTACGGATCGAGGACACCGACATCGATCGGAGCAGCGAGGAGCTCGTCGAGGCGATTCGTGACTCGATCCGCTGGTTGGGTCTGGATTGGGACGAGGAGTACCGCCAGTCGGAGCGGTTCGAGCTCTACCGCCAATTCGCCGAGATGTTGCTGGCCGAGGGCAAGGCCTATCTCTGTGATTGCAGCAGGGAGACGATCGATGCCCGAATCACCGCCCGCGGCGATGCACTCGGATCGGGGTACGACGGTTTCTGCCGTGGTCGGGAGGTCGCGGCCGGCCCCGGCAGGGTGGTCAGGTTCCGGACCCCCGACGAGGGCGTGACGGGATGGAATGACGTGATCCGTGGCAGGGTTGAGTTCGAGAACGCCGTCCTCGAAGACTTCATCATCGTGCGTTCAAACGGGGTGCCGATGTTTCATCTCGCCAATGCCTATGACGACGTGGACATGGGGATCACCCACGTCATACGGGGCGAAGACCTCGTGAACACGACGCCCCGCGTCCTTCTCCTCATGGAAGCGATGGGGGTGGCCGGCGGTCCGGTGTATGCCCACCTGCCGCTCATCGTGAACGAAAAGCGCCAGAAGCTCTCCAAACGCCGAGATGACGTCGCGGTCGGTGACTACCGGGACAGGGGATTCCTGGCCGAGGCGTTGCGGAATTACCTGATCACCCTCGGTTGGGGGCCGCGTGAGGGGCAGGAGATCGCACCGATGGCAACCTTTGTGGAGCAGTTCGAACTCGCCGACATCAACAACAGCCCGGCATTCTTCGATCTGAAGAAGCTGGAGCATTTCAACGGCGAGTACATCAGGGCGCTGCCCCTCGACGACTTCATCGAGCGAACCCGGCCGGTCGTGCCCTCCGGCATCCCCATGGAGTTGTTCGAGCACCTCGCTCCGCTCGTGCAGCAGCGACTCGTGACCCTCAGTGGCGAAGGGATCGAGGCGCTGCTGGGGTGGGTCGTCGGAGAACCTCCCCAGCCGCTGGAGAAGGACTGGAAGAAGATCATGGGGAAGCCGAAGGTCGGCGAGGTTCTCGATCTCGTCGTCGCCCGCTTGCCAGGTGCCGATTGGACCGCTGAGTCCCTCGAGGCGTGCGTTCTCGGGGTCGGCGAGGAGCTGTCGACCAAGTCCCAACTGCCGGTCCGTCTCGCCGTCACCGGCAACCGCACGGGACTCCCGCTGTTCGAACCTATGGCCGAAATGGATCGCGATGAGGTCATCGCCCGGGTACGGCGGGCCCGGGCCCGGGTGTCGGACATCTAGCTCATGTCGATGGCCGAAGGCGACGAGGCGAGCGAGGGCGCAGAACCCGCTGGGCCCCTCATCGGTTTGACACGTCTACGAGCGATCACACTCGTCCTTGTGCTGCTCGCTCTGTATTTGATCTTCACCTTTGTGGACATCTGGTTCGCCACCCAACGCTCGAGCGAGGATGCGGCCTCAGCGGCGGTCGTGCTGGGCGCGGCTCAGTACGACGGCTCGCCCTCACCGGTGCTTCTGCGCCGGCTCGACGAGGCGGCTTCGCTCCACGACCGGGACAGGGTGGACCTGATCGTCGTTACCGGCGGGGGACAGGCCGGCGACAGGACGACCGAGGCCAAAGCCGGCTACGACTATCTGCGAGCTCGAGGTGTGCCCGACGAGGATCTCCGACTCGAGGTCCAGGGGGATAGCACCTACTCCTCGATGGCGGCGGCGGCGCGATTCCTTCGCAGCGAGGGGGTCGACGACGTGGTCCTCGTCACCGATGCGTATCACACGAGACGCGTGGAGATGATCGCATCCGAGGTCGGTTTGGAGGCTCAGGTGTCGCCGGTCGGCAGTGCCGACTTCGGCCCGATGATCCGAGAGACAGCGGCGGTGGCGGTTGGCCGCCTGATCGGCTTCCGGCGACTCGACGCACTCATCGGTCGGTGACCTCGTCGCACTCGACGACCACTTCGGCCAGGATCTCGTCGGTCCTGGGGTCGACGAGGCGTACCACACCGCGCTCGAGCTCGGGATCGTCCCGGCACTGCTGATCGGCCAGGTCCTGCATCCGTTGACGTTCGCCGGCGTTCGGGTCGGCTGGGTCGGATGGTTCC
>JAHEJO010000069.1 GCA_024638805.1 Acidimicrobiales bacterium
ATGGCGCCTCCTCGGTGTCGGGAACCTTGACAAGGGCATCGGCGAGAACGTCGACACAGCGGTCGATGTCGGTGTCGTCGATGACCAGGGGTGGGCAGAAGGCGATCGAATCGCCGATCGGCCGGGCGATCACTCCCATGTCGAGCATGGCGTCGCGGACCGCCACGGTCCGCTGCGCGGTCGTTGCACCCGAGGGGAGACGGGCGGCCCAAATCCCTCCGATCCCACGAACCCCGGAGAGTTGGCCGTCGTCGTGGAGCGACCGGAGACCGGCAGAGAATCGGGCGCCGATCGCGTCGGCCCGGCCGAGCAGTCCATCACGGTCGATGATGTCGATGTTGGCGATCGCCGCGGCTGCCGCCGTCGGGTGTCCGCTGTAGGTGTAGCCGTGTCGCAACAGGAACCGGGGATCGCTTTCGAGGACCTCGCAGACATGGCGATCGAGAATGACCCCGCCCATCGGCTGATATCCGCTCGTGACCCCTTTGGCGAAGGTGATCATGTCCGGCGTGACCTGGTAGGTCTGGCTGGCGAACCACCGGCCCGTTCGACCGAATCCGGTGATGACCTCGTCGAACACCAGGAGTGCCCCGTGGGCGGTGCACAGCTCCCGAAGTCGCCGCAGGTAGTCGTCGGTGGGCGGAAAAACACCGCCGGCCCCCTGGACCGGTTCGCAGATCACCGCCGCGATCCGGTCGCCGTTCTCGGCGAACAGGCGTGCTGGGGACTCGATGTCGTCCGGATCGATCTCGGCCATGTGCGGGAGCAGACCACCCCAGTTCTCACGGTTGGGTGCGATGCCCTGAGCCGAGGTGCCGCCCATGTTCACCCCGTGATAGCCGCGGGTACGGCGCACGATGACCTGGCGGGCGGGCTCGCCCTTCAACTGCGGGAGCAGGCGTGCGAACTTCATGGCGGTGTCGATCGACTCCGATCCTGAACAGCACATGAACACCCGTCCGTTGTCGAACGGTGACACCTCGGCGATCCGCTCGGCCGCTTCTTCGGCCGGACCGTTGGTCCATGGGGCAAAGGTGTTGTACACCGCCAGGGTGTCCAGCTGCTCGACGATGGCGTCGATCACCTCACGGCGGCCATGCCCGACCTGGCAGTACCACAGGCTGGCGAGGCCGTCGATGTACTCCCGACCGTGATCGTCCCAGAGTCGCACCCCATCGGCCCGCACCAAGTGTCGGAAGTCATCCGAGGCCGGGACGGCAAACGGATGCAGGAACGCGGTCATGGACTTCCCCTTCGGGTGTGGCGGTTGGCACACACTACTGATACCGAGGAGGACGGGCAAGCAGGCAACGGATTACGTTCTCGGCAAGCGCCGTGGCTTGAAATATCGCTGCAATGAACTACGTTGGGCGACCATGTCCGACAGCGGGTCTCTGGAGGCTGCCACCACCACCGCCCTCTGGCTCGACCAGCTCGGCGCGCCGATACCTCGGCGTCCCCGGCTGTCCGGCGATACCGCGACCGATGTGGCGATCGTGGGGGGTGGTTTCAGCGGACTGTGGACCGCCTACTACCTTCGACAGCTGGATCCTGCCTTGCGCATTCAGGTGATCGAGCGCCATTACTGTGGTTTTGGAGCGTCGGGCCGCAACGGCGGGTGGGCGATCGGTGAGCTGGCAGGCGCATTCGAGAGGTACGCCCACCGATCCTCCCATGCCGAGGCCCTGCGACAGGCTCGAGCGATGTTCGACACCGTTGACGAGATTGGCCGGGTCGCGGCCGCCGAGCACATCGACTGCGGGTTTGCCAAGGGCGGCAACGTCCGCCTCGCCCGCAACACACCCCAGGCCAAGCGTCAGCGGAACGAGATCGCCCACGAGCACGAGCGCGGCTTCACCGAGGACGAGATCCGGCTCCTCGAGCCCGACGAAGCCAGAGGTCATATGAACGCCACCCGCATCCACGGTGGGATCTTCTTCGCCGCGTGTGCATCGCTGAATCCGGCCCGACTCGTTCGTGGCCTCGCCGAGGTCGTCGAAGCAGCCGGGGTGAGCATCGTCGAGGACACGACGGTCACCTCGATCGACGAGCGACGGGTCGAGACGACGTCGGGAACGGTAGAAGCTGACGTGGTCATCCGTGCCACCGAGGCCTACACCCGCGATCTGGCGGGCGAGCGACGGACGCTGCTCCCGGTGTATTCACTGATGATCGCTACCGAGCCTCTACCGCCGGCGTTGTGGGACGAGATCGGTCTCGCCGAGCGTCCCACGTTCGCCGACGACCGGTTCATGGTGATCTACGGCCAGCGAACAGAGGACGGCCGCATCGCCTTCGGCGGGCGGGGCGTGCCGTATCTGTACGGGTCTCGGATCGCCCGGTCGGCCGAGTTGCACGACGCCTCACACCGGTTGATTCGTGAGACCCTCGTCGATCTCGTACCCGCGGTGGCCGACGTCGAGATAACCCATCGGTGGGGAGGAGTGCTCGGTATTCCCCGGAACTGGGTGCCGGGACTTCGCTTCGATCGACGCACCGGGTTGGGAAGTCTCGGAGGCTATGTCGGTGAGGGGGTGGCGGCTTCCAATCTGGCGGGACGAACGATGGCTGATCTCGTCGTCGGCCAGGATACCGAGCGGACGTCTCTTCCTTGGGTGGGGGCGAGCGCCAGACGTTGGGAGCCCGAACCGTTCCGCTGGCTCGGGGTACGCGCCAGCCGCCGCTTTCTCGCCGCCGCCGACAACCACGAGGAACGCTCGGACAAAGAAGCCGGCGCCGCCTTCCGGATCTCGCGTCTCCTCCGGGGCGCATAGTCTACGCCGGGGCAACAGCGCCCCAGTCCCACCGAGTACAGCTAGCGGCCCCATCTCACCCGCTGCTCGTGGACCATCGCCGACTCCGGCATGGCGTGGCTGGGTTGGGCTGCAAACCAGCGGCCGTAGGTTCGAGCCCCCACGAGGCGGTCGCTCAACACGGGCCGGTCCGCATTGACGTTCGCCGTGGTGCTCTGTGCTGTCGCAGCGCTCACGATCGGCCGTCTCGCCCCGGTGGCGGTGTCGATGATCGGCACTGGCGCAGCGCGACCCACCATCGCCTTCATCGGGTGGTTCGGACCCCGCCGTCTGGCATCGATTCTGTTCGGATTGTTGCTCCTCGAGGAAGGACTCGACGACGCCGACGAACTGTTCGGGGTGATCACATGGACGGTGGTCGCGAGCGTCGTCCTCCACGGCGAGTCCTGAGCCTCGGGAGGGGCGCAATCGGCGGCGGGGGAGGGAGGTGGCGTCCTCTGGCTCAGGCCATGCGAGGGGTATGGGTCGGTAGAACTCTCTTGAGGTGTGCGATGTGGGCGGGTCCGATCCCGCAACATCCGCCGATCACTTGAACGCCTCGCCCCACCCATCGGAGGCAGTCACGGGCGTACTCCTCCGGCGTGATCGTGCTGTCGAACACCCAATTCGGGTCGACATACCGACCCCGCTGAGCGTAGACACCGATCGGACCGGCCCAGTGTTCCCGGACCACGTCGAGGGCCGGATCGGTGTCCTCGATCTCGGAGTGCATGATCGCCACGAGCTCGATCGGTTGACGCTCGAGCGCCCGCAGCGCCTCGGCCAGGGTGTGATGGCCGTCGAACAGCATCGGCACACCGTCGTGGATCACGCAGCTGTAACCGGCCCACACGGGCAGACCGGTCTCGTGGACGGCATCGAGGGCCGCCTGGGTCTGATCGATGTCGCGGAGCATCTCGAGGATGATCAGGTCAGCTCCGGTCTCGGTCTGGATGCGTGCCTGATCGGCGAAGTTTGCCCGGGCAACATCAACCGGTGGATGTTCACCGTTCATCTGGGTCGTGCTGATCGATCCGGCGACCAGCACGTGTGATGCGCCGAGCCGCTGGCGAGCGGCCAGGGCAAGCTCGATCCCTCGTCGGTTCAGTTCCTCGAAACGGTCCTGTTCACCGGCCTGGGCCAGCAGATGCCGCGACGAGGCGTAGGTGTTGGCGATGATCAGCTCGGCCCCAGCCTCGATGTTGATCTCGTGGACACGCTGCACAACGTTGGGGTGGGTGGCATTGGTGAGTCCGCACCAGATCCCCTCGGTCATCGGCACACCGTGCCGTTCGAGCTCGGTGCCGGTGGCGCCGTCGATGAGCACGACCTCTCGATCGAGGAGACGTCTGGTCAGCGAGTTCACGGTCCGGATCCTATGTCCGGCCATCCGGTGATGAGGTCGTGGACGGCGGTTGCGATCTCGACGAGTTGCCTGGGGTCGACCTGGTCGGGGGAATCGACGGGGGAGTGGTAGACCGCCGCCATGATCTGCTCGATCGGCTCGGAGGTGACCGCCAGGGCAGGCCGCCCGTTCATGGCAAAGATGGCGTGGTCGCTCTGGAACCACTGACCACCTCGCGCCAGGGAACTTCGAGAGCCCAGAGCATCGTCGATTCGATGGTCGAGCTCGATGTCGCAGTTGTAGGTCGAGTAGCCGCAGCGACCGCCGACGAAGCCGGCCCCGTCGATGTTGACGGCGAGCGTGATCCGGTCCAGGCCCTCGCTCTCATGGGACAGCCAGGCAACCTCTCCCGGGGCTGCGTAGTGGTCTTCACCGTTCACCGCCAGAAGCTCGACATCGACCGGCAGCTCACCGATGCGGCTGGGGCCGAGCAGCTCGGCGACGAGGAGGAGCACGGCCACCCCTGAGGCGTTGTCGAGTGCACCGGGGGTGTTCGGCTTGGAGTCGACATGGGCGACCACGAGTACTCCATGCGCGTCGCGACCGCGGCGGGCCATCACGTTGTAGGCCGTCGCATCGCGCCGTCGCGATCTGATCTCGATATGGGCCGGCTCGCCCTCGGCGTCGAGCAGGGGAGCGGCATCCTCGGGTCGGATGCTGGCTGCCGCAATCGGGAAGCTGCCGTCTTCGATGAGGGGAAACGGCTCCAACGCACCGCACGTTGCCGCATACTTCCCGGTGATGGCGACGATGGCCGCCGGCGACGCTGACTCGAACCCGTCGAGAATCCGACCGTGGTGCTCGACGGAGTAGAACGGATACGACCTCGGCGTGAGAGGTTCGGTTGCCAGATCGCCGGCGACGACAAGGATCGAACCTCGTAGATCCGGGCCCGCCAGATCGTCGAGTCCTCGAACGATCCTGATCGGAGCGTCGGCGACGATTCCGGTTCCGTAGGGACTGGGTACGATGTCGAGGCCGTGACGCCCGATGCGAATGTGGCCGCCGTCGCTTTCCCAATCGACACAGGAGAACTCCTGGGAGCCGACGTCCCAGCCGTATCCCAGAAGCTCCTCAGCCACATAGGACGTCGCGTCGAGGTTTCCCGGGCTGCCCGGACGCCGGTCGGGATACACCGATGCGAGGAACCCGACGTGTCGATGGGCCCGGGTCACCAGGTCGGATGCGTTGGTCGCCACGTTGCGACGCTATGGGTGGCAGGCCAGGGCAGCCAGAGACCTTGGTCCCGGTTGGTAATCGTGGCTCGAGGCTCCCCGATGAGTCTCTGCGGACGCCGGCGGAAGACGGCGGGTCCTGTTCCGGGGAAGGTCACGGCGGTGACGACGTCATGTATCCGGCGTCGCCAGCGCCGGATACACCGAGGGAAGCGGGACGCGGGGGCCGCTGAACTGGGCCTGGTACAAGTCGGCGTACGCGCCGGCGGCTGCGATCAGTTGGTCATGATTGCCCTGCTCGACGATACGGCCGTCCTCCATCACGAGGATCACGTCGGCGTTGCGGATCGTCGACAGCCGGTGGGCGATCACGAAGCTCGTCCGTTCCGTGCGCAGCGCCGCCATCGCGTGCTGCACAAGCAGCTCGGTGCGGGTGTCGACCGAGCTCGTGGCCTCGTCGAGGATGAGCAATGCGGGGTTCGCGAGAAAGGCGCGAGCGATGGTGATCAGCTGCTTCTCGCCGGCGCTGATGTTCGCTCCTTCGTCATCG
The DNA here is from genome assembly GCA_024638805.1 of Acidimicrobiales bacterium. Taxonomy (GTDB): domain Bacteria; phylum Actinomycetota; class Acidimicrobiia; order Acidimicrobiales; family SZUA-35; genus JABDIY01. The sequence continues at coordinate 5,923 of JAHEJO010000069.1, forward strand.
ACGATCGTGTCATACCCGTCGGGCAGGCTGTGCACGAAGCGATCCACCAACGTGGCCCGTGCCGCTTCGAGAATCTGGTCCTCCTGGGCGTCGAGCATGCCGTAGGCGATGTTGTCGCGGATCGTGCCTTGGAAGAGCCACGTGTCCTGCAGCACCATCCCGATTCGGGAGCGAAGGTCACGGCGTTGCATTTGGGCGATATCCACCCCGTCGAGGGTGATGCGTCCTTGATCGAGTTCGTAGAACCGCATGATCAGGTTCACCAGGGTTGTCTTGCCGGCCCCGGTCGGGCCGACGATGGCCACCGTCTGACCGGGCTCGACGATGAGCGACAGGTCCTCGATGAGGGGCCGATCCTCCTCGTAGCGGAACGAGACACTCTCGAGGGCGACCCGGCCGTGGGGCACCTCGACGATACGGGCGTGGTCTCTGTCGGTCTCTTCCTCCTCGGCGTCGAGCAACTCGAACACCCGCTCCGCCGACGCCACGCCCGACTGCAGCAAATTGACCATCGACGCCACCTGGGTGACGGGCTGTGTGAACTGGCGGGAGTATTGGATGAACGCCTGAACCTCGCCGAGGGTCATCGTGCCGCTCGACACGCGCAGTCCGCCGAGCACGGCGATGACGACGTAGTTGAGGTTCCCGATGAACATCATGATCGGCATGATCAGCCCGGAGAAGAACTGGGCACCGAAGCCTGCCTCGTACAACCGCTCGTTCTCCTCCTCGAACACCTGCTCGGCCTCGACCTGATGGCCGTACACCTTCATCAGAGCGTGGCCGGTGAACGTCTCCTCGATCTGGGAGTTGAGGGCACCGGTGCGGCGCCACTGGTCGATGAAGCGGGTCCGGGAGTGCTTCATGACCGTGGCGGCGATCGCCATCCCGGCGGGGATGGTGATCAGGGCGATCAGTGCCAGCGACCACGAGATGGAGAACATCATCCCCAGGATGAACGCGATCGTCAGCAGTGAGGTCAGAACCTGGCTCATGGTCTGCTGAAGCGTCTGGGCGACGTTGTCCATGTCGTTGGTGACACGGCTGAGCAGTTCGCCGCGAGGCTGGCCATCGAAGTAGCGAAGCGGGACCCGGTTCAACTTGGTCTCGACTTCGTCCCGCATGCGCAACACCGTGTGCTGGACGACGTCGTTGAGGAGATAACCCTGCAGGAAGCCGAGCAACGCCGACCCGATGTACAAAGCCAGGACGACCAGCAGCACGGTGGCGAGCGCGTCGAAGTCGATCCCTTGCCCCGGCACGAGATCGACGCCAGACAGCAGATCGGCGATCCGACCGTGACCCGACGATCGAGCGTCGGTGATCGCCTCGGCTTTGGTCATGCCCGCAGGAAGGGTCGAGCCGATGGCGCCGGCGAAGATGATGTCCGTGGCCCGTCCCAGCACCCTGGGGCCGGTGGCTGACAACGACACGCTGGCGAGCGCGGCCACGATGATCGCGAGCACCTTGGGTACCTCGGGCCCGAGACGACGTATGAGCCGCTTGGCCGATGGACCGAAGTCCATCGACTTCTGGCCGACGAACCCCATGCCGTGGGGACCCCGGCCGGCGCCGATGGGGCCCTGGATCCGCTCGGTCTCCTTCATCGTCTTCGGGGCGGTCATGAAACGTCCGCCTTGAGCTGCGACTCGACGATCTCGGCGTAGGTGGGGCACGAGTGGAGAAGCTCGTCGTGCGTGCCGAGTCCGGCGACATGGCCGTCCTCGAGGACGACGATCTGATCGGCGTCGGTGACGGTGAACACCCGCTGGGCGACGATCACGACGGTGGCGTTTCTGGTCACGGGCGCCAAGGCCCGTCTGAGCCGGGCATCGGTCGCCACGTCCAGGGCGGAGAAGGAGTCATCGAAGAGGTACAGCTGGGGCCGCCGGATCAGTGCCCGGGCGATGGCGAGACGCTGCCGCTGGCCGCCCGAGACGTTGGTGCCACCCTGGGCGATAGGCGAGTCGATTCCCCGGGGCATCTCCCGCACGAAGTCGGCGGCCTGGGCGATCTCGAGGGCCGCCCAGATCTCGGCATCCGTGGCATCGGGTCTGCCGTAGCGGAGGTTGGAGGCGACAGTACCGGTGAACAGGTAGGCCTTCTGCGGAACCAGGCCGATCTTGGACCACAGCGTCTCGGCGTCATACTCGCGCACGTCGACACCGTCGACCTGAACGCTCCCTTCGGTGGCGTCGAACAGACGGGGCACGAGGTTGAGGAGCGTGGACTTACCCGCCCCGGTCGAACCGATGATGGCGGTGGTGGTGCCGGGACGGGCGGTGAAGGCGACGTCGGAGAGCACCGGGGCGGCGGCGCCGGCATAGGTGAAACCGACACTGTGCAGTTCGAGCCGACCGGTGCCTCCGGCGGTGGTGACGCCATCGGTCGGGACCACCACCGAGGTCACCGTGTCCAGAACCTCGCCGATGCGGTCGGCCGAGACCGAGGCTCGCGGCCACATCACGAGCATGAACGTCGACATCATCACCGCCATCAGGATCTGCACCAGGTAGGAGAGGAAGGCGGTGAGTGCGCCGATCTGCATGGCGCCGGCATCGATTCGGCCGGCTCCGAACCACAAGACCGCAACGCTGGAGACGTTGAGAACCAGCATGATCACGGGAAAGATGGCTGCCATCCACCGCCCCACGGTGATGGAGACGTCGGTGAGATCGGTGTTCGCGGCGCCGAACCGCTCTGCCTCGAACGGTTCGCGCACGAAGGCCCGGATCACCCTGATGCCGATGATCTGCTCCCGCAGCACCTTGTTGACGGTGTCGAGGCGCTTCTGCATCGACCGGAATCCGGGGATCATCCGGGAGACGATGAAGCCGATGGTCGTAGCCAGCACCGGGACGGCGACGGCGACCAGCCAGGACAGGCCGATGTCCTCGCGCAGCGCCATGAGGACGCCGCCGACCATCATGATCGGGGCGGCGATCATCATCGTGAACGTCATGAGCACGAGCATCTGCACCTGCTGGACGTCGTTGGTGTTGCGGGTGATCAGCGACGGAGCCCCAAAACGGTCGACCTCGCGACTGGAAAAGGAAGCGACGGTGTGGAACAGGCGCGCACGCACATCGCGTCCGACGGCCATGGCGGCCCGGGCACCGAAGTAGACGGCGGTGATGGTGCAGGCGATCTGCACGACGGAAACGCCGAGCATTCGTGTACCGATGCGCAAGATGTATCCGGTGTCACCTCGCACCACCCCGTTGTCGATGATGTCGGCGTTGAGGCTGGGCAAGTACAGCGAGGCGACCGTGCCGACGAGTTGCAGGGTGATGACCACCCAGATCCACTGCCGATAGGGCGCGAGGTGATGGCGCAGCAGCCGGATCAGCATCAGCGGACCCCGGACCCCTCGACCCGCTTGGCACCCCCGAGGAGGAGCCACGCCAAGGCCCACCCGAGAGCCAAGGCGAGACCCGCACCGACGAATGTCTCGGCCAAGGCGGTGGTCGTGATTTCGATGGCGGCGTCGGCCAGCGCGGTTTCGTAGCCTGGCTCGCCGATGGCCGGCAGAACCAGTGCGTCGCGCAACTCGTTGAACCGCCGCAGATCCCATGCGGTGAGAGCGGCCAACCCGATGCTGAAACCGATCAGCCGGGCCATGATGACCAGCCCGGCAGCCGTTCCCCGATTGGCATCGTCGGCCGCGTCGACCACCGCCGCGCTGGACGGTGCGAGAACCAATCCGACACCGGCCCCGACCACGGCCAGCTGAGCCGCCATGAGCGCATGTGATGTGTCGGTGTTCCAGGTGAACCCCATCGCCAACATTCCGCCGGTCGAGAGGGTGAAACCGGCCACCGTCGGAGCCAGGTTGCCGACCCGGCCGGCGATCACCCCGCCGGCGTAGGACATCAGGGCCATGGTCGCGGTCAGGGCGGTGAGGAGCCAACCGGCCAACAGGGCGGTCGGTCCGATACCGGTGTCGTTGGCCGATTCGACGACGTTGACGAACAGGGGAACATTGACGAGAGCGATGACCATACCCACCCCGAGCGATGCGTTGAGGAACACGGCGGTGGCAGGGGAGCGGCGGGTGAAGAACCGGGTGTCGATCACAGGTTCGATGTCACCGCCACTCTCCCGACGGCGTTCGAGGACGACCAGCGCTACGAATGCAACCGCCGCCACCGGATACAGCCACGGCCCAGCGAGCGGCCGTTCCGAACCCCCGGTCAGTTCCTCGAGACCGGTGACGGTCTGGATTTTGGCCTCGCTCAACAACGCGACGTTGAGCGAGATCAGACCGACCGAGAGTACCCCGGCGCCCCACCAGTCGATCCGCCGACCTGCTCGGGCCACCGGGTCGAGCAGCCGCCAACCGACGGCGATGCCGATCAGCGCCAGCGGAATGTTCAGGTAGAACTGCCACTGCCAGGACAGGAAGCGCACCAGCACGGCGCCGTAGAGGGGACCCCACACCCAGCCCAGCGTTTCCACCGCCCCCAGGACACCGAGCGCTTTCGTGCGGCGAGCTCCCGTGTACAGGTCGCCGGCGATCGCCAGCGCCACCGGGACCAACGCACCGCCGCCAATGGCACTGAGTGCTCGGCCGAACAGCAGGACGGCGAAGGAGTCGGTGCTCGGGACGATCAACGACCCGACCATGAAGATCCCCAGTGCGGACACGAAGACGCTGCGACGCCCGAAGATGTCGCTCAACTTGCCGGCCAGCGGTATGGCCGAGATGTAGGCGATCAGGTAGACGTTGACGATCCATGCAGCGGCGTCGAGATCGTCGGGCAGGAGGAGGCCGACGTCGTCGATCATGGGGCGCAGCATCGTGGAGACGACCATCAGGTCGTCTGCGGCGACGAAGACGCCGAAGGCCGCCACCCACAGGGCGGCCCCGTCCCTCCCGCCGGGGGAGAGGCGGGCGGTCCGCTGGCCGGGAGCCACCACGACCGTCTTCAGCTCACGGGCGGTCGGGTGACGGTCACGTCGACGCCGTAGTCGCTGAGGAACAGCCGCCAGCGGCTCTCGTCCTGACCATCACCGACCGAGAAGCCGACCTCGTCGATGGTTCCGCTCGTCCCGTCGATGAAGATTGCGATGTCGGATGCCTCGGTGACGAGGCCGCCGGTCAGCACCCCCACCCGCTCGGCTCCGACGGTGCCGTTGACCTGATATCTACCGGAGCTGTCGACCTCGTCGGCGACGAGCTCAGCATTCTCCAGGCCCTCGGACAACAGGTTCGACCAACCGACCGAATCATCGAAGAGCACGGTCGGGTCGAAGGTGAAATCCGCCGGAGCAGGCTCCCATTGGCCGGTCAGGGGATTGGTGATCCAAAGGTCGCCATCCATGGCCACGGCCCCGACCTCGGTGGCCAGGCCGAATGCCCGAACCTTCACAAGTGCGTCGGCCGACGCTGGAGCGGAGTAGCGCCCATCGGCAGCATTGAATTCGATGAGATCCTCTTCGTCGATGTGGACCGCCGCCCCGGACTTCTCGATGGTGAACCGGGCGGTGTCGACCTCGGCCATCGCCTGGCTCGAACGTTCCAGGACAGTATCGATCGACGGGTCGATCAGGCCTGATGAACCACCGCAACCGAGCACGAGGACCGATACGACGCCCGCCACGGCGAGAGCTCTTGACCTTGTCATCACGCAGCATCCTAGGCCAGCGGTCCTCCTGCGAAGGTGAGGACACCAGGCCGCAGGGCTGCATCTTCGGTCGCCAGGGGGAGAGACGCATCCGGTTGGCTCGCACCTGGGCAGCAGAGCTGCATCAGTTCAGCGAGACGACCGTGTCAGCGGTGAGATCAACCCCGTACTGCTCGGAGACCGGGTCGGGTCCACAGTCCTGGGCGAGGATGTCGTACACACCGGCGGGGAGGTCGAGAACTGCGACGCCCCCGGGGTCGAGCGTCTCGGTGATGTCCAGCTCGTCGGGCCCCCAGTTCTGCGCTGACGATGGCGACACCAGGAGGTAGCAGACCACGACGCCGCTGTCGTTGCTGAAGGTGATCTCGACCCTCGGTTGGTCGCCGATGGCGATCGTGTTCGATGTCAACGCGTCGTCCTCCACGAACAGCACCAGCTCGTAGCTCCCCGTCGGCAGCGAATCGGCGTCGTCCACGAAGGCGCACACCCACCAGTTGCCGGACTCGCCCCCGTACCAGTCCTGTTGCACGAGCGAGATCGACTCGCTGAACTCGCCGTCGACGAACCACAAGGCGTCCCAGGTCACCCCGTCGACCATGCCGGAGTAGTCCCAGAAGCCGCACACCTGGCTTGCCCCCGCCGGTAGCTGGTCGACCTCGTCGAGCGGCTCATCGTCTGTGGAGACGCCGCTGGAGAAGATCGGAGGGGCGAACTGGGCGTCGACGACGTTGTCCAGGTCCACGATGCCGACACTCGGGTCCACCGGTTCTCCCGCCCGGCCTTGTTCGATCACGGCGGCGGCCAGGTTCACCGGCCGAATCCCGTTGATGAACCCGCCGATCGGTATGCAGGTGTCGTTCTCGTCGATGACGTTGTCACCGTTGGTGTCTTCGACCAGGCGGCAATCGCTGATCGGCGAGTTCGCACCCGCCGACGCGCGAGTCGGGATACCGATCAGCTCGCCGGCTTCGTTGACCGCCAATCCGCCGCTGTTTCCGCCGGCGATCGTGGCATCGGTCTTGATCCAGGCCCGATCACCCAAGCCAGACTCGGAGGTGAACCCCGAAACCGACCCCTGCGTGAACGTGATGGTGTCACCGCCGATGCTCGGGTAGCCAAGAACGCGGATGCTGTCGCCCAGTTCCACCGTGTCCGAATCGCCGATCGTCGCGGTCGGAAGATCGTTCACCTCGATCGGCGCTCCGTCGGCATCAGCATCGATCTGCACCGCAGCGAGATCGAGCGCTGGATCGAAGGCGACAACCGTTGCCTGGTAGGTCGGCTGCGGTTCGACCCCGGCGTCGGTGGTCACGGCTATGAACAGCCGCTCGTATTCGAATCCTGGCAACTGCTCGACGACATGGGCGTTGGTCAGAATGAGTCCTTCGGGCGTGATGATGCTTCCCGAACCTCCCCAGAGTTCTTCGCCGGAGACGTCGACTGCAAGCACGAGGACGGTTGCAGCTGTGAGATCCTCGATGTCGACGGTCGTCGGCGCCGTACTGGCAACCGTGGTCTCAGTAGTCGTGGACTGCGAAGTCTCGGTCGTCGTCGTCGTCGAGGAAACCGAGGATGTCGTCATCGCTTCATCGCCGCCCAGTTGTGTCACCGCAACGATGGCTCCAGCACCGAGCACCGCACCGACGAGTATGCCGGCGCCCAGAAGAAGACCGCGCCGGCCACCCGAGGGCGGGGACGGTGCTGGGCCGATCGGGACATCGACCTGCCGGGGGATTGAACCGGAAACGGGCTGCCAGGGCGGTGGGCCCTCGGGTGGTCCCGGCGGTTGGTTGGGCGGGTCGACGTTCGTCACGACATGTCCCTCCTCACAGCTCCGACTCTATTCACTCGTTGAGGCGCTGACGCCGTCGTGCGAGTTCCGGAGTGGCGGGCGGGCCGGCGATGGCTCTGAGGAGTCAAAGAGCGAACGAGGATAGTCTGGCCTGGGATTACCCTGGTTTTGCGAATAATGTTGATTGAATC
>JAHEJO010000070.1 GCA_024638805.1 Acidimicrobiales bacterium
AGTCCGACGAGCCGCTCAACCTCGGCGTCGCGGTCATCGGTACTGAGGTCGAGGTGAACCCGATTCTTGGCTGACTTGGCTTCGGGCACCTTGATGAACATCATGATCGGCCCGGTCCAGCCGTCGATCGTCCGACCGACCGATTGAAAGAACGGACCGGTCCCCCGCTCATCGGGGTCTGGCTCGACTCCCAGGACGTCGGCCCAGAATCTGGAGAGGGCGACGGCGTCCTCGCAATCGAAGGTGATGGATGCAACGGTGCTCGTCATGGTGTCCTGCCTGTTCGTCGAGTCTTCATGGGGTAGAGGTGGGTGTCCTCCCCCTCACCATGGGTTCACCGCTCACGTCCGTGTCAAGGGGCGGAGGCTGGATTTCGCCGATAGACACCACAGATGGCACTTGTGAAGATCAACGCCCTTGCGATCCCACCGAACGCCGGTGACGAGATCGTGAAGAGATTCGCCGCTCGGATGAGCGGTCTCACCGACGTGGCGGGCTTCGAGGGTTTCGAGCTGCTCCGCCCCACCGGGGACAACGAGACCCGCTGGTTCGTCTACACCCGATGGGCCGATCAGGCCTCCTACGACGCGTGGCGTGACGGAGACGGCGCCCGCAACGCCCACGCACAACCGGATGCGGACGCGTCCCCACAACAGCCGGTCAGCATGGGTGCCACCCTTCTGGAGTTCGAGGTCGAGCTCAGCATGTAGGACGCCGAGTGCCGGCCAGCATCAGGGCCGGCCGGCTCCGGCGACGCCAACGTCCACGGTGAACAGGACGGCCTCGGTGGCGGCCTCACGCGCCTGTTCGAAGAAGTCCGGCGCCGAACACACCAGGAGGGTGGTGCCGTTGTCGCCGCCGAGTGCGCAGGCGAAGGCGCCCAGCCCTTCTGGAACGGCGACCTGATCGGTGATCGCCCCGCCTTCGGCCACCCGGACCACCCGACCGCCGAGGGCATCGGCGGCCCAGATCTGCCCTTCGGCGTCGAGCGTGCAACCATCGGGAGACACCTGCAACGAGCCGAGGACCTCCTCGAACGTGCCGAGAGCCGGGGCCTCGGCCATCTGGGCCCATACCCTCCGGTCGGTCAACGAGCCGTCCTCGGCGATCGTGAAGGCGGTGTAGCGGCAGCCCATCGATTCGCCCACGATCAGGGTGGTCTCATCGGGCAGGATCACACAGCCGTTGGGGAAGAACAGGTCCGATGCGGCAACGACGACCGAACCGTCGGGGTCGACCCGCACGAGATCGGCCAGGGCCGGGTCGGCGCCGCCCATCAGGTCGAAGCCGAAGTTGCCCACGTAGGCCCGACCGTGTTGGTCGACGATCATGTCGTTGGCGTGCCCGGTGCAGTGAGCGGAGATGTCGGCGTGCTCGTGGACCGTCCCGTCCGGGGTGCGCCGAAGCACCCTGTGGTCCTTCATCGACACGACGAGCAGTGAACCGTCGGGCATCCACCCCAGGCCCGAGGGCTGGCCCGGAACCTCCATGATCACCTCGGCGGTGCCGTCGGTGCCGATCCTCGACACGGTGTGAGCGTAGAAGTCCGACACCCACCAGGTGCCGTCGTGCCAGCGCGGCCCCTCGAAGAAATGCCCACCCTCGTGCAACGTCGCAAGTGCTCTTTCCATCGGCATCCCCTCGTCGTGTGCCCGCAAACTAACAGGCTCGCTGAGACGCGTTCAACGGCAACGGCACGTCGGCTAGGTCATGCGAGCCATGTCGCGGGTGGCGACCACGTCGCAACCGGTGCCCAGCAGATCGTGCACGATCACGTCGCCCATCTCGACCGGCGCCTCGATCCGCACCCGCCGCAGCACTTCGCATGCCGCCAGCACCCGATCCTTGGGGATCTCGCCGCTGGTCTTGACCGGGAGGCGGGGCCACAGGCCACCGTCGATCGCCACCGTGGTCGTGACACCCCGGCGGGGATCGGTGTGTTCCTGTTCGGCGTAGCGGTCGCCTTTCCGGCACGACGAGCCCCTGATCTCGACGATGTCGCCGTGGCTGTCCTCGTCGACCTCGAGCCGGCAGCCGAGCGGGCAGCCGATGCACAGGTAGGCGTAGGTGGTTCGCTCGTCATTGGTCATCGGGGCACCACCTCCACCTGGAGGGCATCGCCCTGGAATCCGTCGAGCACACCAGGACGCAGTTTCAGCGTCACCATCTCGGCCGGCACCACGTACCGGAGGCGGCGTTCGTGGACGATGTCGCCCTCGGCATCGCGCAGGCGGAGCATGCTCTTCTCCAGCGGCTTGCGGACCCGCATGTAGACGGTGTGGGGCTGGTCGGTGGTGACGGTGTGGGGCACGCAATAGGCCACGTTCTTACCCGGTTGGAGCCGGACGTTGTCGTGCGGGGGCCGGGCCCCGAGAGCGAAACGCCCGGCATGACCTCCGGCCAGTTCGGCTTCGGCGCTGACGAAATCGACCAGGTCATGGATGTGGACCACGTTGCCGCAGGCGAACACACCGTCGCGGGAGGTTTCCATGGTGCTGGACACGATCGGTCCGGAGGTGACCGGATCGAGCCGCAATCGCAGTTCGCGGGACAGTTCGTTCTCCGGGATGAGGCCCACCGACACGAGCAGCGTGTCGCACGGAACGTCCCAGGCCTTGTCGAGCACCGGCTTCATTTGGGCATCGACGGGGGCGACGGTCACCTTGTCGATCCGGTCCCGGCCGTGGATCTCGACGACGGTGGTGGACAGGTGCAGGGGGATGTCGAAATCGTGCAGGCACTGCACGATGTTGCGGCTCAGCCCGTTGGCGTGGGGCATCAACTCGAAGACGCCGGCCACCTCCACGCCTTCGAGCGTGAGCCGCCTGGCCATGATGAGCCCGATGTCGCCGGAGCCGAGGATCACGACCCGTCGGCCGGGGAGGACGCCGTTGAGGTTGACCAGGCGTTGGGCGGCGCCGGCGGTGAAGATGCCGGCCGGGCGTCGTCCGGGGATGCGGATGGCGGCCCGGGTCCGTTCCCTGGCGCCCATCGCCAGCACGGTCGCTTCGGTGTCGAGGATGGCGACCCCGTGATCGGCGGACAGCAGTTTGAGGTTCTGGTCGTTGTCGATGTCGAGTAGGTAGGCGTTGGTGAGTACGTCGACCCCGTCGTCGAGGGCATTCTCGAGAATACGTTGGGCATACTCGGGCCCGGTCAGCTCCTCACCGAGGTGGTGGAGACCGAAACCGGAGTGGATGCACTGGAGGAGGATCCCACCCGCCTCGGCTTCGCGGTCGACGACGAGGACACGCTCGGCCCCGGCCTCGCGGGCCGCCACCGCCGCGCCGAGACCGGCCGGCCCCCCGCCGGCGACTACCACGTCGTAGTTGGGGAGCAGCACGTGCGGCCGGTCGTCGATCACGGCGCCTCCGGTTCGATCATGACCTCATCGTCGGGTCGGTCGAGGACCAACCACGACCCCGGACCCCGTTTGGTGACCTCGGACATCTCGATGCCGAGATCGGCGGAGAGCAGTTCGATGCAACGGGTGGCGCAGAACCCGCCCTGACAGCGGCCCATCCCGGCCCTCGTCCTGAACTTCAGCCCGTCGACGGTGGTGGCGCCCCGTTCGATGGCATCGCCGACCTCGCCCTCGGTGACGAACTCGCAGCGGCAGACGATCCGCCGGTAGCGCTCGTCGGTGTCGGCCAGCGTCCGCTGCTGTTCGGTGGTCAGCGATGCGAAATGGACGGGTCGTTCGATCATGTTGAGGAGCGGTTTGGGCGGCATCTCCAGACCGCCGTGGCGGAGGAGGTCGGCGACGTACCGGGCGATGGCCGGGGCGGCGGTCAGACCGGGCGACTGGATGCCGGCCACGTTGACGAAGCCGGGGGCCTCGGTCGGTCCGATCAGGAAGTCGTCGCCTCGAATCGTGGCCCGGGTTCCGGCGAACTGGGCGATGACGTCGCGTTCGCTCAGAGAAGGCACCAACCGTCGTGCCCCGGCGAACGCCGTGGACTCCCCGGCGGTGGTGGTGGTGACGTCGTCGGGGTCGTCGACCTCCTCGGCGGTGGGGCCGACCATGATCGTGCCGTCGTACGTGGGGATGACGAGCGTGCCCTTGCTCAACGGGGTGGGGCACGGGTAGATGACCCGCCGAACCAGGTGGCGGAGGCGTTTGTCCAGAAGATACTCCTCACCCTTGCGACCGCGGATCTCGAAGCCATCGACACCAGCCATGTGGGCGATGGCCGCAGCGCCGAGACCGGCGGCGTTGACGACGAACCTGGTGGCGAACGTTGCCGATGGTGTGGTGACCGTCCAGGTGTCGCCGTCGTGGTGGAGGTCGGTGACCGGGCTGAGGGTGCGCAGACGAACGTTGTTGGCCACCGCCGCTTCGACCAGCCCGAAGACCGCCTCGTACGGGTTGACGACCGCGGTGTGGGGTGAGAACACGCCGGCGATCACCCCCCTCGTGACCTGCGGTTCGGCTGCACAGATGCGGTCCCGCGACCACACCTCGACGCCACCGATGTCCTTCTCCTCGGCATTCTCGATCAGATGGTCCAGCGCCGGCAGGTCGGCCTCGGTGAGAGCGACGGTGAGCTCACCGACGCGGGCGAAACCGAACCCGAGTTCGTCGCACAGCGGGTCCCACAGCTGGTTGCCCACCCATTCCAGACGGCCTTTGAGGGTGTCGGTGTCGGTGTGGTGGCCGCCGTGGATGATGCCGCTGTTGGCCTTGCTCGTCCCGAACCCGGCTTCGGCCTCGCGGTCGAGCAGGGTCACCGCCAGCTCGTTCCGGCTCAGTTCGTGGGCGATGGCCGCCCCGACGATGCCCGCCCCGACCACGACGACGTCCTGCATCGGTTCGGACATGGTGAAGCAACGGCTCCTGTTCCACCGTCCACCGGGACGGTCACCCCATCATCGCGACCATCGGGCAGAAACCGAAGGGACCGAAGTCCCGCATCGGCTCCCGCAGGCCAGGCCCACCAAACGCGAAGGTTCGGCGCCTCGAGTCTGCCCTCGAAGCGCCGAACCGATGTTTGCGGGTGAATCATCACCTCCGGTGTGGTGGGTAACCCAGGTCACCCAACGAAGTCGGCGTAGGGGTGCTCAGCTGCCCTGGACGAAGACGGGGTTGTCGGTCCCGTACATCTCCATGTAGTTGCTCGTCTGCAGGACATCGCTGAAGCCCAGGTCAGAGCTACTCGGGACCACCGGTGCCGGTGTCGCTGCCCCGATGAAGACGGGGTTGTCGGTCCCGTACAGTGCCAGGTACTCGCCGGTGGCGATCGCAGCAGCCGACCGTTCGGCCAGTGCGCCCAGATGCCGGTCCGAACCCAACACCGGTGCGGCGGTGGCCGTCGCCTGGACGTTGCTGAAGCCCAGGTCGGAGGTATCCGGGACGGCCCTGCGGCCCAGGTCAACGGCGCTGAAGCCCAGGTCAGAGCTATCTGGGAACACCCGTGCGACGGTGGCCGTCGCCTGGACGAAGACGGGATTGTCGGTCCCGTACAGCGCCATGTAATCCACGGAGTGCGCGGCACTCTGATCAACCAATGTGGTCAGGTGCCGGTCCGAACCCAACGACTGTGCGGTGGTCACGAAGACGGGATTATCGGTCCCGTACGTTGCCATGTAGTCGACGGCGATCCGCTCAACGGCCAGATCGGCCAGTGTGGCCAGATGCCGGTCCGAACCCATTACTTGGACCTGAGCGGTCTCGATCACATTGTCGCTGCCGGTGAGAAGCACTGCTGCCAGCACACCTACGGCACCGAGCACCACGATGGCGGCGAGCCACCGCATCCACCGAACCGCGCCTGCGGCCGGTTTCAGGGTCGTCGGGGGTTGAAGTCCGCTGATGTCATCAGGAACGACTACACCTTCTGGCAACTCGGGAAGCCGATCGAGTGTCTCCTCAGTCCTGGGGTTTTCGTACAGCTTCATCTACAACTCCTTTCTGTCCTTTTCGATCTTCTCTTTCGATCACATTGTCCTCCCGTGCGGTTGGCGCCCGTAGCACGCCCGCTTGTGGCCGACATTGGGACTTCTGGACCTGTACATGGAAATCCCATGGAGGACACTGGAGCTAGAGAGGAAGCGCCGGCATGGCGAAAGAATGGATGATTCGAGTCCTCGGACCGATCGACGTGATGACCCCCACCGGGGCGAGGTCGGTGGGCGGCCCGCACGCGCGGGCGATACTCGGCGCCCTCGCCATCGGAGCCGGCCACGCCGTCCCGGTCGACCATCTGCACCAGGCCCTGTGGGGTGACCATCCACCGGAGTCGGCGGACAACACGGTGCAGTCCTACATTTCGAGTCTTCGTCACGTTCTTGGCGCTGACGCGATCCTACGGATCGACCATGCCTATGAACTGGACGTCGGTGCCAAGAACATCGACGCGGTGCGATTCGAGTCGCTCCTCGGCCGGGCGATCGCTGCGAGAGACGACCCCGAGGAGTGCCTGCACCTCTGCCGCGAAGCGCTGCACATGTGGCGGGGGCGTCCGTTCGGCGACCTGGCCGACGACGAAGCATTCAGGCTGGAGGCGTACCGGCTCGGCGAGCTGCGCTTGGTGGCGATGGAGCTCAGCATCGAAGCCGAGCTGGCCCTCGGGAACCACGAACTGGTCGTCGGCGAACTGGAGGTGGCGATCGAGGAACACCCGTACCGGGAGCATCTCTGGTATCTGCTGATCGAGGCGTTGGCTGCCTGCGACCGACGGGTGGAGGCGTTGCGGGCGTGCGTCCGGCTCCGCAACGTACTGGCCGAGGTGGGTGTGGAGGCGGGTGAGGAACTGTTGTCACTCGAGCAGCAGATCCTCGACGGGCACGGCCTCTCGCCCGGCGCTTGGAACTGAGCCGGTTGCAGGCCCGGCGTGTCTCGACAGGCGGCGGACGGCGCTCGGGGCCTGACCCATCACCCGCTTGTACGCCCGGCTGAACGCTGCTTCGGAGCCGTATCCCAGCCGTGCCGCCACCCGGGCGACCGGCATTTGCTCGCCGCTGAGAAGTTCGGTGGCCAGCAGCATCCGCCACCTCGTCAGGTACTTCACCGGTGACTCGCCGACCAGCTCCGCGAACCGTGCCGAGAACCCCGACCTCGACATGGCGGATTCGGCGGCCAGTTCGGCGACGGTCCAATCCCGGTCCGGTGACTGATGCATCAGAGCGATGGCGGTGCCGACCGCGGGATCGCGCAGGGCGCCGAGCCATCCGGTCGTAGCTTCGGGGGCGGTGTCGATCCAGTTGCGGATCGCCTGGATGATGAGGATGTCGCACAGCCGGGTGACGACCGCTTCGCTGCCGGGCCGCGGGTGGCGGGTTTCGGAGGCGATCAAGCCCATGAGGGTCGACAGCCAGGACCAGTCGGAGGCGGTGGTGGCGGCGTCGACCCCGATGACGTCGGGCAGCAGTTGCACCAGGGACCGGGCGGCGGGGTGGGAGAAACGGACGACACCGCAAATCAGGTTGGTGGCCTCCCCCCCGCCGCCGTGCCGGAGTACTGCGTACTGGCGGCTGATGTAGTCATGGGAGAGGTCGAACACCACCGGTGTCGGCGAGCTGGGTGCGTCGAAGGCCCGGTGCCCTCCGCCGTGGGGCAGGACCACGACGTCACCCTGCCGGAGATGATGTTGGTCACCGCTGGAGTCGACCAGGAGACAACGACCGGCGGTGACCACGTGAAACCAGACGCTGTCGGGCATCTCGGGGAGTTCGAGTCCCCAGGGGGAGGTGAATTCGGACCGGCAGTAGAACATGCCGTCCATCCGCAGGTAGTGGAGCGCCTCGGCCAGCGGGTCGGTGATCGTTGGGACGGTGGGGTGGTCGACCACGGGTCGTTCTCCTCCGATCCGCTAGTCCGCCTGGGCGGTGGTGAGAGCGCTGAGGGCTGCGAGCGACAGCGCCGCCGTCGAGCCTGCCGTGCGGACGTTGTGCCACCGGTTCCACAGCCTTTCGTAGTCGCCGCGTTGGGCGCTGATCGCTTCGGCCGATGCGGTGTCGAGGTCGAAGGCGTCGAGGGTCTCGTTCAGCGGGATGTTCCGGCCGACCGTCACGCCGAGTACCCCGACGACATAGGTGGATGCCGCCGCGATCATGAGCCACCCCCGACGGGAGTCGCCGGCCCGGAAGTGGGCGATTGCCCCGGCGCCCAGGACGACCGGGGTTCCCATGAAGAACAGCACGAACACCGGGTTGACGATCGCCCGGTTGATCGACTGCATCGTGTCGATGTAGGTGCGATCAGGGATCCGGGAGGTGCCGGGGATGACCGAGACCGCCCACCCGAAGAACAGGCCGGCCATCAGCCCGGTCGACAGAATCCCGGTGAACAGCAGGACGGTCCGAGCGGTCATCGGAGCGCACCGGAGGTGTTGAGGGCGGTGGGACCGGTCTGGATTGTTGTTTTCATACGTCCAGCATGAACGCAGATCCTTGGACGGTGAATACCTATGGCTCCACAGTACTTGATCGAACGTCTACAGGAATGGCGATCTTGCCGTACATCGGCCCCGGCGATCGGTCCGGTGGAGCCGCCTACGGCTTTCTCAATAATCCGGTCGAGCCTCGGCCGGGTCTTTCTGATGGCTGGTGGGAAGGGCGGCCTTCACTCGCCGCTTGGCCATCTGGGCCCGCCATGAACGAACCTTGACGCCGTTGCGGTACCGGTCCCCGACCATTCGATTCGTCGCCTCGCGGAAAAACTCGACGATCTTCCTGGTGTCCTCGCGGGGATCGTTGACGAACATCGGCCGGGAGAACTCATAGCGCATCTCGGCCGGTGCGATGCTCCCGGATTCGCCGAAGGTCGGGCAGTCGATGCACACCGGCACGACTTTGACGTTGGGGGCGACGCAACCCTCGAGCGTTCGACGGTTCGGTTCGTGGATGAACAGCGTGTTGCCGTTCTTCGACGTCACGTTGTGTCTCGCCACCAGCGACATGATCGTCTTGGAGCCCAGGGTGTCTCGGACCGCCTCGAGGATCATGAGGCCGTTTTCGTTCTTTCGCTCGCGGTATCGACGAACCTCCTCGGTCGGATTGCCGTCGAGTCGCGGCACGGTCTGTACGACCGCCGAGATGTGGCGGAGCATGTCGATGACCGCGAACTCGCCGGCGCCGAGGTTCAGTTCCATCTCCGAGATCATCTCGCTCACGACCTGCACGGTCGTCGACCGCTGCCCGAGTCCGATACGCCCCAACGTCTCGGCAACGACCGGCACGTCGGTGAACTGGCCGTGATCTGTGGCGAACACCAACGATTCGCCGGAGTCGATCCACCCCCTCAATCCGTGCTTGACGATGAACGCTTCGAGATCCGCGGTGAAGCGCTCGTGACTCTCCGGGGTGACGATGACGTCGACCAGCGCCTGATCGATGCGATGCCGGTCGTCATAGGAATGCAGCGATTGCGCCATGGCGAACCTGGCGTCCTCGAAATCGCGCACTCCGAACGCCGGAAACCGTGACCTGATCGTGTCGGCGTAGATGCTGTACAGGGCGTGCTCGGGCAGTCGGTCCATCCAGCGTGCGGGGGCGTCGTCGGGTGGGATGCGGCTCACGATGGGACAACTGTACGCGGCACCGGCCGTGTGGGCGGGCATCCGTGTGCTTGGATCGCTTGCAGCCGGCCGGCGTGGCGCGCTGGCACCTTCGTCGGTCCGATGACGCCGGCTATGTGCGGCTCGGCGTCCTTCGGTCAGGCCCCTTCGGGGCGGTCCGCTTCGAGGACCCGTTCGACCACCTGCCGGCGCTGGCGTTCCGACAGGCGGCGGGTGGCCCTGAATTCGACGCTGGTGGTGCCGTCGCGTTGGGCCTCAGCCTCGACATCGGCCAGCAGGACCACGTTGGTGAGACCCAGATCGTGGGATGCGGCGGTGAGTTTGGGGCCGATGAGCGCCTCGTCGAGCTCGGACCACACGTCGGAGGGCACCTCGATCCGATGGGTGATCAGTTCCTGGGAACGGTTGATCACGCTCTCGATCGATGCGTGGCCGGCGTGCCAGGTGTGGCCGTCGGGGAGACGCAGGCGCACACCGGCGGAGTTCAGCTCCTCGACCGTGCCATCCACCTCGGTCCCCGACACCCGCATCGTCACGTGGTCGCCCACCGCATACCGGTCCTCGAGCAGGACGAGCAGTCCGGTCAACCAGTCCTTGATCAGCGACTGGCCGCCGATGGCGAGTCCAGCACCAAGGAAACCGGCCGAGGACACGAAGACCAGCGGGTCGATACCGATCACGTGCGATGCCGCCACCAGCGACACCGCTGCGATGAGGACGCTCGCCAAGCGGGCCAGCATGTGCGCAGCGGCGTCGGCCCGTTGGACACGACGCTGCTCGGTGCGGGTGCCGTCCTCGGCGCGGGGTAGGCGCAGAGTCCAACGGCCACGGCCGCGCAGCGCTCGACGAACGGCTCGCCGAAACAGGAATCGGAGGCTCACACGGACCGCTGCGATCACGACGAACGCGGCGACGACGATGGCGATCAGCGCAACGGCACGCAGCCCGTTGCTCGACGCGTTGAGTTCCTCGAAGATGTCCACCGCGGCGAAGCATATGGCCACGAGCCGGCTGGGCGAGCGTATGGAGGGGTGTCTGCTGGCACACCGGGGTCGAGCCGGTGGTTGGACCGAAACGGCGGCTGGTCGTAGGTTCGATTCACTCGCCGCCTCTGGGGTGACGAGCGTTCAAGGGGGAACGATGAAGCTTGGACTCAATTGGCCCGGCCGACCCGGTGGTGAAGCGGCGCAGAACGTGCGGAACAGCCCGTTCTGTCGCTTACTGACCGTTCTGTCGTGCCCACTCGACATTGGATGAGTTCTGGCGTGTCCAGCCCACCGAAAATGTGGGCTGGACACGATTTTTCGGGGAGCACCTGGTTCACCGTTCGGGCGTTCGGCTCCCACGATGCCGAGGTCCGCTGGGACATCGACGACTACTCTGCGCTCGGTGCCGGTTGGGGCGACGACACCCACCTGCGACTGGTCCAGGAGTTCTGGGCGTTCACCGACCAGTCCCAAGGCACCCAAGGTGCGCTCATGAAGAGCGCCGGCGACGTGATCACATTGCCGGGGAGCTGACTCGAGGACGCCGGTCGTTCAGGGCGAGAGGATGCTGTTCTCCACGGCCTCGAGCTCGGCGAGAGCCTCGATCGGGACGAACCAGTTCCGTACCGCAGGGCCAGGTCGGCCTCGACGCTCTGATGAGCTCGTGCAACAGTCGATCGATGAAGCGCTGGCGGCCGGCTGAACAACCCCTCCGCAGATTCCTACGGGTGAACGAGCCACCGGCTGAGAACCGGTAGGGGGAACGAACCTCTTCGCCTCTGCTGTTCATTCTCTTTTTCGAGCGAGTGTCCATCTCGATGATTAGTGTTCGTGGAAAGGGAAAGCGTGGGCAACCCGTGCCCGCCGGACACGAAGGGGAATAGATATGCCGAAGTACGTTCTCACCTATCACGGTGACATGAGCGACATGCCGACCGACCCGGCCGCAATAGAACAGGTGATGCAGGCGTGGGGTGCCTGGTATGGGACGATCGGCGAGGGTGTGGTCGACAATGGGGCCCCGTTCGGACACACCACCGCTGTGGCGCCGGACGGCTCGACGGTGGATGCGCCGGCCCAGCTGAGTGGCTACACGATCGTCAACGCCGCCGACATGGCCGCTGCGACCGCGATCGCCCAGGGCTGCCCGGTTCTCGGCGACGGCCACACCGTTCAGATCTCCGAGGCGATCGACATGTAGCTGGCCGCCGTCGGGGGCCGGTCGGTCCGGCTCCCGACGGCGTCGTGCTGACGTTTGGCCCTGCCGGCGACTCCTGACCGGTGGCAGTGTGGAGAACGGATCAAACCAGAAGGAGTGCGGTCATGCCCGCCATCAAAGATGCCGCTTCCGAGTTCCTGAACCACGAGAGGATCGCGGTCACCGGGGTTTCACGGAACCCGAAGAATCACGGCGCCAACATCGTCTACCAGCGCCTCCGCGACCGGGGCTACAAGGTGTTCGCCGTCAACCCCAACACCGATCAGGTCGAGGGTGACACCTGCTATCACGATCTCAGATCGATCCCGGGCGGTGTCGACGCGGTCGTGATCGGCACCCGGCCCGAGCTGGCCGACGCCACCGTGCGCGAGTGCGAGGCGCTCGGGATTCGGGACGTGTGGATGCACCGAGGCCCAGGTCCCGGCAGCGTGTCACCGACCGCCACCGCCTACGGACGTGGGCACGGGTTGCGAGTCATCGACGGCGGCTGCCCGCTGATGTTCGGCCCCACCGCCGACTTCGGCCACAAGTGCATGCGCGGCGTTCTCAAACTGACCGGAGCGGTCCCGAGGAACGTCTAGGCCCCGTTCGCTGAGGGCGCGGTGCCCGAGGCCAGGCCTTGGGCGGGGAGGCGATTGCCCGTGCTCGCGTCCACGTAGTACGGCGTTCCGGTCGTGGGGTCGACCATCATCTCGACGGCGTGAGCGGCGAGCGGCTCCACCGTTTCGGACGGCGCTTCTGAGAACTTCATCGGTCTCCTCCAGATCTGCGCCGATCTCCCCCGGATTTGCGGCGGTCTTCTCGAACGGTTCGCCTGTCTTTCTGAAGCCGGCGACGAAGGCCGGTGCGCCGGGTCCGAACGCGGTCGTCCTGAACGAGATCAAGGTCCTGTTCGGACTCGTCGGACAGCGTGAACGGCTGATCGGGCGAGGGCCGAATGCCGCCCCACAAATCGCCCAGACAGAGTTCCTCCACCGCGAAGCTGCCGTGCTCAGACGTGGCCGAGATGATGACACGGCACCGTGGGCCCCGAGTGAACTGGAGAATGTTGGACCAGTGGAGCCAGTCCTGCCAGCGGAGTCGGCGGAGGTTCTCGTCGCCGTGGAAGGAGTCGTCGAGTGATGCCACGATCGTCCATCGTTCGTCGTCGGCTCGGCCGTTGCGCGTGTCGAGAACCAGCAGGAGGGGCAGGTCGTTGCCGGTGATCACCCGTGACGCGAACGCCACCGGAGCGTCGTCCGCGGAGTCCGCGTCAGGTTCGACGCCGGCGATCCATTTCTCGAGCAACGCGATCACTCCTCCGGAACCAACCCGACGGCGACGCCGACCGGAGGCGGCGACCCCTCCCACCGCGGAGAGTGCGGCCCGGCGCCACTGGTTTGCGTCGGGACGGGCGAGGTAGTCGAGCAGAAGCGCCATCGGGTTCTGGTTCAGGGCGTCGATGTCGAACAGTCCGCCTTTGTCGTGTTGGATCGCCCGTGCCACCGACAGGGCCCTTCCTTCGAGCAGCGAGCTGAGGGGTGGCGACGTGGGCGGGTCATTGGTGACCGCATCGTGGAACGCCGTCACGTCGTCCCACACCAGGTTCCACACCAGTCGGCCGCCGGCGCCGGCCTTGCGTCGTTTCT
>JAHEJO010000191.1 GCA_024638805.1 Acidimicrobiales bacterium
ACCGGCGCTCCGAATGCTGACTGCATCGCGTCGACCGTCGGACCACCCAGAAACTGCAGCGCGGCCGGAACCTCGACACCCGAGACCGACTCGACCTCCATCCGGACGTTCCCGCTGCACCACTCGGGGTTTCGATCCCCGCACTGACCGAGACCGATGCGGCCCACCACTTCGGTATTGGCGAAGGCGATATGCCATCGACCAGCTCCGGGGTTCTCGACCCAGTTCACGTCGAAAGGTGCGGCGAGCACCTCGGGCAGGTACACAGCTAGGCGTGCGCCGTCGGGGGTCTCGATGTCGAGCACGTGCACTCGAGGAGCGATCACCTCGGTGACGTGTCTGATGCCCGCCTTGCGAAACGCAAGGAAGGCCTGGCGCAAGGTGTTGAGCGATCGGGTCTGAGAATCGAACTCCGAGTCGAATCGCGCCAAGCCGCTCACCGGTTCATCAAATCCGCACGCAAAGAAGAAGCCGCCGGGGGCGACCGTCCCGAAACCAAACTCGCTCACGTCGGTCAGAAAAGCGACGAAGTCTGCCCCCTGCCACGGAGCGCCTGCGGGTGTGGAGCTCAGCGGGAGGATCAATCGATCGAGGTCCTGCTGACCGACACCATCGATCGTTTGGACTTCCACCACAGCCACGCCGTAGTCGGCGTACAGCAAGCCGTCGGTGATCTTGCCACTCACCGCCAGCTGAGAACGGGCCATGAGGGTCGGAAGCCATACAGGGATCGGATCGGGCTCCGGAAGTCGATCCGCTCGGGCCGTCGGAGAGCGGCACTGCCACGGACTGGGTTCTATGTCGTCCTCAGCCAGATCCTCAACCGCCGTCCCCGTCTCCTGGCCGAGCCACGCGACGATGGTCGAATAACCCACCAGACCGATGCCAACGACGCTCACCACAAGGAGTGGCAGGAACAGAGGCGAACGCCCTCGACGTATCCTGGCGCTCGCCAGGAGTTCTTCGTCGGGATGGCCCACCATGACTCAGCGGCGGGTCAGATTGTTTGCCCTCGGCGCATCCGGGGCAGACACGTCGCGCCACAGAGTGTGGAGAGCGCCCAGCTGTGCAAGATTGCGAACGTCGATCGCGTCATGCAGCAGCGGCACCAAACGATCGAGGCCGGGAATCGTGAGCGGCAGTCCGAACAGATCGGCCACTCCCTGCCCACCGGACAGGTCGACCACCCAGCCGAGGTCGGTGAAGTCGAGTGTGGTGAGAGGTTCGTTGCGCAGCATTTGAAGCGCATTGAAGGCAACGTTGCGTCCGGCCTTCACGGCGATCTGGGCCGACATGGGGTGGACATCCTCACCATCGAGGTGGGCCGCAATGTCGCCTGCCGCAAAAACCCGCTCGAAGCCGGCCACTCTGCCGACATGGTCAACGACCAGCCGACCTTTCCGTGTGGGGGCGTCGATGAGGCCCTCGGTGCGAGCCTCGAACCCTCCGGTCCAGACCGGCAGACCGTGGGCCAGCCCGGTTGAGGTCATCACGTTCTCCGGGCTGATGTCGACGACGTCACGTCCGGTCCAGACCGAGACTCCCCGATCGGTGAGAATCTTACGGGCTCGGGCACCCAGCGCCGGATTGAACCCGCCGAGGAGCCGGCCGCTCTTTTCGACCAGGGTGACAAACACGTTGAATGGCCCGGCGGCGAGTGCGCCGGCCAGCTGGCAGCCGGTCGGGCCACCACCGATCACGACAACCGCATCGGTCTTGGGAACCCGGTAGCGGATCTCCAGCGCATCGGCGGCGGTGCGAAGCGACACGGCGTGGCGTAGACCATTGATCGGAGGCCGGGACGGCTGCGCCCCTGCGGTGAGGATGATCACATCTGCGGGTCGTTGGTCCCCCGACCCCAGAAACACCGACCCCTCTACAACCCGCTCCACGGTGTCGACCACGATCTCGCAATCGACGAGCGTGTCGAGCGATTCGGACGCCTGCTCGATTGGAGTCACGCCCCCGGCCACCGCTGCGAGCCGAGTGAGGAACTGGTGAGTGCCGGTGGGTTCGATCAGGGTCACGTCCACGACCTCGTCGAGCCAGCGCAGGGCCCGAGCGGCGTGGACGCCGGCCATTCCCCCACCCACTATGACGATCGACGGCCGACTGCTCATACCTACAGTGTCGCTCGCCCGCCCCTTCAATGCTCAGTCCCGTGATTACTTTCGTTGACCTGCCTGCGCCGGCTCTGGATCTCCGGGTCTAGATTGCTGGTGGTGACCAGTCCGGAGTCGTCTCTCATCGAACCGATCCGGTCGGCGGAACTCGAATCATTGTTTGCCGGTCTCCCGGTCGCAGCCTTCTTTGCCACCCAGCTTATCCACGATGCCCCGCTCTCCGCAGAGGAGGCCGGGTTCATCGAAGACGCCGTTCCGGGCCGGAAGGCCGAGTTCGCGACCGGCCGGGCGTGCGCCAGGGCGGCGATTGCCGCCCTGGGTCGCTCCGCACCGACGATTCCGGTGGGCGAAGGTCGTCAGCCGCTGTGGCCTGAGGGAATAACGGCCGCGATTACCCACACCCGAAGGGAAGGACGCGAGTTCGTTGCTGCGACTGCCGCGTGGAACGACAGCGGACGGTTGGGCGTCGGCATAGATGCGGAAGTGATCCAGCCTCTGAAGGACGGCGTGCGTGACATGCTCTTGGTGGCCGAGGAGATCGAGATGGTCGAGGACCTCCCCGCCGACGAAAGGGATGAAGGCGCCATCCGAGTTTTCAGCGCCAAAGAGGCGTTCTTCAAGGCGCAGTATGCACTCACGGCGTCGTGGGTGGGTTTCGGCGACATGCGTCTCAGCGGGCTCGATGGGTCCGGAGAACTCCTCGAGACCGGTGCGCTACCGGCCCTCATAGTAATCGAGCGTCCGATTCTGTTTCGTCAGGTGGCACGGGATGGGCTGGTGATCAGCGGGGTTGCCGTCCGTCGTGGTCCCGCACCGTGACTCCCACCGCCACGGTCTCTGGACATCTCATGAGGCCCTAAGTTCGCAGGGCCGGTGACTCCCCGGGTAGACGACGGTGGGGCACACTGGGACTCGAACCGCCATGACTTCACGCACTGTCACGCTCGCATTGGCCACAGCGCTGATCGCTTCGGCTTGCACCGGATCCGACGTCGACGAGCCTGTACCGGTGGCCGGTGCTGCCACCACGGCGACCACGTCCATGCAGCCGACTGATCCGACCTGGCCGGCGATGGCGTCCAGCGGGGTCTCCACCGATTCGACCTCCGCGACAACAGTGAAACCGTGTTGTGGTCGGTGGATGCTGAAGAAGGGGTGTACGCCCGAGACCTGATCCAGGTGGGCGACTACCTCGTGCTGTCGCTGAGCAGCACGTTCAGCTACGACGACTTGGCCAACCCACGTGCTGCGGTCCTCTACAACCTGACGACCGGCGAGACGCGGCTTGCTCCGGATCCCGGTTTCGTTCAGCTCAGCTGGGTCACCTAGCGATTCCTGATCGGGCCGAGAATCCGCTGCTTCACGACATTGCGCACGTAGTCGAGGCGCATCCCGGGCGGTGGTAGTTGCGGAGGTAGGAA
>JAHEJO010000071.1 GCA_024638805.1 Acidimicrobiales bacterium
AGGTCGCTGAAATCGGGCATACCCGTGTCTACACCAAGAGCGGGCTTCCGAGCCACAGTCATGCCACGGCCGCTCGTTCAGTGGACCGGCGCCGGCAGACGACTCCCCCGTGTGAGACCGGGACGCCAGCGCGCAACCGCTCGAAGTCGCGCCAGGTCGCCGGGCCGCATGAAGGACACGTAACCGATGAGCATTCCGGGGAAGAAGTAGCCGAGACGCATCGCATAGTCGAACCCGAGGTGCAGACCGATCCCGGCGACGATCCCCAACAGCCGTGTCCTGCGATTCCACAGCAGGAGGGGCAGGGTGATCTCGAGGCCGAAGGCGATCCATGTGGAAAGGTTGCCGATGATCAGGCTTTCCCTGATCCCCTGGGGAATCCAGAACCGCTCGAATTCCTCGAGCCCGAGCGCGATCGGGGCCGCGGTCCCGTCGTGCCAGCGGCTCCCGGGGGCTTTCTCGATCACCGTCGCCACATAGATGGCAGTGAGCTGGAGCTGAAAGATCCGCAGGATCCAGGCCGGTCCGAGCGGCCAGCGGCGGGAGCCGCCCGGTTGCCTCGCTCCCCGCGGTCCCAAGGACAGATACCGGCCGGGTGTCAGAACGGCGAAGACGGCGAAGTAGAACGCCCAGAGGCGGATCAGGACATCGCTGGCGTTCATCATGACCGTGATGTCCTGCTGGAGGCTCGTGAGTGCGTACCACATCACCGGGGCCGCCAGGCGCACACCCCGACCGACGGTGAGCGCCACAGCGGAGAGGAACAGGAGGCCCAGCGCTGCGACCGCCGCCCAGTCCTCGACCAACCACTGCAGGACGCCGGTCTGCCAGCGACCGTACGTCGGTCGTGGGAAAAGACCGTCGTCGAAAAAGAAGGTTGCGAAATCGGGCACCAGCGCCAACCCCCACCCGATGACGGTGACGCCGAGCAAGATCCGTATCCAGGTGATGTTGATCGTCGACCCTGGCGAGAACCAGAACCGACTCCACCGCGTCGCGATCCGACGCATCATGAGCCGGCCGCCTCGTACGGATCGGGGCGATCGTCGGGGTTGGCGAAGCTGATCTCGAACATCTCTTCGCTCTCCCACGCTGTGACCTCGTTGCGGCCCGGCTCGGGCACCTCCCTGGTGCGGCGAATCAACACGACGCGGGTCACATGACGGTCCGGATACCGCTCCTTGATCCACAGTGCGGTCGGTCGCCACCGACGCCGGTTCTCGTCACGGCGGACCCGGCTCTCGTACTTGCGCCACCGGAATTCCCGGTAGGCCCCGACGAACGGATCCCCGTCGGGGAACTCGTATCGCTCGACCGATCCGTCGGCGAAGACGACGTCGGCTTCCACCCGGTAGGAGACGCTCACCGGATTCGGAGCGAAGACCCCCCAGTCCTGCCCGATACCGATCGCCCAGACCGCCTCGTCGATCCGAGGTCGCAATCGATCGCGGATCTCGGAGTCCGGCATGTTCCAGATGACGAGGAAGAAGACGAACCCGACAGCGATGACCGAGAGGGTGAAACGGCCGAGGCGGGTGTCCAGGAACCAGCCCGGGTCGTCGGTGTAACCCTCACCGTCCATGCCCGCCGACAGTACCAGTCGGGGTCAGGTCGACGTTCTCACCAGCCGCCGGGCGGGATCGTGGGGGTCAGGGACGGAGGAAGACCTTTCCGCCCGGATCGGCGAGGACGTCGACCAACGTCGCCAGCGCATCAATCAATGCGACGGTTGCGCCGACGTCGGTGTGCCACCGACCGTCGCCGAATCGCGCCTGGACCTCCCCGAAGACGGCCAGCTTGTCGTCGAGCGATGTCTCGGCCATCCATGGGCTGAGCCAGAAGCCCCGTATCTGCTTGCCCAGAAAAACGAAATGACCGGGTTCGGACAGCGGCGGAGTCTCCGGGCTGAGCGAGCCGTAGATCAGCCAAGTGCTGTTGCGCCCCATCGCGTTGAAGATCGTCGTCGAGACTCCGTCGACGACCGCATCGATGAAGAATCGCGGTTGGTGTTCCTTGACCGCTGCGCCGAGCTGTTCGCCGAAATCGTCATCGCTCTGATCGAGGATGACTGTCGCTCCGAGTTCGCGAAGGTGCTCGTTGTACGCATTCCGTCTGACGACCAAGATCGACGCCATCCCGGCATCCCGGGCCAGCGCGACGATGAACTTGCTGACCTGGCTGGCACCGGCGGTGAGGATCACGGCCGGTGAACCGGCTTCCTGCGCCTGGGCGAACATCGCGGCCGCCGTGAGGGGATTCACGATGAATCCGGCCGCGTCGTGATCCCCGACCGATTCCGGCATCGGGATGCACAGCATGGCATCGCTGACCGCATGGGTGGCCCAGGAACCCGAGCCGCTCGGTGGGGCGACGAAGCTCACCCGCTGACCGACGAGCGATCCGGCGTAGGGATCGGCACCGGAGTCGATCACGGTGCCGACACCTTCGAACCCGGCCGGCGCGCCCTTCACCCGTGGCTGACCGTATTCGCCCTTGAGGAAGTGGAGGTCCGACGGATTGATCGCGGCCATGGACACCTCGATCAGGACCTGCTGATCGGCGAGTCGGGGGACGGGGATCTCCTTCAGTTCGAGGAACGGACCGAAGGACTCGAAGGCGATCCCACCTCGTGGGTCGGGGTTGTAGCCGTCCTGTGTGACAACGAGGGCCGTGATCATCTCCGGTGTCTGCATCACCGCAGAGTAGACCCCGATCGACACGACGCGCCGGGCGAGGATGACCGGTCCCGGTACCCGGCGCTACGGTGTCGCCGTGCTCGAGGCCGACCGACGGACACGGAATCAGATCCTGCGTCAGGCCGCATCGATTTCACTGGCCGTGACACCCTTCGCCGCAGCATTCGGCGTGTTGTGCGCCGAAGCCAACTTCTCGCTGACGGAGACGGTCGGCTTCTCGACACTCGTTTTCGGGGGAAGTGCCCAGTTCGCGTCGGCCACCGTCCTCGCCGATAGCGGAACCGTGGCGGCGGCCGTGACCGCCGGAGCGCTCTTGAACCTGCGATCGATGGCATTCGGCATCGTGATGGCCCCGGCGCTCAAGGGGCCGCTCTGGTGGCGGGTCGTCGTCTCGCAGCTGATGATCGACGAGTCCACCGCGATCGGCGTTGCCAGGACCGAGCTGCGTTGGCGCCGGTTCGGCTATCTCGCCGGCGGCATCGGTGTCTTCGTGCTCTGGAACCTCTTCACCGTCCTCGGGTTCACGATCCTGGGCGGCGCCGGCGATCTGGTCACCGATCTCGGTATCGACGCAACCATTCCAGCTGCATTCCTCGCGCTGCTGTGGCCCCGTCTGAGCCACCCCGACCAGCGCCTCATCGCTGCGATCGGAGCAGCTGTCGCTGTGGTGACCGCCCCACTCCTACCTGCTGGGATCCCGATCGTTGCCGCCGGGTTGGCCGTTGTCGTCCTGCGGCCATGGAGGTCGGAGCCGTGAGCGACGTCGCCCTCACCGTGCTCGTGCTGGCGGCGATCAGCTACGCGTTCAAGTCAGCAGGGCCCCTCGTTCTCGGAGGCGACCGCCAGCTGGCCCCCTGGCTCGATCGGCTGGCGCTTCTCCTACCGGCGCCACTCCTCGCCGCCCTCGTTGCATCGTCCACGCTGGTGACCGACCGGCAGTGGGCCATCGACGGGCGGATCGTCGGTCTCGCCGTAGCTGCGCTGGCCCTGTGGCGCAGACTGCCCTTCGTTATCGTTGTCATCCTGGCTGCCGCTTCCACCGCACTCGTGCGTCAGCTGTAGCGGCAGGGGTGAGCGATCGGCGCTCACCTCGCAGCTCAGCCGGCGCGCCGAGCAGCGTTGCTCACCGCAGCGGCAAACCGGTCCGCCGACGACGGGTCCGTCTCGAAGAACAGCGATGGCTCGATCAGCTCCACCTCGATCACCTGTGGTCCCGCCTCGGACGCCAGAAGATCGACCCGGGCGTACAGCAGCGGGCCGAATCGCTCGGTCAGCCACGAGTTCACGTGATCGGCCACCGCCCGTTCTTGGGACGACAACGTGGCCGGAGCGACCGTTTCGACGACGAACAAACCCTCGACATGCTGTTCCCCCGGTTGGAGGAGCGCAGCCTTGGTGAAGGAGTGGTCGAACCGGCCGTCGACGTACACGCAGCCCCGTTCGCCATACGTGTCGACCGAATCCAGATAGGGCTGCACTATCGCCACTCGGTCCGAATCGATGATCGCTTGGACCGCCTTGGCGACCGCCGAACCATCGTCGGCGCCGAGGCGGTAGGTGTCGTTCGACCCGGCGGATACGGATGGTTTGACGACGACCTCGGAGCACCCCCAGCGATCGATGCGGGTCAGCGCGGATCCCAGTTCGGTCGGCGGCGTCAGATGGGAGATGAAGGCGCAGTCGACGATCGGGATGCCCTCGCCGGCCAGTTCGATGGAGTACCTCTTGTCCAGGTTCCACTCGATCACCTCGAGCGGGTTGTGGAGCGTCGTTTGGGATTCGATCATCTCGAGAACCGATCGGAACTCGTCCACCCGGAGGTGGTAGTCCCACGTCGCCCGAATGACCACCAGGTCATAGCGGGACCACCGGGAGGGGCCGTCCCACGGCATCACATCGACGCTGACACCGGCCCGCTCCAGTGCCGGGAACAACAACGGTCCGTCGGTGTCGAGGTCCATCGCATCCTGCGAGGCGAGGAGTGCAACCCGGGTACCCATTGGTTGCAGGCTACGAGATTTCGTCAGCTGCGGTTGGCGATGACCTCGTAGCCGGCCTCCTCGGGCTCGTCGTCGATCATCTCGGCGGGAAACCCCGGTGCCAGGATCTCGAGCCCGGTCGCATCCTCGAGACGTCGAACGATGTTGGGGGACAGTTCCCGTTCGCCGTAGCGGGCGATCCCGTCGGCAAAGATCGTGGTCAACAGCGGTGAGATCTCGAGCGGGATGCCGTGCTGGTCGGCCAGGGCCTGGAAGAGCCCGATGTCCTTCTGGACCAGGTCCATAGTGAAGCTGATGTCCCGAGAACCGTTGAGGATCACCTGACCCTCGGTCTCGTGCACGAAGGATGTCCCGGAGGAGATCGCAACCGCTTCGTAGGTGGTCGCCAGGTCCAGTCCGGCCGCTTTGGCGGTCACGAGAGCTTCGCACACCGAGACGAGGTTGGCGGTCGCCAGGTAGTTCGTGAGCACCTTGAGCATCGACGCCGTGCCGACATCGCCGGTGTGAAGGATCCGGCGGCCGAGGGCGGTGAGCACGGGGAAGGCTCGATCGAAGGTGGTCCGCGAACAGCCGGCGAAGATGGAGATGTTGCCGGTATCGGCCCGGTGGCATCCTCCCGATACCGGGCAGTCGATCGGTTCGGCGCCTCGGGCTCGGACCAACTCGGCCATCCGCCGGACCTCGGCCGAATCGGTTGTGGACATCTCCGCCCACACCGTACCGGCGCCCATTCCGCTCAGCAGCCCGTCCTCAGCCTCCATCACCGCCGAGCACGCCGCCGGGCTCGGTAAACAGGTGACCACCATGTCGCAGGTCTCGGCCATCTCGCGCGGAGAGTCCGCCCACGACGCCCCGCCGACCACGAACCGGTCAGCACGTGTGCGGTCGAGATCGCGCACCGTGAGCCCGTAGCCGTTGCGGAGAAGGCTCCCCGCCAATTTCGAACCGACGTTGCCAAGACCTATGAACCCGATGGTTTCGATCGACATCGAATGAACCGTAGTGCTGCCCTCAGGGTCAAGGAGCCACGAGACCTGGTAACTAGGCTGAAAAGGTGAGCCACTACTTCAGCGAAGAGGTGGCAGCGGCGTCGCAACCGGGAACGGTCGATCTGCGGGTGCCCGGCCTGGCTGTGACTCTGTCGACCGACCGTGCCGTGTTCTCCCCTGACCGTGTGGACGTCGGCACCAAACTCCTGTTGATCGAGGGGCCGGACCCGGTGGGCGGGGACCGCGTGATCGTCGACGTCGGGGCGGGCTACGGGCCGATCGCGTGCACACTGGCCCACCGCAACCCGGATGCCACCATCTGGGCCGTGGAGGTCAATCGTCGCGCCAGGGAACTGTGCAAACGCAACGCTGCTGCCCTCGATCTGGAGAATGTGATCGTCGCCGCTCCCGAGAACGTTCCCGCCGACGTCGTCGTCGACCGAATCTGGAGCAATCCCCCAGTGCGGATCGGCAAGCAGGCGCTTCACGAACTGCTCCTGCACTGGCTGGGGCGGCTACGTCGACCGACGGGCTCGGCCCACCTGGTCGTCCATCGGAACCTCGGCGCCGACAGCCTGGCCGCCTGGCTCGGAACCGAGGGGTATCGCACCGAGCGTCGTGCTTCACGCCGGGGCTACCGAGTTCTCGACGTTCACCCGGTGGAATCCGAGTGAAACCGCTCGGCACCACCGATCTGAAGCGCCTTCACCGCGTGTGGAGGCGACGGACCACTCAGCGGCTCGCCGTCATTCTCGACGGTGTCCAACAGCCGTTCAATGTCGGTGGCATCCTGAGGAGTTCCGCCGCCTATGGCGTCGGCGATCTCTGGTTGGTCCCGCCCACCGCCGAACCGGCCAGTCCGAAGGTGCAGGTGACCGCCAAGGGGTGCGACAGGTTCCTGACCATCCAGCGTGCACCGACCGGGGTGGAAGCGCTGGCCCAGGCGCGCGCCGCCGGGTACACGCCGGTGGCGATCGAACTCACGGCCGGCGCCGAACCTCTGTTCGACCTGCACCTCGGGGCCCGTCCGATCGTTGCGGTGTTCGGCCACGAGGAGCGGGGCATTCACCACACCACGCTCGCCGAGGTGGATCACATCGCCTACCTTCCGCTCCTCGGCGGGGTCGGCAGTCTGAACGTCGCCCACTGCGCCACCGCAGCGTTGGCCGAACTTCGCCGACAGCACTGGGCCGATCGTGCCGGCGGCGGATAGACGGCTCAGACGCGAGGCGGGTCGACCGCCACCGAGACCCGCCCGCTCTTGGGGCGAGGCAGGCCGGCGAGAGCCGACGCCACGGTCGAACGGTTCTGGCCCTTCACGAGGTACCGGCCGTCGGCATCGGGTCCGATCAACTCGGTGTCGAGCCGGGCCCGGAGCGGCTCGACGAAGGCGTCGGCGCCGCCCCCGGTGACCGATGCCAGACCACCGAACGGCGGCAGACCGGAGGCGGCGCGCAACTCGAGTTCCGCTGAGGTGAAGTACTCGGGATTGGCTCTGACCGCGGCGTACAGCACTCGGTGTTCGGGCGTCCTGGTCTGCACCAGGACACGTCCGCCCCGCGACCGACGTCCTGCGATCGCCGCTGCCCGGACCAGCAGGGCCATGGCCTGTTCGGCAGCACGGTAGCGGTGGGCCATCAGTTCGTTGTCGAAGTCCAGGAATGCGACCGTCTCGGCCGACGCGACCCGGTGCAGCAGCGCCTCGGTTCCCACGATTACACGGTGGGCGAGGCCATCGCCTCCCTTGGAGGTTCCCGTCACTTCGCCGACCGGTTCTCGCAGCAGCACCGACAGCTCTTCGGCGGCCCGGCTGACACCGAGCCGAAGTCGTTTCAGTTTGGTCCCTCCACAGGTTGCGCAGACGAGCGGGCGGGTCTCTCCGGATCTCGGTGCCACCAGCACGCCATCCATCTCGGCCATCAACTCATCGCCGGTTACCGACCGCACGAGCTCCCCGCAGGATCCGCACGCCATCATCACCGCACGACCCTTGCGATTGAGGATGCACAGCGCCCGCCCACCGTTGCCGAGGCGACGGGTCAGCGCGTCGCTGAAGAGGTTGATGCGCCCGGGATCCTCGCTTCGCCGATCGACGACCTGAACGATCGGCCACCCGTCACGCTCTTCGGTCCGGTCGGGGAGCCGGACGTCATCGACGGCGTGAACTGCGGCCGGGCTCGGTGCGGCACTGACCAGCACACACGGAACATCGGCCCGTCGGGCCCGCTCGATGGCCACTTCGCGGGCATGCCAGGTGGGATTGCGCTCGTTGGCGAGACCGTCGTCGTGCTCGTCGATGATCACGATCGACGCCAGATCGGGCACGCTGGCAAAGACCGCCGAACGGGCGCCCAGCACCACTCCCCCGCCGAACCCACCTGCCCACTGATCCGGGTACCGATGGGTTCGAACACCGGACCGCGCCAGCTTGCCGGCGTACCGAGCCGCTGATCGCTGGTCGGGCGTGACGACGATACTCGGACCCTTCGCCGCCGCCGCCCGAACGATGTCGAATCGGTCCGCAGCCGGAGCGCTCCGCAGGATCCGAGGGCCGGACCCTTCGAACAGTCGCTCAGCTCCGCTCACCGGACCCGCCGCCACCGACGAGGGTTGGCGTGGCGGCAGCCGATGAACATAGGGCTCGGGGCTGGCGGTCGTGAGCACCGCCGCCCAACGACCGGACCACTCACTCGCAACCCATTGAGCCAGGGCAACAACGTCGGGGGTCGGGCCGAAGGAGGAGATCTTGCGGATCGGTTCGAGCTCGATCCCCGATGGCGGTTCCACATCGAGACCGACAACCCAGCCCGCGACCCGGCGTCCATGGAGATCGATACGAACGATCGTGCCGATGTCCACCGTAGGACCGGAGAGACCATCCGGCACGAAGTAGTCGAAGACCTTGTTGAGGCCCGAGACGTCCGGAAGGACCCGGATCACGCCCACGGTTGTGCGGTACCCGGTCCGAGCGGGTGTCTACAGGCCCAGCGCCGTCTTGAGCGTGTCGGCCCGATCGGTTCGCTCCCAGCTGAAGTGCCCCTGATCGGTTGCAGGCCGGCCGAAGTGGCCGTAGGCGGCGGTCGGTGTGTAGATCGGGTGGCGCAGTTGCAGCTGATCCAGGATGGCACCCGGGCGCAGATCGAAGATCTCCCCCACGACGCTGCTGATCTTGTAGGGGTCGACGGTCTCGGTTCCGAAGGTTTCGACCATGATCGACATGGGCCGGGCGACACCGATCGCATAGGCGACTTGAACCTCGCATCGCGTGGCGGCGCCGGCGGCGACGATGTTCTTGGCCACCCAACGGGTGGCGTACGCGGCGGAACGGTCGACCTTGGACGGATCCTTGCCGCTGAACGCCCCGCCGCCGTGTCGGGCGGCTCCGCCATAGGTGTCGACGATGATCTTGCGGCCGGTGAGGCCGGCATCGCCGACCGGGCCGCCGATGACGAACTTGCCGGTCGGGTTGACGAGCACCTCGTAGTCGTCACCGGCGAATTGGTCGGGAATCATCGGCCGGATCACGTGCTCGATCACGTCGGGCCGGATCATCGAGTCACGATCGATCCCGTCGTCGTGCTGGGTCGACACCAGGATGGTCTTGATGTGGCTGGGCCGTCCATCGATGTACTCGAAACTGACCTGGGTCTTGCCGTCGGGACGGAGATAGGGAATCGTGCCCGCCCGGCGAACCTCGGAAAGCCGTTCGGCCAGGCGGTGGCTGACGTGGATCGGCAGCGGCATCAGCTCCGGGGTCTCGTCGCAGGCGTAGCCGAACATCATCCCCTGGTCACCGGCACCCTGTTCGTCATAGGGATCGCCCGAGGCGGTGCCGGATCGAATCTCTTCGCTCTTGTCCACACCCTGAGCGATGTCGGCTGACTGTTCGTCCAGGCTGATCATCACCCCACAGGTCGAACCGTCGAACCCGTATGCCTCGGAGTTGTAGCCGATCTTCATGATCCGGTCGCGCACGACCCTGGGGATGTCGACGTAGGCGGTCGTGGAGATCTCGCCGGCGACGATGGCGATCCCAGTCGTGACCAGGGTTTCGCAGGCCACCCGGCTGTAGGGGTCATCGGCCAACAACGCGTCGAGAATCGAGTCCGAGATCTGGTCGGCCATCTTGTCAGGGTGTCCCTCGGTGACGGACTCGGAGGTGAAAGTGAAGTTTGCGGTCACGGTGTGCTTTCTGTCATCTGACGCGGGTCGGGTTTACTGATGGCGGGTGGTGTCGGCCGGAACAGAGAGTCGTTGGGCGATGAGGACGCAGAGTTCGCGGGCGATCTCGTCTTTGGATCGTATGGACAGCGCAAGCTCCATTCCATCCCTTCCGAAGACGGTGACCGCGTTGGTCTCGTGAGCGAAGCCAACGCCGGCGGCGGCCACGTCGTTGGCAATGATGAGATCGGCCCGCTTGTCGGCGAGTTTAGACCGGGCGTTGACGTCGAGATCCTCCGTTTCGGCGGCGAATCCAACGAGCAGCGCGTGGATTGCACCCTGCGCTTTTCGTTCACCCAACGCCGCCAGTATGTCGACGGTCGGGACCAACTTGAGTTCCGGCGCACCGGCGCCTTTCTTGATCTTGTCCTCGGCGACCGTCGCGGGGGTGAAATCGGCGACCGCGGCCGCCATGACGATCACATCAGCGTCCGCGCTCGCCTCGGCGATGGCTTGGTACAGCTGAGCAGCCGTGTCGACATCGATGCGGTCGACGCCCGGTGCGGACCGCAATGGCGACGTGGTGACGAGGGTGACGCTCGCCCCCGCACGGTGTGCAGCATCGGCGATGGCATGACCCTGCCGGCCGGTCGAACGGTTGGCGAGGTAACGAACGGGGTCGATCGGCTCTCTGGTCCCGCCGGCTGACACAACAACGCGGCAGCCGTTCAACACCCCGGCGATCGGTCCGATCGCTGCGAGGACCGCGTCGACCACGACCACGGGGTCGGCCAGGCGGCCATTGCCGACATCGCCTCCGGCGAGGCGCCCCTCCTCGGGTGGCACCACGATCACCCCTCGGGCGCTCAACGTGGCGATGTTGTGCTGGACAGCAGCGTGTTCCCACATCTCGGTGTGCATCGCCGGACAGACGATCACCGGCGCCTCGGTGGCGATGAGGGTGGCCGACAGCAGATCGCCGGATCGTCCCGTGCACAGATCCGACAGGATCCGAGCGGTCGCCGGGCACACGACGATCGCGTCGCAATGTTGACCGAGCGAGGTGTGAGGAATCGGGTCGGGGTCGGTCCACAACGAGGTCTTGGGCGGCTCCGAGGCGAGCGCCCGGAAAGTGGTCTCGCCCACCATGTGCAGAGCGGCGTCGGTCAGCACCGGAACCACGTGTGCGCCCGCATCGATCAGGCGACGGCAGACCTCGATGGACTTGTAGGCTGCGATGCCTCCGGTGACCCCGAGGATCACCCTCTTGCCGTCGAGCGGCAGACCGGCGCTACTGGCCTGGTTCACCCTCGGCTCCCGCCTCGACCTCAGCGGCAGCATCATCGACAGGTGCGTTCGGATCCACTTCGACCCGGTTGATCTTGTCGGCTGCGATCTCTTCGAACGCGATCGACAGCGGCTTGCGTGCGACGGAGGCGACCTGGGGAGGAATATGGGCACCGACCCCTTCGCTGTTCAGATCCCCGAAGTAGGCGTTGATCTGCCGGGCCCGGGTGGCCGCAAAGGTGCAGAGGGCGAACTTGGAATCGGTGCGGCTCAGCAAGTCCTCGACGCTGGGTTCCATCATTGAATCGGTCCGCTCGGTCATGGGGGTCAATCGTAGCGGCGCCAGCACGGCGAACCGGGCTGCCGGGCTGTGAAATGGGTCGCGCCGAACGATCTACTGGGCTGACGCACAGGCCTCGGTGATGATCCGATAGAGCTCCTCGACCGTTTGGTCCACCGTGTGATTCACCACGACCCGGGCGCCGAGTTC
The DNA here is from genome assembly GCA_024638805.1 of Acidimicrobiales bacterium. Classification (GTDB taxonomy): domain Bacteria; phylum Actinomycetota; class Acidimicrobiia; order Acidimicrobiales; family SZUA-35; genus JABDIY01. The sequence continues at coordinate 11,624 of JAHEJO010000071.1, forward strand.
GACCCCTGCCGATGCTTCCTCGGCCGCCTTGGCAAGCCGAACCGCTGCCTTCTCGGGCGGGTCGCCTCGAGCCTCGAGCCGCGCTCGCTGGTCTTCGGGCGACGGTGCCTCCAGGAAGATGAGGACTGGATCATCGATGATGTCGAGGATCTGGCGCGCACCCTGCACATCGATCTCGAGGATGATCGGAACGCCCTCCGGCGCTTCGGGGATCGGTGTGCCGTACAGATTGCCGAGAAACTCCGCCCATTCGAGAAAACCACCAGCGGCGATCCGATCCTCGAACTCGGCTCGACCGACGAAGACGTAAGCCTGCTCGGACTCGCCCGGGCGTTGCGGCCGGGTGGTCCAACTCCGACTCAGCCACAGATCCGGGTACCTCTCCACCAGCGCCGCCACCACCGTCCCCTTGCCTACCCCGCCAGGGCCGGAGACCACCACGACGGGACCGGTCAGGAGAACGCCTCGAGCAGAGCGGCCCGCTGCTTGGCTCCGAGGCCGGACAGCCGGCGGCTCTCGGCGATCCCGAGATCGGCCATCGATCGACGTGCACCAACCTTGCCGACACCTGGCAGCGACTCGAGCACGGCGAGCACCTTGATCTTGGCGACCACCTCGTCAGCGTCGGCCTGATCGAGCAACTCGGGCAGGGTCACACTTCCCATCTTCAAGCGATGTTTCACCTCGGACCGGATCTTGCGGACCTCAGCGGCCTTCGCCAAAGCGGCCTTCCGTTGTTCATCTGTCAGCTTCGGAGGAGTCGGCATGGCTGTATCGTAACGGAACTGAAACGAGAGAACCCGTCACCCCAGGCCAGCGAACAGCGTCGACGCTGCGGCGGCAGGGTCGACGGCCAGAGTGACCGCCCGGCCGATGACGAGAATGTCGGCGCCCGCGTCGAGAGCGACGTCCGGAGTGACGGCATTGGGCTGGTCATGACGCTCCTCTCCTCCGGCCCGAATACCGGGGGTGACCCGCATGATCCGTGGCGCCATCTCACCGATGATCTTCAGATCCTTGGCTGAACAGACGATCCCGCTGCAGCCCGCCTCGACGGCGAGGCGGAGGCGGTGCGGGACGATGTGTTCGGGTGCGCTGTCATCGCTGGTCAGCACGGTGATAGCCAGAGCCACGGGTCTGGCCAGGCCGGCGTTGGAGGCACCCTCGGCAAGCCCTTCTGCCCCGGCCCGCATCATGGCGGCGCCGCCATGGGCATGCATGGTCAGATAGCTGGCGCCCAGCGCGCCCGCAACCCGAGCGGCCTTCTTCACAGTCGTCGGGATGTCGTGCAGCTTCAAATCGAGAAATACGTCGTAACCCTGGTCGATCATCGCACCGACCGCATCGGGACCGGCGGCGGTGTACAGCTCGAGACCGACCTTGGCGATACCGAACCATGGTTTGAGGTCCCTGGCCAGGCGGTTGGCCCGCACCAGGTCGTCGACGTCGAGCGCAAGCGCCATCTTCTCGCGCAGCGCCGCAGGTAGACCGTCGTTGGCCAGTGTGTCAGTGGACATCAGAATCTCTCGTTCCTCAGGCGTGGACAGCTACGGGCGACAGATCGGCAGCACCGATCAGATCGGCGAAGCGACGGACACCTTGCTTAGCACACCAGTTCGTGGTGTCAGCGATC
>JAHEJO010000072.1 GCA_024638805.1 Acidimicrobiales bacterium
GAACCGGCCTTCCCACACCATCGAATAGCTGATGTCCAGCAGCAGGACGGTGGAACTGGTGATCGCCTGCTCGGTCTGCTCGATCTCGAAGTCCTCCGGGCGCAACTGCACCGGGCTGCCCTGCCCACCCCGACGTACAGCGTTTCGCAGCGTCTTTTCGATCTGCAGGTTGAACGGATCGCCGTATTCGTACGGTTTGGTCTGGAAGCTGCGCTCGTGGCCGATACCGACGCGGTCGATGTCGTGGCCGCCGAGAACGGATGGGTCCAGGTTCGTGAACAGTTCCTTGAGGGCATTCTGTCCGAGCTTGCGGACCCCGCGGGCGGTGAGTTCGAGCCGGCCGCCCTCGGCATGGACCAGGCCGGCTTCCTCCAGCTGGCGGGTCATGTCGCCGAGCCGCTCCAGCGAGTCGGCGGCGTCGTCCCCCAGCAGATTCCGTACACCTTCGAGGTCGACCTCACCCAGTCCGCGAGGGTCGGTGAGATCCTCCAGATAGCGGCTGATCCGGTCGGCCGAACCCAACCGTTGCATGGCGTCCTGAGCCGCTGCGAACCCCATCGGCATGCCGCCCATCATCTGGAAACTGTTCCCCCATCCGGCGTCGGGCATGGCGTTCTGCAGATTCTGGGTCAACCGTCCCATCTCGTCCCGAAGCCCCAGGTCCTGCAACAGGTTGTCCATCAGCTGCTGGAGTTGCTGCTGTTGTTCGGGCGACAAAGAGTTGAACATCACTTCGGCCGCCGCCATCTGTTCAGCGAGCTGCTCGAGAAGCTCGTCGAGCGTGCGGGGGTTGTCGGGGAAGAAATCCCCGTACTCGGCCATGAAGGCATCGAAGTCGGGTTCGATCCCCATCTCACGTTGCTCGAGCATGTCGTTGAGCGCAGCCATCATCTCGCGTTGTCGCGAGAGATCCTCCGGTGTCATGTTCTGTAGCGATTCGCTCGTCTGGTCGAACGCGTTGTTGACCATTTCCTGGCGAAGTTTGTCGAGCAGCTCATCGAACTGGGACTGAGCCAGGTCGCTCTCGAAATCGTAGTTCTGGAGCCCTTTCACCCGGTTGGCCAGATCGTCGGCAAGCAGGTCCAGCTGCAGTTGTTTCTCGGCCGCGGACCGGCCGGCGAGCTCGGCGTTGCGACGGTCCTCATCGGAAGAGGCGGGGTCGTGCAGTTGAAGCTGGGCCAGCGTATGGCGGTCCTCGATGCCCTGGTGTTCACGTTCGACGATCTCGTCCAATGCCTCTGCGATCTCGGCATAGACCCCGCCGAGGTCACCAGAGTCGAGGAGTTCCTGGCGTTTGGCATCGAGCGCCTCCAGGATCTCCTGGATCCCCTGGATCCTCTCTCCGTTGCGATCGTCGAGGCCGCGCTGCATCATCCGGCGCAAGGCGGCGAGAGGGTCTCCGTCATAGGCGAGCTGATCGGTCAACCGGTCGAGCAGGTCCAACGCGTCGAGGTCGAAACCCCGTTGAGTGCCGTCCCAGCGTGAATACCGAAAGCGGTTCGCCATAGGGCGAGGGTAATCCTGTTCGGTCGCACCCGACCCGGTCGACGCCGACTCATCACTCCCCGTCAGGCCCCGTTAGGGTCAATCGATGGCATCGCAACCATGGCTGGCGGAAATCGCACCGGACATCACGACCCTCGGAGAATTGCGCAGCAGCGGTTGGGTCAGCCGTCCCATCAAAGACGAGATTCGCGAGCACATGCTCGAAGGCATCGCCGCCCGCGCAGTGATGTTTCCCGGGGTCCAGGGCTACGACGACACGGTCCTCCCACAGCTCCAACACGCACTTCTCGCCAGACATGACGTGGTCCTCTTGGGTGAGCGGGGCCAGGCCAAAACGCGCATCATCCGATCGTTGACCAGCCTTCTCGACCCGTGGATGCCGATCATCGCAGGGTCCGAGATCAACGACGATCCGTACAACCCTGTGTCACGGCACGCCCGTGACACGGTGGACTCCGACGGCGAGAACGCCCCGATCGCATGGGTGCACCGGAGCAGCCGGTACGGGGAGAAGCTGGCCACCCCGGACACATCGATCGCCGATCTGATCGGCGAGGTCGACCCGATCAAGGTTGCCGAGGGGCGGTACCTGTCAGACGAGCTGACACTCCACTACGGACTGGTCCCACGAACCAACCGAGGGATCTTCGCCATCAACGAACTCCCCGACCTCGCCGAACGAATTCAGGTCGGCCTGCTCAACGTCCTCGAGGAACGGGATGTCCAGGTCCGGGGCTACAAGGTCCGTCTACCCCTCGACCTGATGCTCGTCGCCACCGCCAATCCAGAGGATTACACCAACCGCGGTCGAATGATCACCCCGCTCAAGGATCGTTTCGGCTCCCAGATCCGCACACACTATCCCTACGAGCTCGACGTCGAAGCCGCCGTCGTGAAGCAGGAAGCGTTCATACCCGACACGGGTCTTCCGGTTCGGGTCCCGAAGTTCATGGGCGACATCATCGTGCGCTTCACCCACCTGGCCAGGGCGAGCAGCCAGGTGAACCAGCGGTCCGGAGTATCGGTCCGGATGAGCGTGTCCAACACCGAAACGCTTGCCGCAGCGGCGACCGCACGAGCGATGCGACTCGGGGAGATGACCGCCGTCCCGCGGGTGTGCGACCTCGACGCCATCTTCCCGTCCAGCGCCGGCAAGATCGAGATCGAGTCTCTCGACGAAGGCCGTGACGAAGAGATCCTCGATCATCTCCTCTCCTCGGCGATCGTGGAGGAGTTCCGTGAACATGTCGGAGGGGCGCTGGCACAACAGATCACCGAAACCTTCGACGAGGACACGGTGGTGAGCACGGGCGACGACATTCCGGCCCGGGCCTACCGAGCCGTCGCCGACGACAATCCGGCACTCAACGAAGCGGTGGCAGCACTCGTGGGCGACGACACGACCGACGAGACCGCCGCCAGTGCGGTCGAACTCATCCTCGAAGGCCTCCACCTGACCAAACGCCTCAACAAGGATGCGGTCGGCGGTCGCGCCAGTTTCAGAGCTCGCTACTGAACTCTGACCGCGGCCGGGCCGGCGGGCTCGGAACGGCCAGATCGCCGCCGAACAGCTACCGTCGATGTATGGACCTCACCGGGGCGTGGCGTGTCGCACGACTGGACGCGGATCTGGAGAAGACTGGCGCCGATCTCGACCTGGACGACAGCGACTGGCACGAGGTCCAGGTGCCCGGGCACTGGGCGAGCCACTCGACGTTTGCACTGAACAGGAAACCGCTGCTCCATCGGCGCCGTTTCGAGGCCGACGGCCCGGTGGAGGGTCAGCGGGAGTGGCTCGTACTCGAAGGGGTGCTCGCCGAAGGTGACGTCTGGCTCGACGGCCAGTTTCTCGGCTCGACCGGCGGCTATTTCGTCACCCATCGATTCGACATCACCGAGGCACTCAGAGCACGGCGTGAACATGTGCTGGCGATCGACGTCTCCTGCCCGCCGCCCGGGACCGGGCCGAAACAGTCGCTGACCGGCTCTCTGCAGGCTGGACCACTGGCACCTCCGACCTCCCCGGGAGGGATCTGGCGGCCGGTGTTCACCACTCGAACCGGACAGGTCGCCATCCGGCACAGCCGACTGCTGTGCACCACGGCCAACCCACGGTCTGCATCGTTGCTCGTCCGCACGGTTCTCGACGCGGCAACGGCAGGTGATGTCCGCATCGACACCAGCGTCATGGGACCCGAAGGGCGGTCATCGGGCAGCCGATCAGATTTCCACACGATCTCCCTCGGCGAGAACCGACTCGAGTGGACCGTGACGATCGACGACCCGGCGCTGTGGTGGCCGTGGACGCTCGGAGCCCAGCCGCTCTACGACATTGCGGTGACGGTCCGCTCGGACAACAACGAGGTGTCGGACCGTGGCTTCTGGAGGACGGGCCTCCGAACGGTGTCGGTCAAGGACCTGGCCTGGACCGTGAACGGTCAGCGGCTGTTCGTCAAGGGCGCCAGCCTGGGACCCCAATCGCCGGTGCTGGCCGACGAACCCGCCACGCTGATCGCTCACGACGTAGATGCCGCACGCGACGCAGGGCTCGACCTGCTCCGAGTCCACGGCCATGTCGCTCGCTCCGAGCTCTACGACCGCGCAGACGAAATGGGCGTGCTCCTCTGGCAGGATCTACCACTGGTCGGGACCTACAGCACCTCGACTCGTCGGCGAGCCCGCATGGTTGCCCGAGAGATGGTCGATCTGCTCGGCGCCCACCCGTCGGTAGCGCTCTGGTGCAGCCATGACGAACCCGACGGCGCCATCGTCCCGGCACCGTCCGCAAACCTCGACCCCACCGGCTCGCTGGCGAGACGGTTGGCCCAGCAGGCACTGCCGTCATGGAACCGAACCGTTCTCGGCCCGACCCTTCGGCGCGAACTCAGATCCTCGGACCCGTCGAGGTCGGTCGTCATGCGCTCCGGCACCATTCCCGGTGTGCGCGCCTCGAGTGCGTCCGATCCGCATTTGTGGCTCGGCTGGCACACCGGACGCCACGAGGATCTGGCCGCCATCCTGAGGCGGTGGCCCCGATTGGGCCGCTTCCTCGGAGGTTTCGGCTCCCAGTCCATGCGTATCCGGGATTGGCCCACGACAGCCCCCAGTCACGCAACTGCGGAAAAGGCGGCGTTCGAGCGGTATCTGCCGCGTCGCGCCTACAGCGACGGAGCCGGCTGGGCCAGGGCAACGCGCGCCTACCAGGCCGACCTCCTCCGCGCACAGATCGAGACGATCCGGCGCCTGAAATACCGACCGGCCCAGGGTTTTTGTCTGATGGCTCTGGTCGATGCCGAAGTCGAGGGCGGTTTCGGCATCCTGCAAACCGACCGCACACCCAAACCCGCCTACCGGGCCGTCACCGACGCGTGCCAGGCGGTGATCGTCGCCGCCGATCCGTTGCCGACCATCGTGACGCCAGGGCAGTCGATCGAGATGACCATCCACGCCGTGAACGATCTGCATCGCAGGGTCCGGGACGTCCGGGTCAGCGCCACGGCGACCGTCGGCGACTGGCGCACCCGCCAAGTCTGGCGTGGCGACCTCTCCGCCGACTCGGTCGAGCGCATCGGCGACTTCGGGTTCGCGATCCCTGCGATCCATGACGTGCTGGTGGTCACGATCGAACTCCAGTCCGACGATGACGGCGTTTCGTCCACCGATGTCGTCGTCGCCTCGAACCGATATCAGAGCGTCGTCATCCCGCCGGCGGAGGACACCGCCACCAAGACGGTCATGAGCTGACATCACTCAACAGCGGGCCATCGACGGCACCGGCCACCACCCGAAATTCCAATTCGCAGGGTTTCGGACGCTACGTTCAACTGTGAAAAGCTGGAATACCTCGGCAGCGTCCTGTCGGGCCGATTCGGAGAAAACTGTTTCGTGGCTACACCTACGACATCGAGGCCTGCGGGCCCCCAGAAGATCAAGACCAGGGGTAGGGAGCTGCCCTTTCCTCTGAATCTCTACCAGACCGCGGTGGGCAAGAAGTGGGTGATGGCGGTCACCGGGATCGTTCTGATCGGTTTCGTGCTCGGGCACATGTTCGGCAATCTCAAGCTGTACATCGGTCCGGTACAGGAGAACGGCGTGTGGCATTACGACCTCGACGTCTACGCCGAATTCCTGCGCGAGTTGCTCGTACCCCTCTTCCCCCGCACCTGGTTCCTCTGGCTGATCCGATTCGGACTCATTGGAGCGTTCGTCCTCCACATCCATGCCGGCTACTCGCTGACCGCCCTCAACAACAAAGCCAACCGTGCGTATACGTCCAAGCGGGACTGGCAGGCCGCCAACTTCGCCAGTCGTTCCACCAGGTACACGGGCACGATCGTCCTGGCGTATCTCATCTTCCATCTCGCCGACCTCACATGGGGTCTGCTCAGTTCGAACTGGGTGCGCGGCGAGGTTCAGGCCAACGTGGTCGACTCGCTCGGACGTCCGATCGTGGCTGCGACCTACATGATCGCCACGATCGCTCTCTCGATCCACCTGTTCCACGGCACCCGAAGCCTCTTCCAGACACTCGGTCTGGCGAACCCGCGTTTCTCCAAAGTTCCACAGACCCTTGCGTTCGGGATCGCCGCCATTGTCCTTGTGGGCAATCTGAGTTTCCCACTTGCGGTCCTGACCGGCGTCGTCGACGCCGACGATCCCCGGGTAGTGCCCGTCAGCGAAAACGCCGCCGAGAGCTGACCCAATCGCAGCAAAGGAGCCACACACCTACCATGCTTCCCGATTCCAAAGTGCCCGAGGGTCCCATCGAAGACCGGTGGGACGATCACAAGTTCAAGATGAAACTGGTGAACCCCGCCAACAAGCGGAAGTTCAAGGTGATCGTCGTGGGCACCGGCCTCGCCGGGGCGTCGGCGGCAGCGACGATGGGAGAGCTCGGCTACGAGGTGGAGGCCTTCACCTTCCACGACACCCCTCGTCGAGCCCATTCGATCTCGGCCCAGGGTGGCATCAATGGCGCCAAGAACTACCAGAACGACGGCGACAGTATCTACCGGCTCTTCTACGACACGGTGAAGGGCGGCGACTTCCGGAGCCGGGAAGCCAACGTCCACCGCCTGGCGCAGGTCAGCGTCGACATCATCGACCAGTGCGCGGCCCAGGGTGTTCCCTTCGCTCGCGAGTACGCCGGCGTGCTCAGCAACAGGTCCTTTGGCGGAGCTCAGGTGAGCCGCACTTTCTACGCCCGAGGTCAGACCGGTCAACAGCTCCTGCTCGGCGCCTACCAGGCGATGATGCGTCAGGTGAAGACTGGAAAGGTCAAACTCCACACCCGGATGGAGATGCTCGACGTCGTGATCAAGGACGGCCACGCCGTGGGCATCGTCTGCCGCAACCTCACTACAGGGGAGATCTCGAGCCACTCGGCTCATGCAGTCGTGCTCGCCACCGGCGGGTACGGCAACGTCTTCTACCTGTCGACGAATGCGATGTCGTGCAATGTGACCGCAGCATGGCGCGCCCATCGAAGGGGCGCCTATTTCGCCAACCCGAGTTTCACCCAGATTCACCCGACCTGTATCCCCGCCTCCGACGAGTTCCAATCCAAACTGACCCTGATGTCGGAGTCGCTCCGCAACGACGGCCGCATCTGGGTTCCTCGCAACCGTGACGAGACCCGTCGGGCCCAGGACATTCCGGAGTCGGACCGAAACTATTTCCTCGAGGAGAAGTACCCGGCGTTCGGCAACCTGGTGCCTCGGGATGTCGCATCCCGCAATGCCAAGACGGTGGTTGATGCCGGCTTCGGGGTCGGCCCCCTCAAGAACGGTGTCTACCTCGACTTCGCTGACGCCATAGCCCGATCGGGAAGGGAAACGATCGAAGCCAAGTACGGCAACCTGTTCGAGATGTACGAGCGCATCACCGGTGAGGACCCCTACAGCGTGCCGATGCGTATCTACCCGGCGAGCCACTACACGATGGGTGGGCTGTGGGTGGACTACAACCTGATGACCACGATCCCCGGTCTGTATGCCACCGGCGAGGCCAACTTCTCCGACCACGGCGCCAACCGCCTCGGCGCATCCGCACTGATGCAGGGACTGGCCGACGGTTACTTCGTCCTGCCGTACACGATCGGCGACTACCTGGCCGACAAGTTGAACACCGACCCGGTCGACACCGGCGACGATGCTTTCACACAGGCAGAAGCAGACGTGCGCGACCGGATCAAGGCATTCCTGGAGATCAAGGGCACGAAGTCGCCCGACTACTTCCATCGCGAACTTGGCAAGCTCGTCTGGGACCACATCGGAATGGCTCGCAACAAGAACGGCCTGGAGAAGGCGATCGGCGAGATTCGAGCGCTACGCGAAGAGTTCCACAACGATGTCAGGGTCCTCGGAACGGCGGAGACGCTCAACCAGAGCCTCGAGAAGGCCGGACGTATCGCCGACTTCTTCGAGCTCGCCGAGCTGATGGCCCACGATGCGCTGGACCGTCAGGAGTCCTGTGGTGCCCATTTCAGAGAGGAACACGTCCTCGATGACGGTGAGGCCAAACGGGACGACGTCAACTTCCAGAACGTGAGCGCCTGGGAGTGGCACGACCACGACACGCGTCAGAGCAAACATGTCGAGCAGCTCGAATTCGAGTACGTCATCCCCTCGACCCGTAGCTACAAGTAGGGGAGCCAACGAACGACATGAGCGAGACCCTGAACCTGAAACTGCGGATCTGGCGCCAACCGGGGCCCGATGCACCCGGTGCCTTCACCGAATACGACGCCCCCGGGATACCGACCGACGCCAGCTTCCTGGAGATGCTGGACATGGTCAACGAACGACTGATCGACAAGAACGAGGTTCCGATCGAGTTCCCCCATGACTGCCGAGAAGGGATCTGCGGTACCTGCGGCGTCATGGTCAACGGCCAGGCCCACGGGCACGAGAAGAACACTGCGGTGTGCCAGCTCCACATGCGCAAGTTCAACGACGGCGACATGATCGAAATCGAACCGTGGCGAGCGGCTGCGTTCCCGGTGATCCGCGATCTCGTCGTGGACCGGTCCGCCCTCGACCGAGTCATCGAGGCGGGTGGCTACATCGGCGTGTCCACCGGAAACGCACCGGACGCCAACGAGATCCTGATCCCGCAGGAAGTGGCGGAGACCTCGATGGACGCGGCCGCCTGCATCGGTTGTGGAGCGTGTGTCGCGGCCTGCCCCAACTCAGCCGGCCAGCTGTTCACAGCGGCGAAGCTGTGGCACCTCAACTCCCTGCCCCAGGGCCAGGCCGAACGTTTCCGGCGCACCGAAGCCATGGTCGAGACGATGGAGGAGTTCTTCGGATCGTGCACCAACCATGGTGAGTGCACCGAAGCCTGCCCCAAGGGAATCAGTCAGGACTTCATCGCCTACATGAACCGCGACTACATCAAGTCCAAGGTCTACAACCGCAAACTGGCCGGCCAGAAGAACTGAGCGTCCGTCGGCGCCGTGTCCGAGCCGCCTCGGCCGGCGCCGCTACTCTCGGTTGCCCTCCTGCCGAAGGAAGACGATGAGTCTCGAATCATCTAGCCAGTGGGGTACGCCGTGGGCGGGCAACCGACCTGGCGCCCGCACGGTCGAACGGCTGGTTCGATGAGGATCCTGCTCCAGATCGGTCGCGGTTTCTTCATGGGTGCGGCGGACATCGTGCCCGGTGTGTCGGGCGGAACGGTTGCCCTCATCCTCGGGATCTACATGACCCTGGTGGAGATCACCCACGACGGTGCCCACGCTCTGAAGCAGCTGATCACCGGCGACGTATCCGGAGGCATCGCATCGCTGCGGGCGATCAACTGGCTCTTCATCGCCCCGCTGGGGAGCGGGATCCTGGTCGCATTCCTCGCTCTGCGAGGGCCGATGAAGGTGGCGCTGGAAGAGCACTCCGAACTCACCGCCGCGGTCTTCTGCGGCCTGGTCCTGGCCAGTTGTTGGCTGGTGTGGCATGAGATGGCCGCCCACGACACCACCCGCATCGCAACGATCATTGGAGTGGCGGTCGTGTCGTTCGTCCTGCTCGGTTTCCAGAACGGCGCGGTGACCACCCCGACTCTGCTCGCCTTCTTCGCCACCGGCGCGTTGGCGATCTGCGCCATGATCCTGCCCGGAATCTCGGGCAGCTTCATCATGCTGATGCTGGGCATGTACTCGGCGGTCCTGAGCGGCACTGTTCCCGAACTGGCCGTGTTCCTGGTCGGTGCGGTCATTGGACTCGCCCTGTTCTCGACCGCCTTGAACTGGCTCCTCCGCACCCATCAGCAGACCGTGCTCGGCGCGCTGCTCGGCCTGATGATCGGCTCGTTCCGGGTCCTGTGGCCATGGCCCAACGGGGTCGGCTACACAATCGGCGACGGCGACGACGAAACGGTGGTCAGAGGTACCGGGCTCTCGTGGTGGCCCGATACCGAGTCGTTGGTATCCGCCGTCATCCTGGCGGGCATCGCCGCCGGCCTCACCCTGACGATCGTCCGAGTCGCTTCCCGGTTGAGCGAGCAGGTCAAGGAACCGGTGGGAGTCTGAGCGTCGACCGCCGCTTCGAGGGCCGCCGACCACCCGTCGATCGTCCGGATTGGGTGGAGGCTCATCTCGTTTTGGCGATCACGCCCCAGGCGTCGATCCTCGTTCTGGCGTCGATCCAACCGGGGCGCAGACGGGCCGAGCAGGTGGCCCTCGTGTGGCCGACCGACGCCCATCCGATCGTGATGAGTGAACCGAACATACCGATCCCAGCCCAACGGTGGGAGTTCCGCACGGATGGTTTGTGGGCCGAACAGGTGTGTGAGAAGCCCCACGACCACTGGTCGTACGGGCTCGAGGCGTTCGCCCTCGAGGTCGACGATCCCACCGAGCTCACGAGAACCGGTTTCGGGCGGCGGGTCCCGCTGGGCTGGGAACTCGACTTCGAGGCGACCACCCCCTCGCGCTGGTTGTTGACCGATGCTGCACCGCTCGAACACAGCGGGGCCTACACCCAGCGTGGTACTCTCCACGGCCTGCTCCTCGACGCTCACGGGAAGACACCAGCGGAGGGCGCCGCACAACGCTGGCATTGGTGGGGCACGAAACCCCTGGCGGCGGCCGGCATCACGATCGGAACAGTCGGGGAGCCCATGGAGCAACTGCACGTCCCTCTCGCGCGGGCCACAGCGTCGGTCCAGAGAACGCCCTCCACGTTGTCGATGGAGGTTGTGGATGTCCTGGGACCCGGGGAACATACGGTTTAGGCCGGGCCGCAGCCCGACCGACAGCCCGCCGCTGCTGGCATGTGCTCACCGTCGAGCCAGTAGCCTCACGGGCAGTGCCCGCACTCTCTCCATCCCTCGGCGATACCGAAGCGAGGCTCCGTCGGCTGAGCCAGACCCTGGCGGATCTCCCCCTCGTCTTCGACCTCGAAGGAGTCGATGACGCCGACGCGATCTCGGTCGAGCTGCGCGATCAGATCGACGACTACCTCATCCCTCGTATTCGACGGATCGACGCTCCTCTCCTGGCGGTGATCGGCGGCTCGACCGGGAGCGGGAAATCGACGATCACCAACACTCTGGCGGGGGCGGTCGTGGCCAGGGCCGGTGTGATCCGGCCAACCACGAAAGCACCGACGTTGATCTGCCATCCCGAGGATCGCGAGTGGTTCATGTCCGACGACGACGGAGTGCTGGCCGGCTTGCCCCGCATGACGGGCGACGGAGAACCGGTCGGTCATGTTCTCAAGGTTGTCGAGGTCGGGACGATGACCCCTGGCCTCGCGATCATCGACGCTCCGGACATCGACTCAGTCGCACACGAGAACCGGGAGCTCGCCACCCAGTTGCTGGCCTCAGCCGACCTGTGGCTATTCACGACCACTGCGGTCCGCTACGCCGACGCCGTGCCGTGGGACTTCCTCGCCCGGGCCCGCGATCGAGGTACTGCGCTCTCGATCATCATCAACCGAATCCCTCCGGGAGCGGGCCTGGAGGTGGTTCCGCACCTGGCCGAGATGGTGGCGAAAGCAGGGTTCGCCGACGTTCCCCTGTTTCCCATCGAGGATGTCGAGCTCACCGCACTGGGCTTGCTTCCCGAACACACCGTGAGTGAGATACGCGAACAACTCGAGTCGTTGGCGGCCAGCGCCGAGGAGAGGGCGACGGTGATTCGCCGAACGCTCGACGGCGCCCTTCGCTCGGTTCCCGGCCGGGCCCGCACGGTGCATGCCGCAGCGGTCCGCCAGGACAGCGCTGTGACCGAACTCAAAGCGGCGGTCGACCATCATTACGGTCAGGCCCGAGAGGACCTCGTCCGGGCTCTGACCGCCGGGACGCTCCTGCGCGACGAGGTCCTCGACCGCTGGCAGGAACTGATCGGAGTGAGCGAACTCCTCGGCCGCCTTCAGAGCTTCCTCGGACGATTGCGTGACCGGCTGAGTTCCCTGGTCCTGGGCCGTGTGGCTGACACCCAGACCGTGCAGGGAGAGATCACCAACGCTCTCGAACAGCTCCTCGTCGATCTGGCTGACGAGGCGGCCCTCGGTTCGGTGGCCGCCTGGCGGCAACTACCCGGCGGGCGTCAGACGCTCTCCGACGACGACGGCCTCGAGCGCAGTTCGCCGGCATTTCGCAAACAGGCCACCGAAGAGATCCGCGCCTGGCAGAACGACGTGCTCGACCTCGTTCGCACCACCGCCCAGGGTAAAAGAAACGTCGCTCGGGGTCTCGCCCTAGCTGTGAACAGTGTCGGCATCGCACTGATGATCGTGATCTTTGCCCAAACCGGTGGAATCACGGGCGGCGAGGTCGTCGTCGCCGGTGGGACCGCCACGGTCAGCCAGGCGCTGTTGAATGCGCTCTTCGGAGAGCAGGCGGTGCGAGACCTGGCCAACACCGCCCGGCACGGCCTCCTGCACCGTTGCGGTGCGCTGCTCGACACCGATGCCAACCGATTTCTCGAAGTCCTGTGGTCCCAGGCCGGCCCACCGGACCAGAGCACCGATCTGCTGGTGGCCATCGAATCGTTCGAGGCTTCGCCATGAACACCCAGCCCAGGACCCTGCTCGACCGAGGGCGTATCGTCGCCGAGCTTCCCGAACGCCTCGAGTTCCTCCTCCAGTCGGTCGAATTGGCCAACGGTCGGCTCGATCCGGATGTGATCGGCTACGCCGAGCACGTGCTGACCAAGGCGACCGATCGGCTGACCCTCGGTACGCATCACTCGGTCGTCGCGTTGCTCGGCGCCACCGGCAGCGGCAAGTCCAGTATCGCCAACGCGATCGTCGAGAGTGACGTCGCCACGACCGGCGTCCGGCGGCCCACGACGTCCTCCACGCTGGCGTGCGTGTGGGGAGACGACGATGCGGGTGCGCTACTCGACTGGTTGGAGGTGAGGAACCGCCACCACGTGGTCGACGGCGAGCCCGTCCTGAACGGGCTGATCCTCCTCGATGTTCCAGACCATGACTCGGTCAAGGTGAGCCATCGTCTCGAGATGGAACGTGTCGCCGAACACGCAGATCTGCTCCTGTTCGTCACCGACCCCGAGAAATACGCCGACGAGGCTCTGCATCATTACCTCCGCCTACTCACACGGCACGGTGCGGTGACCGCAGTCCTGCTCAACAAGGCCGACACCCTGACCAAAGACGAACTGCACAGCTGCCGGATGGACCTGGCTCGGCTTCTGCTCGATGACGGCGTCGGTAATGCCACGGTGTTCACGACCTCGGCC
>JAHEJO010000073.1 GCA_024638805.1 Acidimicrobiales bacterium
CGATTGAAGGTTGGCGCGAACCTACCCTGATCTTACAAGGTTATGCGGTTTCGTCGACCGGAATCCGCGGCGTCAGAAGGGTCCCCCAACGTCTCGTCGTGCAGAACCCCTTTCACCAATCACGATGTCCTGTCAAATTGGTTGAAGGAGATTTGCACACCGAATACACTTGGGGCATGGCCAAGCGGCGACTCTCGCTGGCGTTGGTGGCCGAGAACGCCGTCACGCTCGTCGACCGCGACGGTTTCGACGCGCTGACCATCTCGGCGATCGCCGGTGAACTCGGTGTCGGACCCTCGGCGTTGTATTCCCACGTCGAAGGCCTCGAGGGCCTCCACCAACTCGTCGCGGTGACCGCCACCAGTAACCTCACGACGAGCCTCAACCGAGCGGCGATCGGCACCTCCGGCGCCGAGGCGGTCACGGCGATGGGTGCTGCCTACCGAGGTTTCGCTCTCGAACACCCGGGCCAGTTCGCCTCGACCCTGCTACCGCCCAGCACCGACCATGACGCATTGGCGAACGCCAACCGGTCGCTGCTCGACGTGTTCGTTCTCGTCTTCGGCGCGATGGGGCTCGGCGCCGACCAGGCCCATCTGGCCGCTCGCAGCACCCGGTGTGCCATTCACGGGTTCTTGGCGATCGAGCACAACGCCGGAACGACCGCAGCCCACGAAGAGGAGTTCAATCACCTGTTGGATGCTCTCCAACGCGGTCTCGGATCGATGATCTGAGGGCCGGCTGGTCTCGGCCGGGGCCGACGCCGTATGGGCCCAGACGCCGTGCTGTCCGGTGACGATCTCGGTGACGATCTCGAGGCCTCCGAGCCCGTCCATGTCTTCTGCCGTCGTCCACGGGCTGTCGCCGAAATCGCTGCGGATATGGCACAGTGATGCGCCATGTCGTCAGGCAGCGCCCGTCTACGCCTCGGGATCGATCTCGATGGTGTCGTCGCGGACTTCAACGCCGGTTGGATCTCTCGCTACAACGCCGAGTTCGGCGCGACGCTGCTCCCCGAGCACGTCGATATCTGGGACGCCCCGACCACGCTGACCCATTTCACCGACATGGGCGAGTTCTGGCGGTGGGCGGCCACGAGCGGTGAGGGGGCGACAATCTTTCGTGTACTCGAGCCCTACCGCGGCGCGATCGACGCCCTGGATCGTCTGGCCCGGCGTCATCGAGTCGTCATCATCACGACCAAACCTTCGTTTGCGATCCACGACACATACGAGTGGCTCGCCGAACATCGGGTTCCAACCCGAGAAGTACACATGGTCGAGGACAAGACCCTGGTCCGCTGCGACATCTATCTCGATGACGCCGACCACAACCTGGTCCGTCTGGCGTCGAGGATCCCGGACGCAACAGTGTGCCGGTTCGTGAGGCCCTGGAACAATCCCCAGGAAGGCGTCGTCGACATCCGGAGCTGGGACGAGTTCGAGCGCGTTGTCGCCGAGAGGTGAAAGTTGCAGGGAGATGAACATGAGCAGGGTCGGAGTCAAGCGACTCGGCCCGATGATGTACCTTTGGCCGTCAGGTTCTCGAGCTAAAAGGACATGACATGCGTTCAGGCAAGCTATTGGCACTCGTATTTGCCGTCAGCCTGGTCGGTGCGGCCTGCGGAAGTGGCGATGAGGAAACCGCCACGACCACGACTGAAGCGACCACGACCGAGGCACCCACGACCGAGGCACCCGAGGTCGACGACGGATCGATGGTGCCCGCCGATTGGCCCGAGAAGATCGTCTTCGGTTTCGTTCCCTCCCAAGAGCAGGAGACGCTCCAGGACAACATTCAGCCCTTCATCGAAGTCCTCCAGGCTGGACTCGGGATAGAGGTGGAGGGTGTTGTCACCACCGACTACACCGGTCTGGTCACGGCGATGGGCTCGGATCAGGCGGACCTGGGTGCCTTCGGTCCCTTCGGGTACGTCCTGGGCAAGGACAACTTCGGCAACATCGAGCCGCTGATCCAGTCGATCCGGTTCGGTTCGGCCACCTACCACGGCCAGTGGTTCACCAACGACACCTCGATTTGCGCCGATCCGCCCGAGCCGGCCACCGCTCTCGAGAATCGAGACACTGAGATTGTGCAGGTCCCCGCTCTCGAGGCCGTCGCCCTCCAGGTCGGCGTGACGTTCGGTGACGACGGCCCGGAGTTGACCGATACCACCGACGAGGGCACGCCCGTCTCGCCCGGTTCGTCGTGCATCGGCGACCTCGCCGACGTCGAAGGCAAGAAGGTCGCCTTCGTCGCCGAGAGCTCGACCTCGGGTTACCTCTTCCCGGCGCTCGAGCTGCTGAACATGGGGATCGATCCCCAAACGGACATCACGCCGATCTTCGCCGGTAGCCACGATGCGGCCGTCACCGCCGTGCTCAACGGTGATGCCGACATCGGACTCTCCTTCGACGACGCTCGCCGCAACATCCGTCAGGAAGAGCCGGACGTGGGGGAAAAGGTGGTCGTCTTCTCGATCACCGGCGAGATCCCCAACGATGTCGTCGCCGTCCGCTCCGAGCTTCCCGGCACCCTCAAGACAGCGATCTACGACACGGTCGAGGCCTACCTCGCCACCGACGAGGGGGAAGCGGTCTTCGACCAAATCTACTCCTGGACCGACATTCGCCCCGCCACCGAATCCGACTTCGACATCGTCCGCCAGGCCGCTGCCGAGCTCGGCATCAGCGAACCGCCGGGCTGACCCGATCGTCGCCGAGGTTCCATCCGATCGAGGGCGTCCGTGATCGAGTTCAGCGACGTCTCGGTGACCTACCGGGGTGGCGTTCGAGCGCTCAACCACGTCGATCTCACCATCGGCGACGGGGAGTTCGTCGTGATCGTCGGCCTGTCCGGAGCCGGCAAATCGACCCTCTTGAGGGTGCTCAACGGGCTGGTTCCGGCGACGTCGGGTTCGATAAAGATCGACGGCGTCGAGGTCGTCGGGGCCAAGGGCAAACGGCTCCGGGAGGTCCGCAAGAACATCGGCATGATCTTCCAGACGTTCAACCTGGCCGGCCGAACGACGGTGCTCAACAACGTCCTCATGGGCCGCCTGGCCTCGGTACCCACATGGCGGTCGACGCTGAGCCTCTGGCCGGCGGAGGACCGCGAGATCGCATTCCAGGCGCTGGAGAGGGTGGGCATCGTCGACAAGGCCTACGTCAGAGCGTCCAATCTCTCCGGCGGTCAACAGCAGCGCGTTGGCATCGCCCGGGCCCTGGCTCAGCAGCCGACGGTGATGCTGGCTGACGAACCGGTGGCCGCCCTCGATCCTGTGACGAGCCACCAGGTGATGGGCGATCTCCAGCGCATCAATCGGGATCTCGGGATCACCACGCTCATCAATCTGCATTTCCTCGACCTCGCTCGCAGCTACGGCAAGAGGTTGATCGGGCTCCGCGAAGGCGAACTCGTCTTCGACGGTGACATCGCCGACGTCGACGACGAGACGTTTCGTGAGATCTACGGACGGGCGATCACACCCGACGATCTGCTGGCCGGGGAGGAGCAGGTGGTGGACTCCGCGTGAGCGGCACCGTCGACCCGGGCCAACAGGTCCGGCCGTCCAAACCGCCGATTCGGTTCTGGACGGTGCTGGTGGCCGGGGCGGTGGTGGCCTTCACCGTCGTGGCGGCCCGCCGGTCCGGTTTCGACTGGGGTTCGTTCGTCACGGTGTGGACCAACCCGCTCTGGCAGAGGTTCTGGCCGGCCGATTGGGAGTTCGTGGCCAACCGGCGCAACGTGCTCGATCCGTTGATCGAGACGTTCCAGATCGCCATCGTGGCAACCATCGTCGGTTGCAGCCTGGCGCTCCCGATTTCGTTTCTCATGTCGTCGTTGACCACCCCCAATCGGGCAACCTTCGTGATCTCCCGAGCGATCATGAACGTGCTGCGGGCGATACCGGACCTACTGCTCGCCGTGATCCTCGTCGCTGCGGTGAGCATCGGTGCCTTCGGTGGCACCATCGCGCTGGCCGTATTCTCGGTCGCCGTGCTGGTGAAACTGTTCAGCGAGTCGATCGACAGTGCTGATCCCCGGCCGCTCGAGGCGGCGTTCGCGGCCGGCGGCCGGCACACCGCTTCGGTGCGGGCCGGCGTCTTCCCCGAGGTCTTTCCCGCCTACGTGGCCTACTCGGCCTACGTCTTCGAACTCAACGTCCGAGCATCGGTCGTGATCGGCCTGGTCGGGGGCGGTGGCATCGGCCGGGTCATCGAAGCCCAACGTCAGTTCTTCCGCTATGACCGGATCACGGGCGTTCTCATCATCCTCTTCGTCATCGTCGCCGCGATCGAACAGATCAGCGATGCGATCCGCCGGAGGGTGTTGTGACCGCGGTGGTCGCCGATGCCCCCGAGACCGGTCGAACACCGGAGCGCCCTTCGGCACGGCGGTCGGCGCACTGGTGGCGTCTGCTCGCCGCTCTCCTCATCGCGGGCGGAATGGTCTGGGGTCTCACCGGTCTCGAGATCACCGCCGACAAGCTCCTGCGGGCGCCGGGCAACATCTGGACGATCATCCGGTTGTCGATTCCCCCCGATTTCGGCGCCGTCATCGAGCGGGGGGCCGTCGGCAAGGTGTTCGAGTCCGTCTTCATCGCGTGGACCGGCACGATCATCGCCGCGTTGATCTCCCTACCCCTGGCGTTCCTGGCGGCCGAGAACGTCGCCCCCCAGTGGGTTCGGGTGCCGGTTCGTCAACTCTTCATCATCATTCGGGCGTTCCCGGAGCTCATCCTGGCCACCATCTTCCTCGCCGTCGTAGGCCTAGGCCCCTGGGCCGGTGCGCTGGCACTGGGATTCGCATCGTCGGGCACGCTCGGCAAGTGGATCAGCGAGTCGATCGAGGAGGCCCCCGAGGGACCGGTCGAGGCGATCCACGCCAGCGGGGGTCATCGACTCGCCACCGTCCGATGGGGCCTGCTCCCCGAAGTGTTCCCCACGATCGTCGCCCACTGGCTCTTTCGCTTCGAGATCAACGTGCGGGCCTCAGCGATCTTCGGCCTGATCGGCGCTGGCGGAATCGGCGGGGAGATCTCTTCCCAGGTGCAGTTTCGCAACTGGCAGAACGTGTCGGCGGTGATGGTCATGGTGATAGCGATGGTCCTGTTCATCGACGGTGTCTCCGGTGCGATTCGCCGCCGGATTCTGGCAGGCAGCAGCAGAACATCCGGCGACGCCAACGCCGAACTGCTCGGCGACCTCGGGGGTTCGATCGTCCGCTCACCGATCTAGCCGCGTAGACCCGAGGATGTGAACTGGGTGTTTCACGTCAGGAAGCCCCGATCTGAACGTCTAGCGTGACAACCCATGGGTGATGTCGTCCATTTCGACGAGATGTTCGGCCGGGAGAGCGCGCCCCGTAGCCTGTACGAGGAGTATCACCACTGGTTCATGGCCGAGAGCTCGGAGCGGCTCACGAGTATCTCCCGGGACGCCGAGGCGGCATTCCGCAGGACCGGCATCACGTTCAACGTCTACGGCGAGGGCGACGCCGACGAGCGTCTGATCCCCTTCGATGTCGTGCCGAGGATCATTTCCGCCCGCGAATGGGCGCGCTTGGACCGGGGAATCGAGCAGCGCGTACGGGCGATCAACGCGTTCCTCCACGACATCTACCACCGGCAGGAGATCCTGCGGTCGGGGCGTATCCCGACCGAGATGATCGCGGAGAACGAGGCGTTCCTCCCCGAGATGATCGGCGTGACACCTCCGGGCGGGATCTACACCCACGTCGTCGGGACCGACATCGTCCGCACCGGCGAAGACGAGTTCATCGTCCTCGAGGACAACGCTCGGACACCGTCGGGCGTGTCCTACATGCTCGAGAACCGGGAGACGATGCTGCACATGTTTCCCGAGCTGTTCACCTCGATCAGGGTCCGCCGGGTGAACGACTACACCGATCACCTCCGTCGATCGCTCGCCGAGTGTGCTCCCGGCGTCGCCTCCTCACCTCCGGTGGTGGCCGTGCTCACCCCCGGGCTGCTCAACTCGGCCTACTTCGAGCATTCGTTCCTGGCCGACAAGATGGGCGCCGAACTGGTCGAGGGCCATGACCTGCGCGTCATCGACGGCCGATTGGCGATGCGGACCACCCGAGGCCACCAACCGGTCGATGTCCTGTATCGGAGGGTGGACGATCAGTTCCTCGATCCGCTGAACTTCCGACCCGAGTCGGTGCTGGGGGCGGCCGGCATCATGGACATCTACCGGGCCGGCCGCCTGACCTTGGCCAATGCACCCGGTACCGGCATCGCCGACGACAAGGCGATCTATTCGTATATGCCGACCATCGTCGAGTTCTACACCGGCGAGAAGGCGATTCTGCAGAACGTGGACACGTGGCGGTGTTCCGAGCCCGATTCGCTCGCCTACGTGCTCGACAACCTGAGCGACCTGGTCGTCAAGGAGGTGCACGGCTCGGGCGGCTACGGAATGATCATCGGACCCGCCGCCACCAAGGCCGAGCTGGCCGACTTCGCCGCCAAGGTCAAGAAGAACCCCGGCGGTTACATCGCCCAGCCCACGTTGTCGCTGTCGACGGTTCCCGTGCTTGTCGAGGAGGGGCTCGCCCCCCGTCACGTGGACCTGCGCCCCTTCGTGCTCATGTCGCCCGAACGCGTCTACATCACACCCGGTGGTCTGACCCGGGTCGCGCTCGAGGAGGGATCGCTCGTCGTCAACTCCAGTCAGGGCGGCGGTACCAAAGACACCTGGGTGCTGGGGGAGTAGCGCACGATGCTCGGCACCACCGCTGGCGGCCTCTACTGGATGTTCCGTTACCTGGAACGTAGCGAGAACACCTCCCGGCTTCTCGAAGCGGGTCTGCGTCTGGCCCTCACCCGCGCCGTCCCCACCGCTGAGGACTGGGATTCGGTTCTCACAACCGCCGGCGCCCGCGACGCCTATTTCCGACGCTATGACCGTCTGGATGCGGCGTCGGCCATCGACTTCGTTCTCCGAGACGAAACCAACCCGTCCAGCGTGTCATCGGTGGTCGGCGCGGCGAGGAACAGCGCCCGGAGCGTCCGGACCGCACTCACACGCGAGGTATGGGAAGCGATGAATCAGTGCTACCTCGTCACCTCGGAGTTGCTGGACGAACCCGTCGCCCCCGCCGAGTTGCCCAAGGTGCTCAACCGGATCCGTCAGGAGAGCACCCTCGTCGGCGGGTCGCTCCACGCAACGATGATGCGCAACGAGACCTTCGCCTTCTCCCGGCTCGGCACCTACGTCGAGCGGGCGGACAACACCGCCCGCATCCTCGATGTGAAGTACTACGTGCTCCTACCGTCGGCGTCGTATGTGGGGTCGGTGCTCGACAACGTCCAGTGGCAGAACATCCTTCGATCGGTCTCGGCCGAGCGGGCCTACCGCTGGACCCACCAGGGCGAGGCATCGCCGGCCGGGATCGCCGAGTTCCTGATCCTCGATCGGCGCATCCCCCGATCGCTGGCGTTCTGCTTCCAGGAGATCAGCCGGAACCTGGGTTTCCTGGCGTCGGATTACGGCGCGGTCAAACCGAGCCATCGGCTGGCCGACGAACTGGAGGACAACTGTGGAAACCGTTCGATCGATTCGATCTTCGACGAGGGTCTGCACGAGTTTCTCAACACGACCATCGCCGACACCGCCGCCCTCGGCACCCAGATCGAGACCGACTACAGATTCAACGCCTGATGCTGCTCACGATCAACCATTCCACGCACTACCGGTATGACGACCCGGTTCCCTACGGCCTGATGCAGATTCGCCTGACCCCCCGCTCGGGCGTGGTCCAGAAGGTTCACCGGTGGAACCTGTCGATAGCCGGCGGCAGGCGTCAGGTCGGTTTCCTCGATCACCACCGCAACCTCGTGGAGTTGATCGCGGTGGATCCCGACGCGTCCGAGGTGGTGGTCGAGGGAGCCGGCCTGGTCGAGACCCTCAGCGACAACAGCATCCTCAGCCGTCACGACGGCATCGCGCCGCTCTGGTTGTATCGGAGAGCCACCGCCCTCACGGGTTCGGGCCCCGCGATCGAGGCGTTGGCCGGGCCGATCCAGGGCGAGCCGGACATCGCCGCACTCCACGAGATCTCCCACCGGATCCTCTCCGCCGTGGTCTACGAGACCGGCCGGACCCATTCGGGCTCCACCGCCGAAGACGCGGTGGCCGAAGGGGCCGGGGTCTGCCAGGACCATGCTCACATTTTCCTGGCGGTCTGCCGCCGGTTGGGTGTTCCGGCCCGGTACGTGAGCGGTTATCTCCTGGTCGACGAGCTGGAGCAGCAGAACGCCAGCCACGCCTGGGCCGAGGCATGGGTCGATCAGCTCGGCTGGGTTGGATTCGACGTCTCCAACGGCATCTCTCCGGATCAGCGCTATGTACGCGTCGCCACCGGCCTCGATTACGACGACGTGGCGCCGATCGCCGGGATGCGTCACGGCTCGAGCGAGGAGACGATGGACGTAGCGGTTCAGGTCCAGCGACAGATCGAGTCCCAACAGTAGAACCACCCTCAGCGGTGGAGAATCGATCGCCGTTCGCCATCATGGCCCCATGACCTACTGCGTCGGACTCCGCCTCGACAGCGGCATCGTCTTCATGGCCGACACCAGAACGAATTCCGGGGTTGACAACATCTCGACCGTCAAGAAGATTCACACTTGGTGTTCCCCGGGAGACCGGGTCATCACCCTCATGACCGCCGGCAACCTCGCCACCACCCAGACGCTGGTCAGCCTCCTCGACGAACGTTCGATGCTGCCCTCGAAACGTGATCCGTCGATCCTGACCGAGCCGACGATGTTCCAGGTGGCGCGGCTGGTCGGCTCCACTTTGCGGGAGATCATCGAGGGGCAGCGGGAGTCCTGCTCTCAGGCCGCGGCGGCGTCGTTCAATGCCACGCTGATCCTCGGCGGACAGATTTCTTCGATGGACCATCGCCTCTTTCTGATCTATCCGGAGGGCAACTTCATCGAGGCCACCGTCGACTCGCCGTTCTTCCAGATCGGCGAAACGAAATACGGGCGGCCGATCCTGCTCCGGGGATTCGAGCGGGACATGAGCGTTGCGGACGCCCTCAAACTCCTGATGGTGTCGTTCAACTCGACGATCAAGACCAACCTCTCGGTCGGTCTGCCACTCGACCTTCACGTCTACAGCAGGGACTCCCTCGAACGGGGAATCGAACGTCGCTTCCCACGAAACGATCCGTATTACACAGCGATCTCACAGACCTGGGGGAGTGCCCTCAAGAACGCGCTTCACTCCCTTCCCGATCTCGACTTTGCGACTGTGCCGCCAGACGCCTGACGCCTTGCGTCGGGCCTTTACAGATTCCCCGCCGGGATTAGGCTCGTGGCACATCAACTCTCCGGGAGGTAGTGATGGCCGACAGCTATGTCGTGGAACGCCGCATCCACATCAACGCCGAGCCGACAGAGGTGTTCGCCCACATCGTCGATCTCCACAAATGGGAATCGTGGTCGCCGTGGGAAGGTCTTGATCCCGGGATGAGCAAGACGTACGAAGGGCCCGAGGCGGGCGTCGGCTCGGCGTACTCATGGAAAGGTAACCGCAAGGTGGGTGAGGGCAGGCTGGCCATCTCCCGAGTGCGGTCCCAGGAGCTGGTGGAGCTGGATCTCGAGTTCCTCAAACCCTTCAAATCTCGCAGCACCACCGATTTCAAACTGTCACCCAGCGATGGTGGGACCGATGTGGTGTGGAGGATGGAGGGCCAACACAGCTGGATCTCCAAGATCATGGGCATCTTCATCAGCATGGACAAGATGATCGGCAAGGACTTCGACAAAGGTCTCGCCCAGTTGAAGGTGGCTGCCGAAAGCGCTGAGTAGCCCCCGATTCAGTCGATCCGGGTCAGCGATGCGGTCAGGTGGTGTTGAAGTGTGTGTCCGACGGCCGCCATGTCGACCCGATAGCTCATCCGTGGCCCGTCGACGACGATCGTTCGCTGGACCTGCGTCACCTCTTTTGCTGTCGGCGTCGTCAAGACCCTTGAGCTGCGCAACCGGAAGGTCGTCCCGTCGATCCTACCGTCGTGGATCTCCACGATCCCGCTCGGTTGGACCAGCACGAGCTCCAATCGATCGCGGCCCACGGGTCTGAAGTATCCGGCCTCGGAGTGCAGGGGGAGCTGGCTTGTCGCATCCCGGGTCCTCTGGGTGTAACTGATGAAGGGTTTGCCCACGTGGTGAAATGCGACGTCCTCGACGTAAGAGAAGTCCTCGATCGTGGGATAGTCACCGCTGCCGCCTCCCCGCCACGTGCCGAGCAGGAATGCCAGATGCTCGATAGCGGGATGTGGTGTCACCTCAAGAGACTCCCAAGCCTCAGCCTTTCTGGCAACCGCGGTCCGCGGTTTACACTCTCCGACCGTGGGAGGTATCGTTCGTCCCGTGGAACTTCGACCCTGCCCCTCACGGCCGATCTGCGTCTCCACCCGGGCGGAGCGCGACGACATCGACCATTACATTCGGCCGGTCAAGATCGATGATGCCGCCCCGGACCGGGTGCTCAACGTCGTCACCGATCTTCTGATCGCCACCAAGCGGGCCCGGGTGTCCGCCCGCGCGGGTAACCGCGTCGAGGCGGTGTTCGTCAGTCGCATCCTGCGGTTGCGCAGCGATGTGATCTTCATTGTCGACGCCGACGACAAGCTGCTCCACTTCCGCAGTGCATCCCGCTTCGCCTTGTTCGACATGCACAGCAACCGCAAGCGCATGGAAGATTTGGTGCCGGTGATTCGCCGGCGCCTGCGAGAAACGACACCGTCCGGTCAACGTGAGCCGAAGGTGGTGGTGTTCAGCCCCCGCCCTCGCCACCGAGAAAACCGTCGAGCGTTGCTCCAGGCTCAACACCCTCGGGGGCAGTGATCGGGTCCACCTGGCCGAGGTCAGCAAAGACCGTCGAGATAGCGAAGCTCGCCGCTCCGGGGTCAGCGGCCGACGTCGACGCCACCTGACCGGTCACGTCGAGCCGACGCAATCGGTCATCGGAACCGATGAACAGGTCGACGGTCACCGTGCCTTCTGCATCGATGTCGACCTGGGATTGCAGTCCCGACATCCAGCCGGATGATGCGAGGCTCTCATCGGCGAGATCGATCACAGTCCTGTAGTGGGTGAGCTGTTCGCCGTTCACCTCGGTCACGCCGACAACTTCCACGGCGACCAGCGTCTGCACGGTCTCGAGCACCGAGCGCGGGTCGATGGTGTCGATCACCTGGCGGGTCATCAGTTCGGGCACCTCGAAGGCCACCCACTGGTCCAGAGGTCCGCCCTTGGCATAGACGACTCCGTCGACGACTCTGGTCTCGACGCTGTCGAGGAAGCCGTTGGAGCGCTGGAACTCTGCGGGCACCTCGTCGAGTGCGATCAGGACGGAGAAGTCGTCGCCGTTGTAGGTGAGCTCAGCGGTTCCGGCGATGGCCCCTCCCCGCTCGGACGAGGACCCGGTGAGGCCGAAGGTCGTGGTGACCCGACCCGACTGAGCGGCGGCAGCTTCCTGGGCCGCCGCCTTGACCGTTGCCAGCGCCGGGGCGGCGTTGGTGGGGCTCAGGATTGCGAAGCCAGCTGCGATCACGACCAGTACGGCGGCGACCGCTCCGAGGATTGGGAGCCGGGAGCGGAGGCTGCCGGCCGAAGAGGCCGGGGACTGAACCGCGACCGTGTTCTCGAGGAGGAGCTGGGCGGCCGGATCCGATGCTCGGGGAAGATCGGCCAGACGCACCGGATCGGCGGCTCGGAGGTCGCTGAGATCGATCGGTTGGGTCGGTTCGTTCATTGGTAGCTCGCTTTCGGAGTGTCGGGAGAGGAGGGATGGAGGGCGTCGTCGAGGCGTCGCCGAGCCCGGTGCAAACGGATGCCGACAGCGTTGGCCGTGCAACCGAGCACGATGCCGGCCTCGGCGTGGGAGAGGCCTTCCCACGCCACCAGACGCAGGAGCTCGGCGTCGTCATCGGGGAGCGTGCTCAGCGCCTGCCGGATCACGATCGATTCGGCAGGGTCGGGCGCCGCGGTCGCCGATGCGGCGGCACCCTCGGCTTTGCCCACGAGTCGGAGATGCCGCTCTGCGCTGCGTCTGCGATTCCGGATGACGTTGAGTCCGATCCCGTACAACCAGGCCAGCGGTGTGGTGACGTCATCGAGCTTGTCGAGCCGGCGCCATGCGGTGGCGTATATCTCGGCCACGACATCGTCGGCATCGGACCGGTTGGCCGTGCGACGCCGGGCATACGCCACCACCTGGGGAAAAGTGCTGTCGAAGAGCGCTCGGAAATCGTCGTCGGAAGCCATCTACACAGTCTTGTGTCCGGCACTCGCAGTTTTCTTTCAGGGAGAACCCAAATGCCCGTTCCCACGAGGGAGTGGGTCGGCCGCGACGGCTCTAACATTCGCTGCGTGAGAGATTCGGTCACGGTTCACATGGACGCTCCGGTCGAAAGGGTCTGGGACCTCGTCACCGACGTCACCCGCATCGGCGAGTTCAGCCCCGAGACCTTCGAGGCCGAGTGGTTGCAGGGCGCAACCGGCCCTGCGGAGGGCAAGCTGTTCCGAGGCCACGTCAAACGCAACCGGAAAGGACCCGTGTACTGGAGTGTCTGCAAGGTCACCGAGTGCGAAACCAACCGGGTCTTCGGGTTCGCGGTGATGGCCGGCGGCAAACGACTCAACAACTGGCGTTACGAACTCGAACCCCACGAAGGTGGGACCAGCGTCACCGAGTCGTTCGAGTTGGAGCCGAGCGTTGTCAATCGCGTGTACTGGACGCTGCTGGGACGCTTCCGGGGTAGGACCAACGTCGAGGGCATGCGCACCACGCTGGAGCGCATGAAGGCGATCGTCGAGGCAGAAACACCCGTCTAGGCAGCGAACGCGCCGGGTGTGTCGAAGCTGTCGGCGCGCGCCAATCCCAGCGTCACCGCCCGCGAGTCGCTGCGCTGCAACACCACCGAGGTCAGGACGCCGGCGGCGATGCGCCATGCGTGCTCCGGTAGGGCCGGTTCCACAGCACCGACACTGCGGGCCAGGTCCGACATGTGGACGACCAGCTCGACGATGCGGGTCTCGAGATACTCACCGAGCTCCAT
>JAHEJO010000074.1 GCA_024638805.1 Acidimicrobiales bacterium
AAGGCGGTGTCCTCTCTTCCTTCGGTAAGGCCCCGTACTCCGAAGTACACGAGCATGAAGAAGCCGACGATCAACACCTGTTCACCCAACTGTCGGAACCACGGTGCTTTCGGTACCCGTGTAAGCATCAGGAGGACTCCCGTGCGAATCGTCGTGATGAGCACGATACGCCGAAGAGGTCGCCAAGCGGCTCGGCCACAGCGTCGAGACGCTCGTCTCCACCTACGTCGGCGCGCTCGGAGGCGACGAGGCGATTGCCAACGGGCGCATCGAAGCCCGGCGTTGCCCCATACTCTGCGCCACCACCTTGGCGGCCAGTCTTCGCTTGCGCCCTCGGCAGGATTCGAACCTGCGCTCACGGCTCCGGAGGCCGATGCTCTATCCCCTGAGCTACGAGGGCTGGGTGCCAAAGGGTACCACTGCCCCACCAGGTCCACCGTCGCCGACACCGGTGGCGCACGTCGCTGGATCGGGCCCGCGAAAGTGGTGGCGATCCGGTCTAGAGTCATCCACCTCCCTATGATCCGCCAGCATCTCCTCGACGCGGTGGGCGACGGCCTCAGAGCCATCGGGTTGAGCGAGATACCCGATGCGGTCACCGTCGAGAAACCCGCCAACCCCGACCACGGGGACTGGAGTACCAACGCCGCGCTGGTCAGCGCCAAGTCCGGCGGCAAGAATCCGCGTCAAATGAGCCTGGAACTCAAGGAGCAGCTCGAGGCGGCGGAACTGGAGCATGTCGAGCGGATCGACATCGCCGGGCCCGGCTTCATCAACTTCGTGCTGTCACCCGGTTGGCTCCACGACGTGCTCCGGACTGTTGTCATCGAGGGCACGGCGAATTTCGCCCGGCTCGACGTCGGTGCCGGAGTCCGGATCAATCTCGAGTTCGTCAGCTCCAACCCGACCGGCCCGCTCCACGCCGGTGGCGGCCGTTGGGGGGCCTTCGGCGACAGCCTGGCCAGGATTCTTCGACGGTCCGGTTTCGAGCCACACCGCGAGTTCTACATCAACGATCGTGGCAATCAGACGAAGCTGTTCGGGCAGAGCCTCGTCGCACGCCGGGACGGCACACCTGTGCCCGTCGGTGGCTATGAGGGGGAGTATGTGGCCGAATGGGCCGCCGAAATGCCCTCAGAGGCTGATCCGGTGACCTGGGGCATCGACCGGGCGTTGCGCGAGGTCGAGCGATCCCTGGCCCGAATCCACGTTCGTTTCGACACGTGGAGCAGCGAGAGCAAACTCGTAGCGAGCGGGGCGGTGGAGGAAACGCTGAGAGCCCTCCGAGCATCAGGCCATGTTTACGAAAAGGACGACGCGGTGTGGCTTGCAACCTCGGCTTTCGGTGACGACAAGGATCGAGTGCTGATCAAGTCCGACGGCGAGACCACCTACCTTCTGCCCGACATCGCATATCACCGGGACAAGTACAACCGCGGTGATCTCGTGATCGACATCCTCGGCGCCGACCACCACGGCTACGTCCCCCGTATGCGGGCGGCGCTGCTCGCTCTGGGTCACGATGGGGGCGCCTACGAGGCGATCATCGGGCAGAACGTCAAGCTCGTCAGGGGTGGCGAAGAGGTCAAGCTCAGCAAGCGGACCGGCGCGATGATCGCTGTCGACGAGTTGATCGATGAACTGGGCCCGGACATCACGCGTTTCGCCTACCTACTTCAGAGCATCGACACGACGCAGACGATCGACATCGACGTCTGGAAGGCCCAGGCGAGCGAGAACCCTGTGTTCTACGTCCAGTACGCGCACGCCCGCGTGCATTCGATAGGTCGCGAGGCGACCAGACGGTCCGTCGAGCGCAGGCCGCTGGCCGACGTCGATCTGTCAGGCTTGGTCGACGTCAACGAACTTCTGGTGCTTCGCCTGCTCCATGATCTGCCCGACGTTCTGTCGCTGGCCTCCCGGGACCGCACACCGCACCGGGTCACGACGTGGGTTCGCCAACTCGCCGCAGGATTCCACGGCTTCTACACGCACTGTCCGATCCTGCGCTCCGATGTCGAACCGAACCTGCAACAGGCGCGGCTCTGGCTCGTCGAAGCCACGCGGATCGGTCTGTCGATCGGCCTGGATCTGCTCGGGGTCGAGGCACCCGAGCAGATGTAGGCCGATCAGCCATACCATCACTGGCGTGCAACCGCTGCCCTGGTACCTCCTGCCCGACACGTCCGAGGTGACTCCGTCAGGGCAGCTTTCCGTCGGCGGGTGTCGAGTGCTCGACATCGCCGAGGAATACGGAACACCGGTGTTCATCTACGACGAGGCCCACCTCCGCAGTCGCTGCCGGGAGGCGGTCGCCTTGTTCGGGCGGCACGCCACGTATGCCACCAAGGCGTTTCTGTGTAGGGCGATCGCTCGGCTGGTGCACGAGGAGGGAATGACCCTCGATGTCGCCACCGGGGGTGAGTTCCACGTGGCCCGAGCGGCGGGGATTCCCGCTGCCGATCTGGTGGTCCACGGCAACAACAAGAGCCTTGATGAACTGCGTCTCGCGCTGACCGAGAGGGCGGGGAAGATCGTCGTCGACAGCTTCGACGAATTGGATCGTCTCGATGTCCTCCACGCCGAAGACCTGCCGGTACCAGATGTCCTGATCCGGGTCACGCCCGGGGTCGAGGCTCACACGCACGAGTACACCGCCACCGGCCAGGACGATTCCAAGTTCGGCTTCACGGTGAGTACCGGCCTGGCCGCCAAAGCGGTGGATCGAGCCGGTTCGTCGACGTCGGTGAACCTCCTTGGAATCCATGCCCACATCGGATCCCAGGTCTTCCGGGTCGACAGTTTCGCCCGATCCCTACGGGTGCTGGCCGAGTTCTCAGAACCTTACGGTCTGTCTGAGCTGGTGGTTGGCGGCGGACTCGGGGTTCCGTATGTGTCTGGAGAGGAAGCGCCCACGATCGGTCAGTGGGGTCAGATCCTGCGGCGAGAAGCGGCGGCATCCGGTATCACCGCAACGCTCGGGATCGAACCTGGGCGCTCGATCGTGGCCAGCGCAGCTCTCACCGCCTACACGGTTGGCACGATCAAGAAGCTCGATGGCATCCGCAACTATGTTGCGGTAGACGGGGGAATGAGCGACAATCCCCGGCCGGTCCTGTACGGGTCGGGGTACGAGACGTTTCTGGCCCGGGCGGTTCTCGCCGAGCGGCCGATGTCGGCCCGGATCGTCGGCAAACATTGCGAAAGCGGCGACATCCTGGTGCGAGAAGCCGACCTTCCCGAGGACCTTGCGGTCGGAGACGTCCTGGCGACCCCGGTGACGGGGGCCTACGGTCACAGCATGGGCAACAACTACAACAAGGTCCTGCGCCCGCCGGTGGTGTTCTGTGCCGATGGTGATGCGCGCCTGGTCGTTCGGCGCGAGACCTTCGCCGATCTCCTCGTCACCGATCTCGGCTGACATCCCCGGCCGTGGCGTCGAGAGGGACAGTTTGACGGAGTGAGCCAGCAGGCGGCCCTGGGCGTGCGATGATCGAACCCATGCGTCGAGTGCTCCCTGTATGCGCAGCGGTGATCGTCGCTCTGGTCGCCTCGCTCGGCCCGGCGGCAGCGGCGACCGCACCGACCGACTCGATCGCCAGTTCCCGGGTTCGGGTGAAGGTCTCCCTCGTCGGTTTGGCGCCCGACCTCGACGGGGGACGGCTCGATCTGTCCGCCAATGGTCAGTATGTGCTCTATGACAGGCCCGGCCGAGGGGTGGGTCTCTACGACTCGGTCCGACGCAACACGACCGTGCTCGGCGACGACGACGCCAAACCCTTCGCCGTCTCCGACAGTGGCGAAGCGGTCCTGTACACCTCAGGGGGCCAGCCCTTCATTTGGAGGAGAGCCAGCGGCGAGAGCTTGGCCCTGCCGACAGGAGGAGGGCCGATCACCGACATGACCCTGAGCCAGACCGGTGCGGTGGTGGTCTATACGGAGAGGACCTCCGGGACGAGTGGAACGATGAGAATCTGGACCGAGGCGAGGGTCCGACGCTTCGGTGCGGTGGTCACGGCCGATCCCGATCCCGCCGATCGTGACGTCTTCGTTTCGTCGAACGGTCAACGGGTCTTCTTCCGGTCCGGCAGCGGCATCTTCGAAGTCCCGGTCGTCAGCGGTAGCCCGAGACGGACCGGTCTGACCGAACTGACCGGCCTGAGCCGCAGCGGTGACGTTCAGGTCGTGGTTCCCGAAGTGCTCGATGGCACCCGATTCATCATCTCGGCCACCGACGGCGGTGATCCCCAGCCGGTCAGCTACCCGGCACCGGCCGACCCAGCCGACGTCGCCGTCGTCCTCGCCGGCGACGGGAAGTCGGTTGTTTTCGCCGCCGACGAGGAGTTGTACCGCTGGCGTGCGAGCGGTGCCCTCGAGTTCCTCCAGCCACCGGACACGGTGACGCTGGGCGCTCCCCGCGACGCGTCGATCACCGGTCGCTTCGTGTTGAGCTCCCGCCGAGGCCAGAACCAGGCGATCCTGGAGATCATCGATCTGGACGGGCCGAGGATCCCCATCGTGGCGGTCGCCGAACTGACCGGCCCCCAACTCAGCGATCAGATCGGCCGGCTCTATCTCGCCTACCTGGGTCGGGAGCCTGATCCGATCGGGCTGAACTATTGGATGGTGACCCGAGCCCGAGGTCGGACCGTGAGTCAGGTCTCGTCGGCGTTCGCCTCATCGACCGAATTCCAGAACACCTACGGTGTCCTGGCCGATGAGCAGTTCGTGGATCTCGTGTACCAGAACGTCCTCGGTCGAGCTCCGGATGCCGCCGGCCGCTCGTACTGGTTGAGCCGTCTCGCCGCCGGCATGAAGCGCGGAGCGCTGATGACCGAGTTCTCCGAAGGTCCTGAGTTCATCGCCCTCACCGAAACAACAACCCCGGTCGTGCCCCTGGCCCACCGAATCGAGAGGCTCTACAGGGCGTACTTCGATCGCACCGCTGATCAGGCCGGTCTCGACTACTGGCTGGAACGGTTCTCCCGCGGGGCCAGCCTGAGCGCGCTCAGCAACGCGTTCGCCGCGTCGACAGAATTCCGCAACACCTACGGTGGGCTCGACGACGAGCAGTTCATCAGCCTGGTGTACGGCAACGTGTTGGATCGCGAACCCGACGAGCCGGGGAAGGCGTACTGGTTGGACCGGCTGGTCACGGGGAAATCCAGCCGAGGCCAGGTGATGATCGGGTTCAGCGAGTCAGCCGAGTTCGTCGTTGCCACCGACACCATTCCTCCGACCGGCTGAGGGCGCATAGCCGGGTTCGAGCTCAATAGGCTGGGCGGGTGACACTGGGCATCGGGTTGCTGGGATGTGGAACGGTCGGCGGCGCCTTCGTCGAGCTTCTCGATGGCCAGGACAACCTCGAATTGCGGCAGGTAGCCGTGCGCAGCACCACAAAACCGCGGTCGGCCGGAATCGGATCCGAACTGCTGACCACCGATGCCGCCGCCGTCGTCAGCCGACCTGATGTCGACATCGTCGTGGAAGTCATCGGGGGCATCGAGCCGGCGCGGTCGTTGATCAGTGCTGCACTACGGGCGGGCAAGCCGGTGGTGACGGCCAACAAGGAGTTGATCGCCAACTGCGGATCGGAGTTGCTCGCCGAGGCCGAGGAGGCGGGTGTCGACTTGCTGTTCGAAGCGGCGGTGGCGGGAGCCATCCCGATCGTCCGAGCGCTTCGGGCCAGTCTGAGCGGGGAACACGTTCAGAGGATCACCGGCATCGTCAACGGGACCACCAACTACATCCTGACCAAGATGACCGAGGAGGGCGCCGAGTACGCCGAGGCACTCTCCGAGGCGCAAAGGCTCGGTTACGCCGAACGGGACCCGACCGCCGACGTCGAGGGGTTCGACGCCGGCGCCAAGGTCGCGATCATGGCATCGATTGCGTTCGCGGCGAACGTCGTCGCCGGTGACGTCTACCACGAGGGCATCAGCAACATCACGGCCACCGACATAGATTTCGCTCGCCGATTGGGCTACCAGATCAAACTGCTCGCCATCGCCGAGCAGTTCTCCGATGACGATGGTTGGTCGGTTGGTGTGCGCGTGCACCCCGCGATGGTTCCCGAGAGCCACCCACTGGCGAGCGTACGGGACAGTTTCAACGCCGTTTTCGTCGAGGGAGTCGCCAGCGGTGAGCTCATGTTCTATGGCCGTGGTGCCGGAGGAGCGCCGACAGCATCAGCGGTTCTCGGTGACGTCCTCGAGGCTGCTGCGGCCCTCGAGCGGGGTGGGCATCGGCCGATCACCGTGGGGCGGCGGGTGCCGATCACCCCGATCGACGATCTGCCGAGTGCTTTCTACGTGAACCTCGAGGTGACCGACGCCCCCGGTGTCCTCGCGCAGGTCGCCGGGGCGCTGGGCCGGCACGCCGTGTCCATACGTACGATGGAGCAACACGACCTCCATACCGCAGCTCGCTCGTCGAACAACGAGACCGCACGGCTGGTGTTCATCACCCATGCCTCACCCGAACGAAACCTCCGAGCGACGCTCGCCGCTTTCGAGGAACTCGATGTCGTCAAGGTCGTGCACAGCGTCGTCCGGGTCATCGGGTCCTGAACGAGGCCAGGCGATGGATCTCCCCCTCTGATGCCCATCTCCTACCGGTCCACGCGAGGCGCAGCTCCGGAACTGGGCTTTGCTGATGTGGTACTCGCCGGTCTGGCCACCGATGGTGGTCTCTACGTGCCCTCCGAGATCCCCGAGCTGGACGCTTCGCTCGCGTCGACGGCGCCCTACAGCGAGATGGCCGCATCGATCATGTGGCCCTTCGTCGAAGGGTCGATCGATCGGGACGACTTCGACTCGATGGTGGTCGAGACCTACGAGGGTTTCTCCCACCTCGACGTGGCTCCGCTGCTCGATATAGGCCACAAACAATGGCTCTGCGACCTCTCCCACGGCCCCACCCTCGCTTTCAAGGATTTCGCCCTCCAGCTCCTGGGCCGCCTGCTCGATCACGAGCTGACCCGTCGCAACGGACGCGTGACCGTCATCGGTGCAACCTCCGGTGACACGGGCTCTGCCGCGATCCATGCTCTCGCCCGCCGGGATCGGATCGATGTCGTCATCCTCCACCCCGAAGGACGGGTCAGCGATGTGCAGCGGCGCCAGATGACGACGGTGGACGCTCCGAACATCACCAACCTGGCGGTTCAGGGCACGTTCGACGACTGTCAGGATCTCGTCAAAGAAGCGTTCAACGATGTCGGGTTGCGGGCGAGCGCCCGCCTGGCCGCGGTCAACAGCATCAACTGGGCCCGCGTCATGGCTCAAACCGTCTACTACGTGAGCGCGGCGAGGAGGGTCGCCCCCGATGGAGCCGCGGTGAGCTTCAGCGTGCCGACGGGCAACTTCGGCAACGTTCTCGCCGGCTGGTACGCCAAACACATGGGTCTGTCGGTCGACCAGCTCGTCATCGCTTCCAATCGAAACGACGTCCTCACGAGGGTCATGGAGACGGGCGAGCTTCGGGCCGATCGAGTGGTCCAGTCCCTCAGTCCAAGCATGGACATTCAGGTGTCGAGCAACTTCGAGCGTCTCCTGTTCGAGGTGAGCGGCAGCGACGCCAAAGCCGTCACCGAGTTGCTCACCCGGTTCAGGGCGACAGGCGCAGCCACCGTGCCCGCTCCGTGGATGGACCGGATCCGGGACGAATTCGATGCGGGCAGGCTCGATGACGAGGGCACGCTGGCCGAGATCGCCCGGGCACACGCCGAATCGGGTTTGCTCCTCGACCCCCACACCGCGGTCGGGCTCAGGGTCGGGCGCAACCGCCGACGTGATCCGGACGTGCCGCTGATCGTGATGGCGACCGCCCACCCAGCGAAATTCGCGGCCGCCGTCGAAAAGGCGACCGGGGTCGTGCCCGAACTGCCCGAACGAGCTGGTGACCTGCTCAACCTCCCGGAACGCTACGCGGTCGTTCCGAACTCCCTCGATGCCATTCGGGCATATCTGCCGCTACAATCCTAGGTCGGCGAAGTCGAGTCGTGGCGCGGTCGAGCGTCGACGGTCCTCGATCTCGCAACGACCGAAATTGCGCAACAGATGCTTCCAAGAACCCGGAGAGTCTCAAAGTGAACGATGCCGTGGTCGGCCGCGCCGACCTTCAGAAAAAGGATCGCAGCGAGCTGCAGACGATCATCACCGCGCTCGGCGGCAGTCCTTCGAGCCGGGCGAAGAAAGACGACCTGATCTCCATGGTTCTCGATTTGACCGGCGCTGGTGCGGTGGAGCCCCAGGTCGAGAACGCGTCGGATTCGACACCCGTGGACAGACCTTCGAAGGGGCCCGAAAGCAACGACACCTCCTCCGGTTCCTCCGACGGCGACCGGGCCTCCAGCGCTGGTCGAGGCGGCCGTCCCGCTCGGGGCAAAGGCGATCGGCGACCGTCAAGCGGCGGCGGGGGCTCCTCGTCGAGCGCAGCGCGGGAAGAGGCACCGAAGGCGCCCTCCTCTGAGGATCCCAATCGAACCGAGCCCCAAAGCGATGACGGAAACGTGCGCACCGAGCCGCTCAGAGACGACGACGACGATCCTGCCAACCGTCGCCGCCGACGGCGGGGACGTAGTCGTGATCGAGACGAAGAACCCGTCAATGTCGAGCCGCAACCGGTGGGGGGGAACCTCGACCTGCGAGACGAGGGTTACGGCTTCCTGCGAGTGGACGGCGCATTGCCGTCACCCGAGGACGTCTATGTGCCACTCAAGACCGTGAGGATCTTCGGACTGCGCAAGGGCGATCATGTGAGTGGAACAGCGCGTCCAGCCGCCCGCAATGAGCGGAACGCAGCGCTCCACTCGCTCGATCAGATCAATGACAAGGACCCCGGCATCGCCAAGAACCGACCGCGGTTCGGGCGTCAAACGCCGGTCTTCCCAACCGAAGCGTTGTCACTCGAGGTCGACGGGTCGACGACAGGCCGTGTGATCGACCTGATGGTGCCGCTGGGTAAGGGTCAACGCGCCCTGGTCGTGGCACCACCCGAGACCGGTGCGACGTCGATCCTGGCCGACATCGCGGCGTCGATCGAGACAAACCACGGTGATGTGCGACTCATCGTGATGCTTCTGGCGGACCGTCCGGAAGAGATCACAGAGATGTCTCGCCGGCTCGACGCCGGCGAGGTCATTGCCAGTCCCTTCGACCGTCCTCCCGAGGAACAGGTGGCCGTTGCCGAAATGGCAATCGAACGGGCCAAGCGGATGGTCGAGGAAGGCGACGATGTCGTCGTCCTCGTCGATGGGCTCACCGCCCTGGTCCGGGCACGCAACCTCGTCGCCCCCGCCGGCGGTCGGCTGCTCGCCGGGGGAGTCGATGCGTCGGCCATCTACCCGGCCAAGCGCTTCTTCGGTGCGGCGCGGGCGCTCGAAGAAGGTGGATCCCTGACGATCATTGCAATCGTCGAATCCGAAACCGGATCGCCGACCGACGAACTCATCCTCGAGGAGTTCCGGGGCACCGCCACCGCTGAGATCCGGCTCTCTCGACATCTTGCCGATCGCGGGGTGTTCCCCGCCATCGATCTATCTGCATCGTTCACCCGGGCCGAGGACCAACTGTTCGATCCCGATGAGGCTGCACTCGTCGCCAAGCTGCGGGACTCGGTGGCCTCGGACGATCCGATCACTACGATGAAGAACCTGCTGGGTCGGATCGTCGAGACCGGTTCGAACGCCGAGTTGCTCAACAGGATCCACTAGTCTCCTAGAGCGCACACAGCGCACAACCGCCGTCGATCCCGCTACCCTCTTCTGTCTCATGAAGTCTGGAATCCACCCCGAGTACCGGCCCGTCGTCTTTCAGGACTCCTCGGCCGACTTCAGTTTCATCACCCGTTCGACCATCGCGACCAACGAGACGATCGAGTGGACCGACGGGAACACCTACCCCCTGTACAAGGTGGAGATCTCGGCGGCCAGTCATCCCTTCTTCACCGGAACGATGAAGATCGTCGACACCGCCGGGCGGGTCGAGCGCTTCGAGCGTCGGTTCGGCCGTCGTAAGAACAGCTGAGTTCTCCGATACGACGACGGCACCCCGCCCAGGCGGTCCTCGGTGCGGTGATCGGTCGCCACTTCGGATCGTCCCCGGAGCCGGTGCCGTGTCCGTTCGCGGCGGCGGTCGTCGACGCTGATCGAGTCGCGGTGCTGTTGCCCGACACCGACGACGCGGGTCCGCCTTCACGAACTCCAGGGATCGGCAGCGTCCTGATCTGGGCCGGACATGACGACCGTGATGTAGTGGTCGTCGCTCCCATCGACACTGCGGCCCGACTCGCCCGCCAAGCGGACGTCTTTGACAGGCTCTCGGTTTGGACGCTCTCGGGCGCCACGATCGAACCGGCGGTACCCGCTGACCTGGCGATCGTCCCCCGCCTCTCGGACAACACGTTGGCCCATGCCGACTTCTTCGCCTCGGCTGGAGCGGTTGCCGTCGACGACTTCGGTTGCCTGGTCGCCGAGGTCGAAGGCCTCGAGATCGGACGGGCCAGTGGCGACGACGGGGATCTTGAGATAGGGATCGGCACCACCGATCGGGAATTGCACAGTTATGTCCACGGGAACAGCGACCCGGCGGAGTCCCTGCACAGGGCGGCTGCTCTGATCCGTTCGATTCGACGGCCGGGGGCACCCGGGCATCCGCTGAATCGACGAGGACGTCAACGCTGGCTGCGGTCGGTGGCCCACCGCGATCCGAGGTTGGTGGGGGCGGTTGAGTTGGCGATGCTGCCGCCGCTGGCGGCGCGCGTGCTGCAACTCGGTCCCGAACCGTCGGCCGCCCTCGACCGGTCATCATCCACGCTCTACCTGTTCTCGGTCGGCATCGATCCCGAACTCGTGCCGGACGCTACGGACTACCGGCGACGTCATCGCCCCGCTCGGACGGTGGTGGTCACCACCGTCGGCGATCGATTCGGTGCCACCGTGGATCTCGCATCGGGCGCCGGTATCGAGTCGATGACCATGAACGGTCCGTGGTGACCTCACTCCGGCGTCGTTCCTCCGGTGTCGGTCCTGTGGGCCACGATGGCCCGTGATCGCCCACTGAGATCGTTGCACACGTCGGTTCGGACGAAGCCGGCCTCTGTGCACCATCGGGCAACAATCGAGACCTGATCGGGGGCCATCTCCAACACCAGGGATCCCTCCTCCGACAACCACGTCGGGGCGGAATGGACGATTTCGTGCAGGTCGTCGAGACCTTTCGGCCCTGCTCGCAATGCCATCGCCGGTTCCCAGTCGGCGACGGTGGGGCTGAGCTTGTCGTCGTCGCGAACATACGGTGGGTTCGACACCACCACGTGCAGAGTTCCCGCCAAAGAGCGGGGGAGTGCCTCGAACCACGACCCTTCCCAGATCGACACGCGCCTTGCCGACCGCCCGAGCCCGGTGAGGTTGGCCCTGGCGACGGCGGCGGCATCGGTCGAGGCGTCGGTCAGGTGAACCTCGGCCTCGGGTACCTCGACGGCGAGGCTCAGTCCGATGGCGCCGCTACCGGTCCCGAGGTCGACCACGGTCGGGGCGATTCCGGCCGCGGCGAATCGACGCGCCTCCTGGATCGCCAGACCGGCCACCTCCTCGGTTTCGGGCCGAGGGATGAGAACCCGATGATCCACCATGAGATCCAGGGAGCGGAAGTCCCAACGGCCGACGACATACTGCACCGGTTCACCGCGCAAGCGCCGGGCCACCATTTGGTCGAGATGGGCAATGGTTCGTTCGGTCGACGGATCATCGAGGTGGAGCGCAAACTCGGCGCCGTCCCAACCCGAAGCTTCCTCGATGATGCGCCGGGCAGAGATCTCCGGCTCGTCGAGGACGGCCTCTCGGAAGCGTTCGACCGTCTCGTGCAGCAACGTGCGCCAGGAAGCCGTGCCGGGCATCGCCTCAGCTGGCCTCGGCCAGCTGACGGGTTCGCTCATCCATGACCAGCGCATCGCTGATGGTGCTGAGGTCTCCGGCGAGAACCTTGTCGAGTTGGTGGATCGTGAGCCCGATCCGGTGATCGGTGACCCGGTTTTCCTTGAAGTTGTAGGTGCGGACCTTCTCGCTACGGCCGCCTGCGCCGATCTGATCCTTGCGGGCGGCGGACGCTTCTGCGTCGGCTCTCTCCTGTTCCAACTGGAGGAGGCGGGACCGCAGAACGGCCAACGCCCGCACGCGATTCTGGAGCTGGCTCTTCTCGTCCTGCATCGAGACCATCAGACCCGTCGGGCGGTGGGTCACACGGATCGCCGACTCGGTCTTGTTGACATGCTGGCCACCGGCACCACTGGCCCGGAACGTGTCGATCTGCAGGTCGCCGGGGTCGATGTCGATGTCGACCTCTTCGGCTTCGGGCAGGACGATCACCGTCGCCGAACTGGTGTGCACCCGGCCCTGTGACTCGGTGACCGGTACCCGTTGCACCCGGTGAGGTCCGGCTTCGAACTTCATCCGAGGCCACACTTCATCGCCGGCGAGCCGGAAGGTGATCTCGCTGAACCCGCCCATGTCCGAGGGCTGGCTGTTGAGGATCTCCAGGGTCCAGCCTCTGGTCGCTGCGTACGCTTGATACATCTCGAAGAGGTCGCGGGCGAAGAGGTTCGCCTCCTCGCCGCCCTCGGCTCCCCGAATCTCGATGATCACGTTGCGGCCGGCGTTGGGGTCCGGTGGGAGGAGCTGCAGCCGGAACTCCTGTTCGAGTCGGGCGATGTCGCGTTCGGCGTCGTCGATCTCGGTACGTAGCTCCTCCCGGTCGTCTCCTTCGGCGTCGTTGAACATCTCCTGGGCCACCTCGAGGTCTTCGTAGCGGTTGCGGAGTGCAATCCCGATCTCGACGACCTTCGAGAGTTCGGAGTATCTCCGGCCCATTGCGATGAACCGCTTCTGGTCGTTGACGATCGTGGGATCGGCCAGGCGCGCCTCGACTTCGGCATGTTCGG
>JAHEJO010000075.1 GCA_024638805.1 Acidimicrobiales bacterium
GCGGCCGGCGGTCACGTCCATCGCAGCCCGTGCCTCGGGCAGTGCGAACGGGCGCCGGCCACGTTCACGCAGGGTAATCGGGGACGTCCCGACCACGTCGATGCCGATCGATCCGCCCCCGAGGGTCCCGTCATCGCTCAGCAGGGCCAGCCTCAGCTGCGCCTCCTCAAGCGCATGGGTCACGTCGATCCTGGGAGCCTCGACGACTACGTCGCCTATGGAGGCTACGAGGCGCTGGCCGAAGCATTCCGCAGGGGCCCCGACGGTGTGCTCGCAGAGATCGAGACCGCCCGTCTCAAAGGTCGGGGCGGGGCCGCGTTTCCGACGGCGGTGAAGTGGCGAGGTGTGCGCGCCGCCACCGGTAAGCGCAAGTGGATCGTGGTCAACGCCGACGAATCCGAACCGGGCACCTTCAAGGATCGGCACCTGATGGAACTCGATCCCTTCGCCATCGTCGAGGCGGCCACGATCGCCGGGTTCGTCACCGGAGCCACCAGGGGCTTCGTCTACATCCGGGGCGAGTACCCGCTGGCAACCCGACGCCTCCAGCACGCCATCGACGCCGCCCGATCGGCCGGTTTCCTGGGCGAGAGGATCGCGCGATCGAGCATCGCTTTCGACATCGAGATCCGCCGTGGCGCCGGCGCATACATCTGCGGTGAGGAGACGGCGCTGTTCGAGTCACTCGAGGGCTACCGCGGCGAACCCCGCCAGAAGCCACCGTTCCCCACCACCCACGGTCTGTTCCACGAGCCAACGGTCATCAACAACCCCGAGACGCTGGTCAACGTTCTCGAGATCCTCCAGCGGGGCGGCGACGAGTTCGCCACCACCGGGACGGCGGACTCGACCGGTTCACGCCTGTTCTGCCTCTCCGGCCATGTGCAGGTGCCGGGCCTGTACGAAGTGCCCTTCGGCGTGACCCTCGGTTCGTTGATCGAGATGGCCGGCGGGGCGACCGGCAAGCTTCGGGCAGTCCTGCTCGGTGGTGCCGCCGGCAGTTTCGTGGGCCCGGCATCGTTGTCGATGCCGCTGACCTTCGAGGACAGCCGCGCCGCCGGGGCCTCGCTCGGCTCGGGTGTGGTCATGCTGTTCGACACCACCACCGACTTCACCGCGGTCGTCAACCGGATCGCCGAGTTCTTCCGCAACGAGAGTTGCGGGCAGTGTGTGCCGTGTCGGGTGGGCGTGGTCCGCCAACACGAACTCCTTCTCAACTCCGCCGGGCGTTCGATGAACGGCGAACGCGACCTCCTCGCCGACATCGATCTCGCCATGAAGGACTCGTCGATCTGCGGTCTCGGCCACACCGCATCGACAGCGGTGCTCTCGGCGATCGAACTGGGACTCATCGGAGCCTGACATGACCCTTCTCGATCCACAGCCGACCGAAACCACCGTCACGCTTTCCGTCGACGGTACCGAGGTCACCGTCGACGACGGTGACACCGTGCTCGATGCCTGTACCGCGGCTGGCGTCGCTACCCCCACGTTGTGCTACGCCGAGAACCTCACGCCGGTCAACGCTTGCCGTGTCTGTGTCGTGGAGCAGACAGGCTCCAGAACCCTGGTTCCATCGTGCTCGCGCAGGGCCGAGAACGGGATGGAGATTCACACCGACACCGAGCGGGTCCGTCACAGCCGCAAGATGGTGCTGGAGTTCCTCGGATCAGGCGTGGATCTGAGCCAGGCCGAGCAGCTGCACGAATGGATGGACCGGTACGGCGCCGACCCCCGACGCTTCGGGGACGACGGTGCCCGGATGACCCACGATGTCAAGATCCAAGACGAGCTCTACATCCGGGACTACGACAAGTGCGTGCTGTGCTACAAGTGTGTCGAGGCGTGCGGCGAAGACGCTCAGAACACGTTCGCCATCGCGGTCAGCGGCCGTGGTTTCGACGCTCACATCAGCACCGAGTTCGATGTGACACTGCCCGAGTCCGCCTGCGTCTACTGCGGCAACTGCATCGGTGT
Organism: Acidimicrobiales bacterium; assembly: GCA_024638805.1. Classification (GTDB taxonomy): domain Bacteria; phylum Actinomycetota; class Acidimicrobiia; order Acidimicrobiales; family SZUA-35; genus JABDIY01. Next base: position 1,978 of record JAHEJO010000075.1, read on the forward strand.
GTGCCCGACCGGGGCCATCCAGTTCAAGTCCGAGTACGACATGCGAACGCGCGACGAGTGGCGCCCGGAGTCACAGACCGTCACCACCACCGTCTGTTCCTACTGCGGGGTGGGGTGCAACCTCGAGCTCCATGTGCAGGACGAGCGGATCGTGAAGGTCACCTCACCCGCCGATCACAGCGTCACCCACGGACATCTGTGTATCAAGGGCCGGTTCGGCTGGACCTACGTGCAGCCCACCATCACCAGGTCCCCCGACGGCTCCTGAGGTCGAGGGACCTCAGCCGGCAGCCACATCGATGTCGGGGTAGGTGTTCTCGTCGCCGAAATACACCGCCACACCTGCGATATCCTGCCGCGCGATGCGGAGAGCATCCCGTGTCCTGTCCCGCTTCTCGGTCCCGTCCGGGCTGGTCACGACGACGAGGCAGGGTTGGCTCCTGAACACGTAGACCGCATTGGAGCGGGCCGCCACGAGCGCTGCGGTGGTCGTGCCCGCCATTTCGGTCAGTTCTGTGTCGAGGCGGGCCCAGACCAGACGGTCGACCTCGGGATCATCCGGACGAATGGCGGCGTGGTCGTGTACCCGGGCCGCCAGCGCCGCCATCGAATCCTCGGCCGCTGGTGAGCCGGCCTCGGCGGTAGCCCACCAGACCCGCTGGGGGCCAGGAGGCCGGACCGGCGGCGCGGGTACGGCCATCTCCTCGGTCGTACCTCCCGACGTTGTCGTTTCGTCGTCGGAAAGGCCGAGGCGGGAAGGCACATCGATCGTGCCGTCGTTTCGTTCGACGACCGGATTGGTTGTGGGCGCAGGGACCTGGGCTACGGCGACCGTCCGGTCGGTGGGCTCGTCGGCGGCGAGCTCTGTCACCTCCGCCGCGGTCTCAGCGTCGCGGTCCCGTCTGGACAGAGCCAATGCGCCGCCGCCGACGGCGGCCAAGCCGACGCCGCCGATCAGGTAGGGCATGATCGGAGGGCCGCTGTCGCCGCCGGTGGTGGTGGTTTGTGCCTCCTGGTCGGCGCCGAACGCCAGGACGTCGTCGTCGCCCTCGGTGGTCGACCCCGCGTCCTCGGTGGAGTCGGTGACCGCCGTGGTCGTCAACGCCGCGGTCGTCACCGGCGCGGTCGTCGTGGTCGCCGGCGCGGTCGTCGTGGTCGGGGTGGCGGGCGGCGTCCGGCGCGCGTTGACCAGGGCCGGGAGCGAGTCGTTGAGGAAGGCGTAGCCGGCCTCGCCGGGGCAGCCGGTCAACGAGACGTCGCGATGGCCGGCGAGCGTGGGTACGACCATCTCTTCGCCGGCGGCAAACCGGGTCGACCCACGACTGATCAGGGTCACGGTGGTGCCGGGATCGGTGTCGATGGAGTAGCGGTCGGCCAACGAGGCGAGCAGATCGGCCATCGAGGCGCTCGCTAGCTCCGTCGGTGGCTCCGACGTCAGATCACCGAGGAAACAGCAGAGCTGGCTGAAACCCTGGTTGCCTCCGGTGGCCGAGCCCTGCACCGGTCCGGCCAATGACCCCGCCCGGGTCTCCCACACCCCTCCGAAGCGGTCGACCATGAAGTTGTAGGCGATGTCGGGCCAGTTTTTCTCCGGTCCGGTGTGATAGTCGTAGATGTCGCGCAGGAGCTGCGCCACACCGTCCTCGGTATAGCCGTTACCCGGGATCAGCGTGTGATGGACCACGAGCATGCGCACATCCTCGGCCTCGATCGGGCCGGTGGGCGGATGATCGGTTCCCGCCCAGTCCGCCCGAGGGTGGATCGGCTGGGCGGCCTGGCGTCCACCTGCTCGCCTCAGGTAATCTGCTGCGGCTGGAGCGGGAATGCCGTAGGCCATCAGCCCGGCGATGCCGGCCATGACGGCGCGTCGGCTCAGCTGGGTGTGCTCCATGGCCAGAACAGTAGTTCTCGCCGACGGAGCCTTCGTGGCACCTGCGTCGGATACAACCACGGGCGGGCGAGGTCGGCGTCGGGCCTTCTGTGTGATCACGACGCAGCCGTTCGCTGCGTCCAGCCGGCGGTCAGCCGTCGTTGCTCAGCCGATCTCGTCGGGCATTTCGGACTTGCGTTTCTGCACGAACGCCTGCATCTCGGCATCGACGGCCTCGTCGAGGTCCGGTGGGCGGTAGTCGGACAGCAGTTGTTTCCAACGCTCGTTCGCCCGCTCGGCCGAGGTCTTGCCGCCTTCGTCCAGCCATTGTTCGTAGCTGTTGTTGTCGGCCAGGTCGCTGCGCCAGAAGGCGGACTCGAAGTTGGCGAGCGTGTGGGCGTTGCCCAGGAAGTGCTGGCCGGGTGGGTTGGTCAGGAATGCCTCCATCGCTTGACCGTTGGCGGAGATGTCGACACCTTTGCCATACACGGTCATCGCGCCCAGTTGATCGCCGTCCAGGACCAGCTTCTCCATGCTGAGCGCAAGACCGCCCTCCAACCAGCCGGCGGCATGCAGCACGAAGTTCACACCGGCTTGCACCGTTGGCAGCAACGTGTGGGCCGACTCGTAGGCGGCCTGAGCGTCGGGATACTTGGAGGACGTGAACTGTCCTCCGGAGCGGAACGGAACGCCGACCCGACGGGCCAGGGCTGCCATCACGTAGATGGCCAGACCGGCCTCGGGGGTGCCGAACGTAGGCGCACCGGTGGCCATCGACATCGAGGATGCGAAGGTTCCGAACACGACGGGCGAACCCGGCCGGACGAGTTGGCAGTAGGCCATGCCGCTCAGCGCCTCGGCCAGCGCCTGGGCGGCCAGGCCGGCAACCGTCACCGGACTCATCGCCCCGGCCAGGATGAACGGGGAGATCACGCTGGCCTGATTGGCCTTGGCGTAGACGGTTGCCGAACCCAGCATCGTGGCGTCCCACCGCAGCGGCGAGGAGGCGTTGATCAGCGAGGTCAGGACGGTGCGGTCGCCGAGATCACCGCCGAAGGCGATACGGCACAGTTCGATCGAGTCCTCGGCCCGCTCGGGGGCGGTGACCGAACCCATCAGCGGTTTGTCCGAGTATCTCAGGTGCGAATACACCATGTCGAGATGTCGTTTGTTCACCGGGATGTCCACCGGCTCGCACACCGTTCCGCCGCTGTGATGGAGATTGGGGATGGAGTAGATCAACCTCACCGCGTTCTGGAAGTCGGCCAGGGTGGCGTAGCGCCGTCCGTCGTCGAGGTCGGTGACGAACGGCGACCCGTAGTTGGGCACGAACACCGTGGTGTTCTCGCCGACGAGGACGTTGCGGGCCGGGTTGCGGGCGTGTTGGATGTAGCTCCTCGGTGCGCTCTCCTGCACGATCTGGCGGCACAGGCCGCGCGGGAACTTGACCAGTTCACCCTCGACGTGAGCGCCGGCCGCGCTCCACAGCTCCAGCGCCTCGGGGGTCTCCTGGAAGGCGATGCCGACCTCGCTCAGGATCGTTTCGGCATTCTCCTCGATCTGTTCCAGGCCGGCATCGTCGAGCACCTCGACCGGTGGCATCGTCCGGGTCAAGTACGGCGCGCTCACCGCCCCGCGGGCGGTTCTGGCCGCCTGGCGTCCGGCCCGCCCGCCACCGGACCGGCGACCCGACCGTGCCCCCTCCGGAGCAGCAGCGACAGCTGGGTCCGGGCCGGCTGCGTCGAGGTTGGGATCGTTGTGATCGCTCACAGGGTGTCTCCTTCTGGATGATCTCTCGCCGGTACGGAACCGTTGCGCACACGTCGCCGGCGGCGCCCGCCCCCCGACGGCGTCTGCGGCGGGTTCTCGCTCCTGTGGGGGAAGGCCATGGCGTCGATGAACAGCGCCTGGAACCGCGGTTCGATAGCCGTTTCGATCTTCGTGACCCGGTGGCCGACCACCTCGGCGATGTCGGCACGGTCCGATGCCGACAGCAGCATACGGACCGCCCCGTGACCGGCCGAGTTGCCGGTGGAGGTGACGGCGTCGGATCCGGTCGATCCACGCGGGACGAGTCCGATACCGACGGCGTAGACCGGGTCGATGTGCGTGCCGAAGGCACCGGCGAGTCGGATGTCGCCGACCTCGGCGATGCCGGCATGCTCCATGAGGAGGTCGATTCCCGCCCGGAGTGCGGCCTTGGCCAACTGGATCGCCCGCACATCGTTTTGGGTAATCCGCAGCTCCGCCCCATCGGGTCGGGAGTGGAGCACGTAGGAGAACGTTCGGCCGTCCGGTACGACCCGGGTGCTCGTTGCGGCCATCGACCCCCGGATGACCCCTTCGGAGTCGATGATGCCGGCGGCGAACATCTCGACGAGCACTTCGATGATGCCCGATCCGCACACCCCGACGACCGGTCGAGTGTGGTCGAAGGTGGGTTCGTCACTCCAGACATCCTGCCCGATCACCTTGAACCGGGGCTCGAGAGAGTCGGGATCGATCCGGACCCGTTCGATGGCGCCATTCGTGGCCCGGACCCCACAGCTCAGCTGGGCTCCTTCGAACGCGGGTCCGGTTGGGGAGGAGGCGGCAAACAGGCCGGCCCGGGACCCGAGCACGATCTCGGCGTTGGTCCCGACATCGATCAAGAGCTGGTCGGTGTCGGACCGGTGCGGCCCTTCGGCCAGGATCGCGGCGGCGGTGTCAGCCCCGACGTGACCTGCGATACAAGGTCCGATGTACACCGAGGCGTTGGGGTAGGGGAGGTCGAGCGCAGGTGCGCCGACGGTGATCGGATCGGCGGTGGCGAGCACGAACGGCGCCGCCCCCAGCGGGGTCGGATCGATCCCGAGCACGAGATGGTGCATCACCGGGTTGCCGACCAGCACCACCGACAACATCGTGTCAGCCGGCCGCCGCCCGGACACGAGCAGCTCGACGATGAGATCGGCCAGAGCGGATCGAACCGCGCGGGTGAGCTCGACCCGCCCATCCGGATTCATCATCACGAAACTCACCCGGCTCATCAGGTCCTCGCCGAATCGGATCTGCGGGTTCATACGCCCCGCCGAGGCGAGCACGTCACCGCTGGTGAGGTCGAGCAGGTGACCGGCGATGGTCGTGGATCCCACGTCGATGGCGACCCCGCAGATGCTGTCGACGAAACCGTGCCAGATCGCCTCGACCAAACCGTAGGTGTGGTCGACGGTGGAAACGGCCACGGTGACGCCGGGGTCGTCGGTGGCGAGGGCGGCGTGGATGAACGGAAGCAGCCGGGGGTTGACGACGACACCGTGGCGATCCCATTGCGTTGCCAGCGCATCGATCACCAGCCCGGTCGCGGTGGCGCCGTCGCCCAGGGCCGCCTTGGGCACTTCGAGATAGTGCAGGCGCAGGGTCGGGTCGAGGGTGACACCGTCCAGGCGCAGTTCTTTTCGGACCACCTGTTTGTTGATCTGTGATTCGGGCGGCACGTCGATGATGACGTCGGAGCACACCTGGGCCTGGCAACCGAGGCGGTGGTCGCCCCGGAGCTGGCGTTTACCGTGGTAATTCGCTTCGGTCGGCCCCACCCCTGAAAGCGCGTCGCCGCCCACGGTCAGGGCCCACTTGCCGAAGGTTCCCCGAGGAGCGGTGACCTGGCACCGGCCACAGATACCTCGGCCGCCACAGACCGAATCGATGTCGACGCCGAGCTGGCGGGCCGCGCTCAACACCGTGGTGCCGGTCTCGACGTTGGTCTCGAGTCCTGATGGAGTGAACACCACCCGGACCTTCTCACCGGACATGCACGACGCCTTTCTGGGCTTCCATGCGAGAACCTAGCACCCTCTCAGCTCGCCTCAGCTCGAGCGACGACGGCCGCCGCGGCGCCCTCGAGTGCCTTCGCCCTCGGCCCCGGGTTCGCGGTTGGCCCTGATCCAGGCCGCACAGTCCCGGTCGTTGCCGGCCAACACATCGGCGGCCATGACGGCGTTCTTCACCTCGTTGTGAATCGGGTTCATGATCGCACTCGTCATGCCGTTGGCGATCGCCATCGCCAGAAAGGTGCCGGTGATCGCATGCCGATGGGGAAGGCCGAAGCTGACATTCGAGGCTCCGCAGGTGGAGTTGACCTGGAGCTCCTCCTTCAGGCGGCGCAGCAGAGCGAAGACCTGGCGGCCGGCGGTGCCCATCGCCCCGATCGGCATCACCAGCGGGTCGACCACGATGTCGTGGGACGGAATCCCGTAGTCGGCGGCCCGGTGCACGATCTTCTTGGCGACCTCGAAGCGGACGTCAGGGTCCTCGGATATCCCGGTCTCGTCGTTGGAGATAGCCACGACCGCCGCGCCGTGCTTGGCCACCAGAGGCAGAACCCGTTCGAGCACCTCGTCCTCGCCGGTCACCGAATTGATCAGCGGTTTGCCTTCGTAGACGGCGATGCCTGCCTCGAGCGCCTCGACGATGCTCGAGTCGATACTGAGCGGAACGTCGGTGATGCTCTGGACCAGCTTCACCGCCCGGGCCAGCAGAGCCGGTTCATCGGCGAGAGGGATACCGGCATTGACGTCGAGCATGTGTGCTCCGGCCTCGACCTGGGCGATGGCGTCGGCCTCGACTCGGCTGAAGTCGCCCTCTTTCATCTCTGCCGCCAGGAGTCTGCGGCCGGTCGGGTTGATGCGCTCGCCGATCATCACGAACGGCCGGTCGAAACCGATGACGACTTCTTTGCTGGCTGAGCTGATGATGGTGTCGGTCATGGCAAGGTCTCCTCGGGTGAAATGCCAGTCGTCTGGCTTTGGGTGGTGTCGGTGGGAGCGAACCCGCCATTCTCGACGTACTCGTTGAGCCGTTCGAGCGGGAACGCCTCGTCGAGTTCGGCGGCCAGCGCTTTGGCTGCGGTGGTGATGTCGGGATCCGACGGGCGGCTTTCCCGCCGCCATTCCGCGACATACGCCGAGGCTGTGGTGATCCCGGCCTTCATCGCCGCCCGGTCGATCGCTTTTTCGAAGCGGGGTTTGAGGAGCACCTGGTGCTTCTCTCCTCCGGCCATGCCGTTGACCTGCGATGGGATGTCACGCCAGTAGATGACGATCAGTTGGGCGTGGCGGCGGCGGGGCATCAGGAGCGCTCCAGCAGTGGGATGAGCTGTCGTTGGAACGCCTCGAGGCCGGTGGTCCTCATGTCGAAGCGCAGCCCGAGTCGTTCGGCGGCGTTGCGGGCGGCCCGCTCCCGGTCCGGCGTGGGCATCTGGGCGAGGTAGAGCGCTCTGGTGTAGTGGCCGAAATACATGTCCCGCAGCTCGGGGTTGGTGTCCAGGCCGAGCCCCTGCCAGATCAGCGACTCGAAGTTGACGACCATGAAGTCGGTGAGGAAGAAGGTGCCGAGCTCGTCGCCGTGGAGCTCCGCGAAGACCGGCGGGTCGGTGAAGATGGCGTAGCAGTGGTCGCCGTGGAGTCGTCGCATCGGGATGGCCGGGTTGGCCGCATTCCATTCGTCGACATACCGGTCGAGACCGCCGCCGGTTCCGCAATCGCCGTAGCCGAGCACCACCGACGTGTACTCCCCGCCCCGCTGCTCGAGTTCGCGGGTCACCTCTCCCACGATCCGCTCCGGCCGGTTGTGGAGGGGGGCGGGCAGGTAGGCGACCGTGATCGCATCGGCCTGCACCGTCGGCAATCGGGCCATCACCGCTCTGACCTCGCGTACCAACGCACCGCAGGCCAGAACAAGTGTGCGACCTGCCCTAGGCGGGAGCGGCGGCACGACGGTCCTGCACCATGCTCTTGGCCATCTCGGCGGCCACAGCGGCGTCACGGCAGTAGCCGTCGGCGCCGATCGCCGTGCCGAACTCCTCGTTGAGGGGTGCGCCACCGACCAGGATGATGTAGTCGTCCCGCAGTCCCTTTTCGATCATGGTGTCGATGACGACCTTCATGTACGGCATCGTGGTGGTGAGCAGCGCAGACATCCCGAGGATGTCGGGCTTGTGCTCTTCGAGGGCGGCGAGGTACTTGTCGACATCGCTGTTGATGCCGATGTCGACCACCTCGAAGCCGGCCCCTTCGAGCATCATCGCCACGAGGTTCTTGCCGATGTCGTGGATGTCGCCCTTGACCGTGCCGATCACGACCTTGCCGATCGCCGCCACGCCGGTCTCGGCCAGCAGGGGGCGGAGGATGGCCATCCCCGCCTTCATGCTGTTGGCCGACAGCAGCACTTCGGGTACGAAGAGAATGCCGTCCCGGAAGTCGATCCCGACGATGCGCATCCCCTCGACCAGTGCATCGTTGAGCACCCGGTCCGCACTCCAGCCGCGTGAGAGAAGAATCTCGGTTCCCTCGACGATCTCGTCCTTCAGACCGTCGTAGAGGTCGTCGTGCATCTGGGCGACGAGGTCATCATCGCCCAGCGCCGAAAGATCGATGTCGTCGGGATCATCGGACATTGGTGACATGCCTCCTCGGTGGACCTGAGCCGGACCGGCGCGCTAGCCGGGTGTCACATCAGTTTGCCACAAAAAGAAGGAGTATTTCCAACAGACGGAAACTTATCGTATGATGGAAACCCACAGGCAGGAGAGAGCTCCGGGAGACAGCGCATGCCAGTCGTACAGAGCGTGGAACGTGCGTTCAAGATTCTCGATGCACTGCGCGTGGGCCCGGCCAGCCTCAGCGAGCTCGCTCGCAACGTCGCCCTTCCGATCTCGACCACATCGAGACTTCTGGCCACCCTCGAAGAGGTCGGGGCGGTCGAGCGTCTCGACAACGTGAGTCTGTATCGGATCGGGCCCGGCATCGTCACCATGGCTTCCGGCGTCGACGCTTCTCGCAGCCTGTCCGCCCTGGCCAGACAGGAATTGCGCATGCTCGCGGCCGAGGCGGGTGAGGCCGTCGGTTTGTCGGTCACATCGGGCTACTACATCCACTACGTCGCCGAGGAACGGCCCGAGACCACGGTCCAGCTGCGCGATTGGGTCGACAGCCGGCTTCCGATGCACCTGGTGTCCTCGGGTCTGGTCGCGCTGGCAGCCTGGCCCGATGAGGCGTTGACCAACTACCTGAGCCGCAAGCTCGAGGCCAGAACCGACAAGTCGATGACCGATCCAGATGACCTGTGGGAGCGGATCCAGCAGATCCGGGTCGACGGCGTCGCATGGACCGTGGACGAGGTCGAAGACGGCCTCACATCCTTGTCAGCGCCGCTCATCGCCCGCACCGGCGAGGTGGTCGGTGGTCTCAACATCCACGGCCCGTCGTTCCGCTTTCCCGGCGATCGACGCCAGTACTTCGAGAAGCTGGTGCGGGCATCCGCCGAGCGGATCAACCTGCTCCTGGCCTGAATTCGGCCGGCGCGATCATCCGGCGGGGGTGAGGTGGTCGATCGCCGCGGTATGAAGTTCGGGCGTTGCTGCCGCGATGATCGTTCCCCCGTGCAGCGGCGGATCGCCATCGCCATCGGTGACGACCCCGCCGGCGGCCTGGATGATCGGCACGAGCGGAAGTATGTCGTAGGACCGCATCTTGCTCTCGACCACGAGGTCGATGTCACCGCTGGCCAACAGTCCGTAGTTGTGGCAGTCGCCCCCGAACCGGCTCAACCTGACCGCCGATTCCAAACGGTCGAAACGGTCCTTGAGACCGCCGACGAACATCGAAGGATGGGTCGATGCCATCGTTGCGTCGGCGAGTTCGGTGCACTTGCTGGTTCTCAGTCGTGCCGTTGTCGGTGACTCGACGCCGGCGGCTCCGGCGAACGCGAAGTAGGTTTCTTTCAGTACCGGCAGGTGCATCCAACCCCCGACCGGCAGACCGTCGTGGAGCAGGCCGAGCAGGGTTCCCCACTGCGGTTGGCCGCTGATGAAGGCTCGGGTGCCGTCGATCGGATCGATGATCCACGCCGGCCCGACCGAGGGGTCACCGGTCGTGCCCTGCTCCTCGCCGATGACGGGCAGGGGTCGGACCAACAGGGCAAGCTCGTGGCGTAGGAGCGTTTCGATCTCCCGGTCAGCGGCGGTCACCGGATCGAAGCCGCCGTCCACTTTGTTGTCGACTTCGTGACCCCCGACCCGGAAATAGACGAGTGCGTGGGCCGAGGCCCGCCGAACGAGCGAGATGATCGCCTCGTTGTCGACGTCGATCATCCGTAGAGATCGGCGATCTGCCCGGTCGACCGCTCGTGGCGAAAACCGTGGAGCAGTTCGACGACCGATGGCAGCGGGGTCCCCAGCGTTTCGCTTGTCCAGCGGGCACTCAGCGATGTGTCGGACGGGAAGGCCCTCCCCGCCAGCTGGTCGGCGGGCGGTTCGGCGAAGCGCAGGAGCGTCGGATCGAGACCGAACACCGTGCAGGTCAGTTGGGCCAACTGGCGTCTCGTGACCGCTTCGGCACCACAGCAGTGGACCACCGACCCGGCCAAGTCGGGCCGGCCCAGCGCCCGTCGTATGACCTCGCCGCACATCGAGGCCAGAGACGGGGATGCCTTCGTGTTGATCCGGTCCGATTCCCAGACGGTGAACGTGTCACCGCGCTCCAACGCGTCGATCAAGGATGCGACGAAGTAGCCGAAGCCGGCGTCCTGGGCTCGCGGCGCGGCCGGTCGGGCCCAGTGACGCCCATTGACGCCGCTCACCCTGGCCACGATTCCCCCGTGCTCGCGGGCGACGATCTCGGACGCGGCTTTGAGAAAGCCGTACAGATTCACCGGATTGGGGACGTCGTCCTCGGCGTAGTCACCGACGAGCCCATCGAAAACCCAGTCGGTGCTCACGAGGACGAACGGGATGCTGTGGAGTTCGGCGGCGACTGCGTAGTGCCGAGTCGCCTCGACGTAGCTGGCCCATGCCAGACGCCGGTCGGCGTACATGAGATCCCAGTCGTTGAGGATGGCGGCGTGGATGATTCCGGCTGGGCGGTGCTCGTCGAGGTGGGCCACCACCTCGTTCCGGTCGGTCATGTCGATCCGCTCGGCGAACACATCGTCACCATGGCGATCGGCGAGAACCTTGGCGATGTTGCAGCCCACGAACCCGCTGGCGCCGGTCAGAGTGACACGC